>CAZMKD010000212.1:0-2801 GCA_964566575.1 uncultured Verrucomicrobiota bacterium
CCGGCGACCCCGACGGACGCTGCGCGGCTGGGCACGCTGGCCCGCGCGATACGAGCCGCCGACTATCGAGGCGAGCGCGCCGAGTTGAGTCGCCTGGCCGCAGCCCTCGAAGCTGTCCGCGATCCCCAACTCGGGGCCTACCGCAGTTATTGGCAGGCCTTCGCGAAATGGCGGCGCGCTCTGAACGGCTTCAACGAGACACCGATGCCCGGAGATCTCGAGGACGATCTGAAGGCGGGGATCGCCAGCTTCCAGGCTGCGCTCGCCCTGAAGCCCGACTGGATCGAGGCGCGCATCGGTATCATGGGCTGTGCGGGCCCCCTGCTCTTCCTCGCAGGCGACGACGCGTCCCGCCGCGAGGCCGTCCTGAAAGAGTACATGCCGGCAGCACGGGAGCTGAGTGAGAAGGGTACCAACAACCCGCGCGCACTATGGCTCAGGGGCCAGACTCAGCTCGGGGCTCCGCCGCCCTACGGCGGTGACGCCGCCAAGGCCGCGGCCACGCTTCATCGCGGGATCGAAGCCGCGCTCGCTGAAACCCGCCAGGTCGCCGACGAGGAGCCCGCGTGGATTCCCCGCTGGGGCGGCGCCGAGAACTTGATGAACCTCGCGTACCTGTACTCGCACAGCGGGCTCGCGAACCGCGACCTCGCGCTCGCCTACGCCGAGGGTGCCCTCGTCGCCGCGCCCGACTGGCACTACGTTCGCGACGTGCTGTTGGTGCAGATCCGCGCGCTGGGCGAGCCGAGTCAATAGAGCCGGAGAGAGGCCAGGCATGAACAGCTCGATCTTCGATGGCGAGGCCCGCGAGAAGCTGCAAGCCCGGCTGGCACAGCTTGGCCCGGCAAGCCAGCGACGCTGGGGCCAGATGACGCTGGTTCAGGCTGTCGAACACATGGCCAATCAGCTGCGAATCGCGCTTGGACAGCTTTCGCGACCGCCGCAAGCAAGCATCCTTCGCAACCGTCTTGTGGCGCTGTTGGTGATCCATGTCCTCCCCTGGGCTTTACCGCGGGCCGGCAGGCTGGCGCCCTTTGTGGGCTCGGCAGACGAGCTCTCAGCCAGCGTGAGCACGCTCGCCGACCTACTCAGCACAGTTGCGGAACGGGGCGAGAAAGCAAGCTGGGCGCCTCACCCGGCCTTCGGAGCGCTGACCGGGCGAAGCTGGGGCGTCCTCATGCATCGGCACATGAACCGTCACCTGAGGCAGTTTGGAGCCTGAGCACGGTTGCCGCATCCCGAGTTCGCTTTCACAATCGCGGCCGCGAGTGATGCCAGTTGAACCAGGAAGAGCGGTTGCGTCACGGTCGGCCGCACGTCTGGCCTACATCGCCGCCTGGATCATCGTCGCGGGCGTCTACGCGACGCTGTTCGTGGCCTCGGGCGCCGCACCGCCGCATGCCTTGCGGGGTGCGGTCGCTGTCGTGCTACCGAACACCCTTCTCGGCCTGCTCTCGCTGCGTTTCGCTCGGCGCTGGCCATGGCCGGATGGGGACCGCTACGGCGGCATCACGCGGGCCGTGCTCGGCACTCTCGCCGTCGCCACCCTCGCCACCGTAGCCTGGCTGCTGCTGGCCGTCCTGGATGCGTGGATCCGGCTGGGTACGCCGCAGCACCCCGCGCCTCCGGTCATCCTGTGGCAGTCACTCATCAACAGCCTGATTCAGCTCGCGCTGCTGGGCGCCGGCCATGCCTGGCACAACGGCGAGCGGGCGCACGCGGCCCAGGCCCGCTCCCAGCGAGCCGAGGCGCTGCACGCCAGGGCCGAGTTGCAACTGCTCCGCAGCCAGCTCAACCCGCACTTCATTCTCAACACGCTGCACGCTCTGCTCGGGCTCGTGCGGCGTGAGCCGTCCGCGGCCGAGGCGGCGATCGAGCGCCTCGGGGAACTGCTGCAATTCGGAATGAGCGTCGAGCAGCGACAAACCGACCGAGTGGCGTTCCGAGAGGAGTGGGCCTTCATCACGAGCTACCTGGAACTGCAGCGGCTACGCTTCGGAGAGCGCCTGCGGCTCGAGGTCTTCGCTGACGCCGCGGCCATGGACGTGCCGATTCCGCCGTTCGCGATCCAGCCGCTCGTGGAGAATGCGATCGCTCACGCCATCGCTCCGCGGGCATCGGGCGGTCGGTTGAAGATCTCCGCACACCGCGAGCAGGGGCGGCTGCGCGTCACGGTGCGAGACGACGGCCCCGGCGCCTCGGAGGCCGCCATCCTGGCGAGCCCCCGGGTGGGCTTGCGACTACTGCGCGAGCGTCTCGCCACCTTGTACGCGGGCCAGGCTCGCCTCAGCTTCGAGGCGCCGGAAGGGGGCGGGCTGCGCGTGCTTCTGGATCTGCCCGACGACGGCCTTCCGGAGGCTGCGTGAACGACGCCGGCGTCCGTGCCCTGATCGTCGAGGATGAAGCACCGGCACGCCAGAACCTGCACGAGTACCTCGCCGAGGTGCCATGGGTGAGCGTCATCGGGGAAGCGCGGGACGGCGTCGAGGCCCTGCGTCTCCTGGACGCACTCGAACCGGACCTGGTGTTCCTCGATGTGCGCCTGCCCGAGCTGTCGGGCATCGAGGTCGCGCGGCGGATGCGTCCCACGCCTGAGATCGTGTTCACCACCGCCTACGACCGTTTTGCCATCGCGGCCTTCGAGTTGGGCGCCATCGACTACCTGGTCAAGCCCTTCGGTCGTGAGCGCTTTGCGACGACCCTGGCACGCCTGCGCACGAGACTCTCCCCGGCCGCGGTATCCGACCGCGAGCGGGCTCAGGCCGCTCTCGAGCCGGGACCCCTGGTCCGTCTGTTCGCCC
>CAZMKD010000213.1:0-4696 GCA_964566575.1 uncultured Verrucomicrobiota bacterium
ATTATCAGTGTCGCAATGTCCGGTAGCGATATGAAAATCGCGTATCTGGGCGCCAACGGAGACAACACGTGGTCGCCGGGCATCGCCTCGCGCACCAACGTGCTGGAGTACTCGACTGGAACGGCCGATGGTGGCTACACGAACAGTTTCGTGAGCGCCGGTCAGACCAATGTCTTAGGCGGCGGCAACGGCTCCGGCGTGGTTACGAATATGGTGGACCCGGGTGGCGCGACCAATATCCCGTCCCGGTACTACCGCGTCCGCGTGTTGGTGCCGTAACGCGACGCCGTCTCCAACTACTATGCCTACTGGAAGACCCGCGACCTTGCGCCTTCGACCAAAGTGGCCGGCGATGACAAGGTGGACTTTAACGGCAGGAGCACAGCGGTGTTCGAGCCGACGGGCTATTGGCCGGCAATGAAAGTTTATCTCCTAACGACCGCGGTTTTATTGGGATGCTTTTCTCCGCTGGCGCAAGCAGAAGAGACGGTTTCCGCCGCGAGCCCCGCCCTGCTTTCCGACAAGACCGGGGAGTTGCTCGCCAAGGATGATTTCGACAAGGACCTGTCGCAGTGGGTCGTGGAGCAGACCCCAAGTGGCACGACCAAGTTGATGGACGGGAACCTGGATATTGATGACGGGGCCGGACCCCACGACAAAGGGGGTTGCACCGTCTGGTTCAAGAAGAAGCTCGCGGGATCCATCCTCATTGAATACGAAGCCACCATGGTCCAACAAGGGGGTGACAACGATCGGGGCAGCGACCTGAACTGCTTTTGGATGGCCGTCGATCCGCAGCACCCTGATGACCTATTTGCCGGAAGCAAGGAACGT
This sequence comes from uncultured Verrucomicrobiota bacterium, assembly GCA_964566575.1. GTDB lineage: Bacteria > Verrucomicrobiota > Verrucomicrobiia > Palsa-1439 > Palsa-1439 > CAZMKD01. The sequence continues at coordinate 835 of CAZMKD010000213.1, forward strand.
GGTGGGGCTTTCAAGAAATACGACAGCCTGCGGCTATACTATGTTGGATACGGAGCCAACGAAAACACCACCACCCGGTTCCGTCGCTATCCGGGGGACGGGACCCGACCACTGGACAAGAGCAAGGGGGATCTGCGAGACGCCAAGTTCATGAATGTTGCCAACAAGACGGTGAAGATCCAAGTCATAGCCGACAGCGAACGGGTTCAATTTCTTCGGGACGGGGAGGTGATCTTTGATTTCACGGACAAGGAGCCTTTCCGAGAAGGCTGGTTCGGTTTCCGGACGACGCGCAGCCACATAAAAATCGACAACTTCCGTGTGTATCGGATTGTTTCTGAGCCGTGAATCTTTCCACTCCGGTGTTGGCGAAGAATCTCAAGAGATTGATTACTCCCGAGCATTACGAGTTAGTTGCAACCGACAAGAGATGATGCACCGCCTTGGAGTTGTGTCCCTGCACTTTTGTTGTGGACTGATAACAATAAACCTACTAGCATGTCCGCTAAGAAAAGAGAAAACGACACCCGATTGACTTGACGGCTCCGCCGTGCGCCGCAGCATCGCGATCACACAACCCGCGTTGCGGCTGGAAACCCCAAGCCCAACCGGAAAGGACGGTTCCCAGGAATGAAACTGAACACGAACAAGACAATTTGTGGTCTCACCCGACGCACCTTCATCGCTCTTGTCGCGTTCTTTGCCGCTGTGAATCTGGCAAGGGCCACGCAGTCGGACCGCCCGAACATTATCTTCATCCTCGCCGACGACCTCGGCATTGGCAACGTGAGTTGTTATGGCGCGGACAATTACAAGACGCCGAACATCGACAAGCTGGCGAAAGGCGGCATCCGCTTCGAGCATTGCTATGCCGCGCCGCTCTGCGGGCCGTCACGGGCCATGTTGATGACGGGGCGTTACGCGTATCGTACCGGCATGACCGGCAACGACAGTGGCCCGCTGCTGAAACCCGCCAATGAAATCATGATGCCCCAGGCGCTCAAGACGGCGGGCTACGCGACGGCGATGTGTGGCAAGTGGAGTCAGTTGCCGCTCCAGCCGAGCGATTGGGGTTTCGACGAATATCTGCGCTTCCAAGGGAGCGGCAAGTATTGGAATACCCAGACGAACAAACTAACTTCCGCCATGATCAACAAGACCTACACCGTCAACGGCCAGGAGACGCCGTTGCTGGACGGCGAATATCTTCCCGACAAAATGCACAATTTTGTGGTGGATTTCATAACACGTCACAAGAAGGAGCCATTTTACGTTTACTACGCCATGTCGCAGATTCACACCGACATCCTGCGCACGCCCGATAGCGCGCCCGACAGCAAGGACTTGTTCAAAGACAACGTCATTTACATGGACAAGCTGGTCGGCAAACTGGTCGCCGAGCTTGACCGGTTGAAACTGCGCAAGAAAACCCTGATCATTTTTGCCGGCGACAACGGTACTGTCCCCGGCGAGACTCCCCGTTCAACGGTCCATGGCAAACTCCTGTCCGGCAACAAGGGCACGATGCTGGAATGCGGGAGTTTGGTTCCCATGATCGCGAACTGGCCGGGCACGACTCCGGCTGGCAAGGTTTCGCACGACCTGATGGATTTCAGCGACTACTTTCCGACACTGGCGGAGCTTGCGGGCGCGAAACTGCCGAAGGGTGTGACGATTGATGGCCACAGCATCCTGCCGCAACTGCGCGGCCGGGCTGGCCGGCCGCGCGACTGGATTTTCATCGAACTTGGCCGTCAGTGGTACGTCCGTGACGCCAGTTGGAAGCTGAACCACTTGGGTGAACTGTATGACATGAGCGGCGCACCATTCAAGGAAACACTTGTGGCCACCAATACGACGGAGGCGGCCGCCGTTGCTGCCCGCCCGCGGTTGCAGGCCAAACTCGACGAACTCAATCCTGCCGGCGGGATTGTGGACCCAGGCGACGGTTCGGGCAGGCACGCCAAAAACGTCAAGAAAGAGAAAAAGGCGAAGAAAGCCGGGGCGGTAGAGGAGCCAAACGCCACCGGTGAAACGCCTCCCAATCCAGAGGAGTAGAATCAATATGAAATCGAACACGAACAGACGAATTTGTGGTCTTGCCCGACGCACTTTTATTGCTCTGGCGGCGTTCGTTGCCGCTATGAATCTGGCCAGAGCGGGGCAGACAAACCAGCTCAATGTTCTCTTCATTGCGGTGGACGATCTCCGGCCTGAACTCGGCTGCTATGGCCGTGACTACATCAAGAGTCCAAACATTGACCGTCTCGCCGCGCGTGGCATGGTGTTCGAGCGCGCCTACTGCCAGCAGGCCGTCTGCTCGCCGTCACGTTCGAGTCTCATGACCGGCGCGCGGCCGGACACCACGAAAGTATGGGACCTTGTTACGCACTTCCGGACCGCCCTCCCCGAGGTTGTCACGGTGGGCCAGCATTTCAAGAACAACGGCTATTTCGTTCAAGGAATGGGCAAGATCTACCACGGCAATTACGATGACCCGCCGACGTGGTCCGTGCCGTGGCAGACCCCAAAGGCGGTCAAGTATGCGCTCGCGGAGAATGTCGCGCTGGATAAGCGTCAATTCGAAGGCGAGCCGGACGGTGACGCGAAACCGAAATCCAAGAAAAAGAAGTCCAACCCCGCATCCACACCCGATGGTCCACCCTCCACGGGCTTGAATTCACGCGGCCCGGCTTTCGAGGGCGCCGATGTGCCGGACGATACATTTCAGGACGGCAAAGTGGCCGAACTCGCCATCTCCACGTTGCGCGATATGAGCAAGAAGAAGGAACCGTTCTTCCTCGCGGTTGGCTTCATCAAGCCGCACCTGCCGTTCGTGTCGCCCAAGAAATATTGGGATCTCTACGATCCGGCGAAAATCAAGCTCGCGCCCAACAAATTCCGCCCGAAAGACGCGCCGGACTACGCGATCCTTCCCGGCGGTGAACTGCGCAACTACCACGGCATCCCGACGAATTCAATTCCCGACGACCTCGCGCGCCAGCTCAAGCACGGTTACTACGCCGGCGTGAGTTACACCGACGCGCAGATTGGCAAAGTGCTGGACGAACTCGACCGCCTCGGCTTGAGCAAGAACACCATCATCATCCTCTGGGGCGATCATGGCTGGAAACTGGGCGAGCACGACGCGTGGTGCAAACACAGCAACTCTGAGAACGACGCGAACGCGCCGCTGATCCTCTCCGTGCCGGGAATGAAGAATGCCGGCTCGCATACCGCCGCGCTCGTGGAGTTTGTGGATGTTTATCCCACGTTGTCCGAGCTCGCGGGTTTGCCGCTGCCGGGGCATCTGGAAGGCACGAGCTTCAAGCCGCTGCTCGACGACCCGAAGCGCCCGTGGAAGCCGGCCGCTTTCAGCCAGTACCCGCGCAATGCCGGCAGAACGGGGGCCGGGGCTTTGATGGGTTACTCGATGCGCACCGACCGCTATCGCTTCACGGTTTGGGTGGGTCGCAATGATCACGCGCAGGTTGACGCCGTTGAACTGTACGATCATCAGACCGATCCCCAGGAGAATCAGAACATCGCCAAAGATCCGGCCAACGCGGACCTCGTCAAGAAACTGATGGCGCAGTGGAAACAAGGCTGGCAGGGCGCAAAGCCCGCTTCCCCCGCCGGCCAGAAGTCGGTTCTCGGGAATACCAGCAGCGGATCGGGAACCTGAAATAGCAGCGGAAATCTCATATGAAAGTCATGACCAAATAGGGCTATGTACGTGACTCCACCAGCTACTACCGCTTGTGATGCGGGAGCGAATCGAATGGAACCGGTGAAACCTCAACCGCCTGCTGTGCCAAACGATAGAACAGTTTTCCCCGCGAGGCGGACTTGCGCCGGTTGA
>CAZMKD010000214.1:0-3119 GCA_964566575.1 uncultured Verrucomicrobiota bacterium
ATCGCCGGCATAGCCTTGCTCGATGAGCGACCAGGCTTTTCTCTCTTCGTTGAGCTTGGCTTCGATGAAGTCCTTGATATCCGGATGCCAGACCTTCAACGTGTTCATCTTCGCGGCCCGGCGCGTCTTGCCGCCGGACTTTACGACGCTGGCGATGGCATCGTAAACTTTGAGAAACGACATCGGCCCGCTCGGCCGACCGCCGCCGGAAAGCTTCTCGCGCCGGCTGCGCAGCGTGGACAGGTCGGTGCCGGTGCCGCTGCCGTACTTGAAGAGCATGGCCTCGGCGCGCGCCAATTCCATGATGTCTTCCATCCGGTCGCCAACCGACTGAATGAAGCACGCCGAGCACTGCGGATACTCGTACTGGGAGGTCGCTTGTCTGACGGTCTGGGTGGCGCGGTCGAAGTAGAAGTTGCCGGGGCTGCTGTGCTTGCCAACGTGATACTCGTGATAGAGCCCGCAGTTGAACCAGACCGGCGAGTTGAACGAGCCGTACTGGTTGACGCAGAGCCAGGTCAGTTCATCGTAGAACGCCGCGGCATCTTTCTCGGTCGCGAAGTACCCCTGCGCTTGGCCCCAGTCGGCAATCGTGTGTGAGACGCGGTTGACGAGTTGCCGGACGCTGTGCTCGCGCTCGCTCGTGCCGTTCTCACCGTAGAAGTATTTCGAGACGACCACCTTCGTGGCGAGAATCGACCAACTCTTCGGCACTTCGACGTTCTCCTGCTTGAAGATCGTCTTGCCGGCGTCATCCGTGATCTCGGCGGTGCGACGTTCCCATTCGAGTTCATCGAATGGGTTCACGTCGGCGCGGCTGAAGATCCTCGGAACGGTCAGGCCGCTTCTCCTTGGCGATGCGGTCTGAACGTCGCGTTTGCTGCGCTTGCTCGGCAGCGTCGGCGCAGGGAACTCTGCGACGGCTTCTTTACGACTCAACTTCGGCTTATCCACGGAAAGCTCCCCCGTCCCCTGCTTCAAATTGATCACTACCGCCTCCTTGACGCGCTGCCGCGCTCTGAAAAGTGCAAACTTCGGGTGGTGAGCTACGTGGCTGAGGACCACCGCCAATTGTGACGGGGCGCACTCTAAGACCCCACCTATTGTGTTTCAAGCAAAAACTACTTTTCATCGAACTTTTTTTCGCGGCGAGCGTTTTCCCCCAACAATTCCAATAAATTCCCGCCGCTCACGCTGCTTCAATTCCAGAATCACCGGGCAACCGGTAAAGCCCCAACCCGCACGAATCTTGTCCACGAGAAACCGACGGTAATGCTGCGTCAGCAGCCGCGTGTCGTTGACGAACAACGCAAATCGCGGCGGGCGCGACGACTTCTGGAAAGCGTAATAGATCTTGAATCGCTTTCCGCCGACGTACGGTGGCGGATACGAATCGAGCGCGCGAGTCAGCAACTGATTCAGCTTCGGCGTCTCCACGCGTAGCGACATTTCGCGCTCGATCACAGCGATGCTCTTGAACAGATCACCGATGCCCTTGCCGGACTTTGCCGACACAAACGAAACCGACGCCCAATCCAAAAAGAACAACTCCCGCTGTAACGCCTCAACGTATTCCTCGCGGAAATTCTTCTGTCGTTTGCCGGACGCCTTCAGTCGCATCGTCTTGACGTCCAGCTCGGTGGCGAGGTCCCACTTGTTCACCAGGATCACGCACGCGCGCGCCGCTTCGGCGATCTGGCCGCCGATCTTCTTGTCCTGATTCAACACGCCGTCCACGGCGTCGAGTACCAAGACCGCCACGTCGCACTCGCGAATGCTGCGCTCCGCGCGCATCAACCCGAATTGGTCCACCGACGTTCTGATCTTACTCCGATGCCGCAGCCCGGCGGTGTCGATCAACACAAACGGCTTCCCATCCAATGTGAACGGCACGTCCACCGAATCGCGCGTCGTGCCCGGTATGTCGCTCACGATCGTGCGCTCGTCTTTCAAGAGCGCGTTGACCAGCGAAGACTTGCCGACGTTCGGCCGGCCGACAATCGCCACCCGCGTCGGTCGTGTCGGCTCCGCCGCCTGACCGGCTTCGAAGCCTTCGGTCGCCGCATCGAGCAACGCCGATACGCCCGGCCCGTGAATCGCGGCGATCGGGAACATCTTCTCCAATCCCAACTCCGCAAACTCGTTCACCGCCGGCATGCGTTGCTCGTTGTCGACTTTGTTGACGGCGAGAAAGATCGGTTTGCCGCTGGTACGCAGCTTGCGGGCGATTTCTTGGTCGAGCGGCGTCACCCCGGCCGTCACGTCCACAACCAGCACCAACGCGTCCGCCATCTCGATGGCGACTTCGGCTTGCTGGCGCGTCGCCCCGGCCAGCACGTCCTGGGTTTTCTCCTCGTCCATGAACGCGATGCCACCGGTATCCACAACGTTGAAGTGTTTGTCGCCCCACTCCGCGTGGGCGCTGACCCGGTCGCGCGTGACGCCGGCTACTTCGTGGACGATGGAGACACGCCGGCCGACAATGCGGTTGAAGAGCGCACTTTTCCCGACGTTAGGACGTCCGACGATGGCCAAAACGGAATTCACAGGGAGACTCGCGGCGCGCATTCTAGTCGTCACCTCGCCAAACACAAGAGCGATGTGATAGTTTGCGCCCGTGAACGCGCGGGAGATTGTTTTTGAGTTGCTGATGACGTGGTCGCGGGGCCATCAGAACGCGGACGACTTGATGGATCAACGCGCGCCAACGGAGCGGGCGTTCGTCCAGGAACTATTCTACGGCTGTCTGCGCCAGAAACTCGCGCTGGAGTTTTTGATCAGCCAGTTTGCCGCCAAGCCACCGCGCCGGTTGGTCGCAACCATTCTCAAAATCGGCTTGTACCAGCTCGTATTCATGCGCGTGCCGGCACACGCGGCGGTCGACGAGAGCGTCGAATTGGCGAAGAAACACGCCAGCCCCGCCGAGGCGAAGTTCGTGAATGCCTTGCTGCGCCGCGCCGATGCATCCGTGCTGGCGAAAGCTGAACCGTGGGTGCGACTCTCGCATCCACAATGGTTGTGGCAGCGCCACGGTGACGCGTGGTGCGAATGGAACAACACGCCACCGCTTATTTACGCGCGTGGCGACAAGCCTTGGCCGGGAGTGTTGGAGCCGACAG
>CAZMKD010000215.1:0-20804 GCA_964566575.1 uncultured Verrucomicrobiota bacterium
AGCAGGAGAAGATCAAGGAGCGGTTCAAGGAATGGGTTTGGCAGGATGACGACCGGCGCGCGCGGCTCGTGCGGAAATACAACGACGAGTTCAACAACGTCCGGCTCCAGACGTTCAACGGCGATCATCTGACGTTGCCGGGCGCCAGCCAAGCCGTGACGCTGCACGCGCACCAGAAAGCGGCCGTGTGGCGCGTGCTTCAGACGCCCAACACGCTTTTGGGGCACGTCGTGGGCGCGGGCAAGACGTACACGATGGTTGCGGCTGGGATGGAACTGAAGCGGCTGGGGTTGGCCAGCAAGCCGTTGTTCGTCGTGCCCAATCACATGCTCGGCCAGTTCTCGTCAGAACTCCTGATGCTTTATCCGGGCGCAAACATCCTCGTGGCCGGTAAGGAGGATTTTGAGGCGAGCAAACGACGGCAGTTGATGAGCCGTATCGCCACCGGCAACTGGGACGCGGTGATCGTCACGCATTCCGGGTTCGAGCGCATACCGGTTTCTGACGCAACCAAAAAGGAATTCTTCCGGGAGCAACTGCACGAGTTGGAGATGGCCATCCGTGAGCAGCGGGCCGGCAAGAACGATCGGCGAATCGTCAAAGACCTCGAACGAGCGAAGAAGCGGCTGGATACCCGGCTGAAAGTGCTGCTGGCCGAGGAGAAGAAAGACAACACGCTGACGTTCGAGGAACTAGGCGTGGACCGGTTGTTCATCGACGAGGCGCACTACTTCAAGAATCTGTTTTACGTCAGCAAGATGACCCGCATTGCCGGCCTGCCGCAGACGGCCTCCGAGCGCGCCTTCGATCTATTTCTCAAGACCCGGTACATCCAGCAGGTGAACGGCGGTGGCGGCATCGTGTTCGCGACCGGCACGCCGATTTCCAACAGCATGGCCGAGATGTTCACCATGCAGCGGTATCTGCAAATGGCCGCGCTTACCAAGCTGCGCGTCCATCATTTCGATTCGTGGGCGGCCACGTTTGGCGAGCCGGTGACGGCGATGGAGTTGGCCCCGGACGGCGCGGGCTACCGGCTGAACACGCGGTTCGCGCGGTTCGTGAACGTCCCCGAACTGATGCAGCAGTTCCGGCAGGTTGCCGACATCCACACGGCGCAGACGTTGAAGCTGCCGACGCCGGCGTTGCGCAACGGAAAGGCTGCCATCATCCGCGCGCCGGCAACACCGGAGTTGAAGGCGCTCGTTTCCAAGCTGGCCGAGCGAGCGGAACGGTTGCGCAAAGGACGCGTTGATCCTCGCGAAGACAACATGCTCAAGATCACCACCGAAGGACGGAAGGCGGCGCTGGATCTCCGTCTGGTTGACGGCGGTGCGCGAGATAATCCGGAGAGTAAAGCCAACCTCGCCGTTCACGAGATTCTCCGCATCTGGCAGGAGACGAAGCCCGACCGGCTGGCGCAGCTTGTGTTCTGCGATTTGTCCACGCCGAAAGACACCGGCTTCTCCGTGTACGACGACGTAAAGGCGAAGCTGGTCATCGCGGGCGTGCCGGCTGCCGAGATTGCTTTCATTCAAGAATACGACAGCGATGCGGCCAAGCTCGCGCTCTTCAAAGACGTTCGCGCCGGCCGAGTCCGCATCCTGATGGGCAGCACGCAAAAGATGGGATCGGGCACGAACGTGCAGGAGCGGTTGGTGGCGTTGCACCATCTCGATGCCCCGTGGCGGCCGTCTGATGTGGAGCAGCGCGAGGGGCGAATCCTCCGGCAGGGCAATCGCAACGCCGAGGTGCAGATTTACCGGTACGTCACCGAGGGCAGTTTCGACGCGTACATGTGGCAGACGCTCGAAACGAAAGCCAAGTTCATTCACCAGGTCATGACCGGCCGCAATGACCTGCGCCACATCGAGGACATCGACGGCGCTGCGCTCACGTATGCCGAGGTGAAGGCCATCGCGTCCGGCAATCCGCTGGTCATCGAGAAGGCCCATATCGACGCCGAAGTGGGACGGCTTGGCCGCCTGCGCGCCCAGCATCACGAGACGCAGTACCGGATTCGGAACACGATCCGGCGGACGCACGAGGAGATCGAGGTTCTCACCGGACGGATTGAGAACTTCCACAAGGACATTGCCGCCAGGAAACCGACGCAGGGCGACGCGTTCAGTATTCGCATCGAGGGGACGGAATACACCGACCGGGGGATTGCCGGCGAGTTGATCAATCGCCGGGCGCAGCAGCTTCGAGGTTCCGGTAAGGACTACGCGGTCGGGGAACTGGCCGGGTTCACGGTCGTTCTTCGGGCCAGCGCATTCGAGCACACCGAACTCGTCCTGAAGGGCGCGAACCTCTACGGAGCGAGCATTTCCGACAGCGCCCACGGCACGACGCGTTCACTGGAATACGCGGTGCAGGCCCTCGACCAGAAATTGACCCAAGCGGAGAAGGACATTGCGGACTCTCGGAAACGGATGGCGGAATTGGAAGCGAAGGTCGGCGAGCCATTCGAGCACGAGGCAAAGCTCAAGAATCTGACGCAGCGCCAGGAGGAGATCGTCAAGGCGCTGGACCTGACCCGGAATCAGGCGTCCAACAAGCTCGACGCCAACACGCCCGGCGACAACGAGGAGGCCGTTTCCGAGAAGGCGGGAAGAGCGGTGCGACACCACGTGCACCACGGTCAGGGAGCGACGGTGCATTAACTTGGCCCACCCAATCCCAACGAAGCTTCTCTTGACGCGAGATTTCATCCCTCACAACGGGAGGATGAAACTCAAGAATATCGTTGGTCCGCAAATCCGAAAACTCCGTGTCGCGCGAGGCTGGTCGCAAGAAGTTCTCTTGGCCAAGCTGCATCTGGTTGGCTTTCTGGACAAAGACCGGGCAGGTGTCGGCAAGATCGAATCCCAACTCATTTATGTGAGCGACTACGACCTGCATTACTTTGCCCGGGTGTTCGATGTGACGATTGGAGAACTCGTGACGGAACTGGCCCCGGAACGACGGGTAGATGACCAACTCGCAGAACTCATGAAGCCCAGAAACAACCACCGCTCTGCAAATGGATCAAGGAAGAGTTGACGTGACGACCCTAATTACCTTGGTGCATCGTCATGAGACACGGGGTGGGGCGCCGTACACATCCTCACGATTTGATCGAGGTGGATTGCGCGGGTTGCGGAGCAGGTTCGGTCGTGATCGTCTTGTTGAAGGCGACACGCTGCGCCATCTCGGTGGAGTGATGATCACGCAAATGCCCGTAGGTGCGCATCGCCAACGCGCCGCCATCCCGGTGTCCCAACCAGCGCGAGACCGTCGGAATATCCACGCCCGACTCGATGCAGCGCGTCGCGAAAAGGTGACGCAAATCATGGTGGGTGATCCGCTCCATCTTGACAGCCTTGGCCGCCCGGTCCATGGCCTTCTGGCATTCACGGACGCGCATGACGGGTGTCTCCGCCGGTTCGTCAGATCGTTCCTTGCGGAGGCGGTCCAAGAACTCGCGCATTTCGGGGATCATGGGAACTTCCCGCACTTCACCCGCCATCCGGCCCTTCAGCCCGGTTTTCGCGTCGCCCCGCACGATGACCTTCTGGCGTTTGAAATCCACATCGCTCCACTTGACGTTGCGTGCTTCGTGAATGCGGAATCCGCCGTAGGCCAGAAACCGGACCAGATTCGCGCTGTGTCGGCAATAGCCCTTGCCGTCGCTTTCGACCTCCTTGATGAACGCCGCGAATTGGTTCGGCTCCGGCAAACGGAGTTGCGTGGGACGCTCGGCGGAAGCCTTGATGTACCGCGCGGGATTGTCGTATCGCGCGCCGGCTTCAATCCCAATCTCAAACACATGGCGCAGCAGGACGAGGGTGTGGTTGAAGGAGGAGGGGCTGACACCGGTGCGGTACTTCGCCGCCCAGTTCAGGCAGTCCGACTTCGTGATCTTGCGCACGTCGTGCCCTGGCAGGTCGGGCCAGGACTTGAGCAGGGCCTTGATGCGATACTCGTAATACTCCTCCGTCTTCGGCTTGAAATTCGGCTCACCTTTGCGCCGTTCACGGTACAGTGTCAGGCAAGCGCCGAAGGTCATCCGCCCAATGGCCGCCGCCGAGCGATGCTCGACACTATGACGCTCGTCCTTCTCCAAGTCCGCCAAGCGGAGCTTGGCGACGGTGATGGAATCAGTCTTGAGAGACCGGACAATAAGCTTGCCTTGAATGCGAATTCGCGCGAAATATGTCCCCGATGGAACGTACCGGATCAGATTGGCATACGGAGTTTTCTGCCACGGGCCTTTTGGCTCGTCTTGGCTGCGTTTCATGCATGCAGTATATAAAAGCAGTATCAAATGGCAACACTGAACTGTTAGAAAGTAGCATTTTACTTAGGTTCGGGACGTAGCGCAGCCTGGTAGCGCACTTGCATGGGGTGCAAGGGGTCGCGAGTTCGAATCTCGCCGTCCCGACCACTTTCTCTCAAATCAGCAGCAACGCCGCGAAGAGTTCGCCGAAGAACACGCTGATTTCACACACGTAGAGCAGGCCGGTGGCCGACTGGTTGGCTTGTTCCTTGGCGCACCGCAAGATCAGGTACGCCAACACGAGCGGGATGGCGATCCCGAACAGCAGACGCATCGCGAAGAAGAACGCATTACCGTCGATGGAGTACAACGCAGGTAGGAACGTCTGTGCCAAGTGTGGGTCTGCGGTCCGCAGCGTTCCTAGTGTGATGATGATCAAAAACGCGCGCAGGGCCACCGCGCCCAGCAGCATTTGCGCGAACCGCTCCAGATATTCCAAGGACAACCGGCGCATGATGAGATACCAGTGCCCGAGAATCAGGCCGACGTTGGTTACCCCGATCAATGCCGCACCGGCCAGAACAGTTGCGTCAAAAAGGAAGGGTGCCGTGGTTCGGATATCGCGCACTTCGAGCGTGCGTCCCGCCAGCGGCAAGAGGCCGAATACCAAACCCAGAAGTCCTGAGACGATCAGCATCAACCTCCCCGCGTCCTCCTTCTCGAGCCGAAACAATCCAAAGGCCACGGTCGCGCCGATGACGGTCAGTCCGAGGTACCGAACATCCCACCATGCCCATCCATGCCCGAATTTCGTCAGTAGCAGCGCCAGGGCGGCGGTCACTGCGCTGAGCAGGCTGTTGAAGCTAAAGAAACTCAGGCGGATTTGGCGCGGCGGCAACAAACTCGTCATGAGCAGGGTGCCAATGCTGAGTTGCGTCAGCACGAGGGAAAACACTTGGATCAGTCTCATGAATCCGTCGATTCGTGTCGGCTCTCGTTCATGACTTAATTGCCAACGCGCAGGATCGAATCGCCGTACTCATCGTTCGTGTGCTCGGGGTTATCGGGGTCGGACATCCACTTGCCGTCCACAAGGAACTTGTATTTGTAGGTGCCGGTCTTCAGTTCCATGCCGACGACCCAGTCGCCGTTGGGGCGCTTCCGCATGGGCGTAGCGGTCGGGCTAAATTTGTTGAACTCGCCGGCTAGATACACCGTGGAAGCATTGGGCGCGCGAATGCTGAACTCGACTTTCCACATCTTGCCGGGGGTGGCCGGCACGGTGGGAGGCGGATTGACAGGAGGCGCGGGAGTCGGGACCAGCTCCGGTCGCGGAGTGGGTTCGACCGCTGGTACGGGCATCGGCGTGGAAGACGACGGCTTCTTTTTTGGCCAGACGATGAACGCCAGGATGGCGACGATGACAACGATTGCAATGCCGCCGATCACCAGTGGCATTACCGATTTCTCTGGTGGCGGTACCGCTTGGGGCGGCCGAAGTTGCTCGGGATGCAAATCCACGCCCAAGCGTTTGGCAGTAGCCTCGGTCTTGGCTTCGCGTAAGTCCTCCATCAACGCGTCGTAATCACGATAGCGCAAGAAAATGCTCTTGGAGAGCATCTTGTTGATGACCTGTTCGGTCTTGGTGGTGAGGGTTGGGTTGATTTCTCGCAGCAGCGGCGGCTTCTCATTGAGCCGCTTGGCCGCCAACTCATCTGCGGTCTCCGCTTCAAAAGGTGGCCGACCAGCCAGCGAGTGAAACAGCGTCGCACCGAGGCTGTACACGTCACTGCGAAAGTCCTCCGCCTTTTGTCCGACGCGCTCGGGGGAAATGTAATACGGTGAGCCCCAAATCTCGCCGCCCTCAGCAACCTCGACGTTCGCCAGTTTTGCCAAGCCAAAGTCGAGAACCTTCGCGCCCACGTCGTCGGCGATGAAGATATTCGCCGGTTTGATGTCACCGTGGATCATCTGGTTCTTGTACGCGGCGCGGAGGCCCTCGACGACTTCAATGGTGAGATCCAGCGCTCGCTCTTCGTTGAGCGGCCCGTCTTTCTCGATAATCTCTCGTAACGTCCGGCCGCGCAGCAACTCCATCACAATGTAATACTGACCGGATTCCTCACCGACGAAGTAGATCTGAACGATGTGCGGATGACTGATGGAGGCGGCGGCGCGGGCTTCCTGAAGAAAATCGTCCACAAACTTCTGGTCGCGCGATAAGTCGTCGCGCAACACCTTGATGGCGACTTCCCGGTTCAGAGTTGGATCGAATGCCAGGAACACCATTCCCATGCCGCCTTTGCCGACTTCCTCCAGTATATTAAAGTGCCCCAGCTTCTGTGAGATTGGCATTGCGGCGCATTATAGTGATTGCTTGTGAATCTGCAACAACCGAGCTTACACTACCGGCGTGGACGATTTGCAACGAAATATCGACCGCCTTCGCGCGCGTATCCCCGCCGGTGTCACCCTCCTCGCGGTGACCAAAGCCGTCCCGCCCGAGCGCATCGATGCTACTATCGCCGCCGGCATCAGCGTGTTCGGCGAAAACAAGATTCAGGAGGCCAAAGCAAAGATCCCGGCGGTTTCGTCGCGCGCCCATTGGCACTTTATCGGCCATCTCCAGACCAACAAAGCCCGGGAGGCCGTCGAGCTGTTCGAGTTGATTCATTCCGTGGACAGCCTCAAGCTCGCCACCGATTTGAACAAATGCGCCGAGCGCGCCGGTAAGACCCAGCCAATCCTGCTCGAAGTCAATGTCGCCGGCGAGGCCAGCAAGTTTGGCCTGAAGCCCGACGATTTGCCGGCGGCGCTGGAACAGATCAACCGCCTCCCGCGCCTGCAAGTCGAAGGATTGATGACAGTCGCGCCGCTGGTGAGAGACGCCCGACCGCATTTTCGTCGCCTGCGCGAGCTGCGCGACGCACACGGTTTGCGGGAATTGTCGATGGGTATGAGCCACGACTTCGAAATCGCCATTGAGGAGGGCGCGACTATCCTCCGCCTTGGCACCGCCATTTTTGGAGAACGCAAGAAACATGAGCCTACTGAATAAGACCATCGCCTTCATCGGGGCCGGTAACATGGGTGAAGCCCTCATCCGCGGCCTTCTCGCTGCTAAAGCTGTCACGCCGTCGCAACTCGTTGCCGCCGACGTTCGCACCGATCGCTTGGAGGAGTTCGAGGACGCGTTCGGCATCCGCGTGACCACGGACAACGCGCAAGCTGCCGGTGCCGCCCACATCATCGTACTCGGGGTTAAACCTCAGCAAATGTCATCCGTCCTTTCCACGCTTCACCCCCGGCCCTCGGCACTCCTTCTGAGCATTGCCGCGGGTGTGACCACCGCACGTATCGAACGCGAACTCGCCACGCACCCACGCGTTATCCGCGCCATGCCCAACACCCCGGCCTTGATCGGCGCAGGCGCTGCCGCCCTGTGCCGGGGTGCGTTCGCGACCGGCGACGATCTCGCAACAGCCGAAGAGATCCTTGGGGCGGTCGGTATCACTGTCCGCACGGATGAACGATTCTTGGATGCGGTGACGGCGCTCAGCGGAAGTGGCCCCGCCTACATCTTCCTCGTGACCGAGGCCATGATTGAAGCCGGTCTCGCTGCCGGGCTCGATCCCGCTGTCTCGCACAAGCTGGCGATTCAAACCGTGTACGGCGCCGCCAAATTGATGCACGACAGCGCCGAGGACCCCGGCGAATTGCGGCGCAAGGTGACATCGCCCGGCGGCACGACAGAAGCCGCGTTGAAAGTAATGAATGACCGGCAACTGGCGGAGATCTTTGTCGAAGCCATCGCAGCGGCCACCGCGCGCGGCCGGGAACTGTCCGGCAGCTAGAAAAGACGGTTGAATTTTCGGGGACGCTCGTACATCTTACGCCCCGGCACGCCAGGGTAGCTCAGTGGTAGAGCAGGGGACTCATAATTCGAGCAGGCACTTTTTAGCCGCCTTTGCATCCGGTTAGCTATCGCCTGCCAGCACAATTATAATAAGGGTTGCACGTCTATTGCTTCTTATCCTGAGTCATCCCGGAACCAGCCCAAATTTGGCCGTCGGGTTACAACATTGGGTTACAACATTTTTCATCGCGATGTCGCTGTGGCGTCCGCTGGCGGTATTTGCAGGACGAAGCGGAGTAGAGTGCTGATCGTTTTCCAGTCGCTTGTGGGATTCGTGATGAACTCGCGCAGCACCGGCAACGACTCACTCCAATGCAGCGCCAGCGGTGCCTGGACACAGTCACTTGGCGTGGCTGGTTCCGACAGGCGATGCTCGATGGAAAGAGCGCGGGCGGTACAGTGGATGGCTTCGAGCAAGGCTTGCCGGGCTTCGTCGCGGAAATCTTCCTGGCCGAGCAATTCGGCCAGCTTGAGTTTGCGATTGGCCTTGGCGCGGTGGGCGGCGGCTTGCTGGCGTTCGGCCTCGGAAAGCGCGTTGCCGGTTTCGGCTGACGGATGAAGCAAGCGGGCCGCGCGGGTGGTGCGGGCAATGAGTCCCGCGGCGATCAGACGGCTGATCGCCTCGTCGGTGGCGCGGTCAATCACCTCCAGTTGAACCGGCGCCAGCGGGTCGGACGCGCCGTTGTTAAAAAGTCCCTGGTGAACCGGGGCGAGTTTCTCCCGCCAGAGCGCGGCGTCGCGTTCGACGACGGCGACCACGAAGCAGTGCGGGCTGTCGAGCGGGTAGCGTTCTTCGCAGCGGACCAAGCCGCCGCGGAGAACTTCGAGGGCGTGGTCGCAGAAGGCTTGCGCGCGGTCAGCCGGTAACGGCTTCGGTTGTGCCGGCGCGGCGGGGGCTGCCGGTGCAACGAGTTGCTGCAACTTGGCAAGAAACGATTGCCGGCCGCTGGTGAGTTTGATTTCCGTGAGGTCGCCGCGCAGGTCGAGGACGCCTTCGGCTAGGGCTTGCTTGGTGGCGAGCGTGCCGAGCATCCGGTGCTCGATGGTGTGTTCGGCGACGAGGTGGATCACCGTGACCGGCCGGGTCTGGTGTTTGCGCCAGGCGCGGGCGATGCGTTGTTCGAGCCGGGCGGGATTCCACGGGAGGTCGCAGTTGATGACGACGCTGGCGATTTGGAGGTTGAGGCCGGTGCTGCCGCTATCGGTGCTGAGAAAGACCCGGCAACGTGGGTCGGTCTTGAAGCGGTTGATCTCGGCGCGGCGACGGCGTTGCGGGACGCTGCCAGTATGCCAAGCGTGGCCGAGGTCGAGGCGCCGGCAGGTGTCGCGCACGAGCTCGAGCATCCGTTCCCACTCGGAGAAGATGAGGACCTTCGTGGTGTCGTTGTCGCGGCATTCTTCGAGGACTTTTTGCAGTTCAAGGAGTTTGGGGCAGGTGCGGTCGTCGGGATCGAGAATATAATTGGTGTCGCAGGTCATGCGCATCATGGCCAGCTCGCGCATGAGTTTGTCCTGTTCCTGCTGGGTGAGCGGCCGGCGCTTGGCGATGCTGGCCAGGCGCATGACAATCTGTTCGTGGTCGGCGTAGCGTTTTTTTTGCTCGGGGCTGAGCGGGACGAAATGGGTGCGCTCGGTGCGTTCCGGTAACTCGGTTTCCACGTCCGCCTTGCGGCGACGAAGCATGAAGGGTTTGATGCGGGCGTGGAGCTTGTCGAGGTTGCGGAAGCCGGCAGGTTTGCCGCGTTCGTCGAGTTGGTAGTACTCGCGGTTGAAGCGGAACAACGGACCGAGGGCGCCGGGGTTGAGGAAATCAATCAGCGAGCGGATCTCGTCAATGCGGTTCTCGATGGGGGTGCCGGTGAGAATGAAGGCGTACCGGCTCTTGAGACGTTTGACGGCCTGGGCGATTTTTGTGTTCCAGTTCTTGATGCGCTGGGCTTCGTCGAGCACAACCACGTCGGGGCGCAGCCGGGCATTCACGTCGAGAGCGTCGCGGAGCATCTGCTCGTAGTTGACGACGGTGAAGAACGGCGCGGTCGCGGCGGTGTAGTCGGCCAGCCGTGTGTTCCGCCCGCCGAATACAAGCCGGTAGGGAAGGGTGGTGAACTTCTGGATTTGTTCTTCCCATTCGGTTTTCAATGAGGCCGGTGTGACGACCAACACGCGCTGCGCGTTGCCTAGCCGGTGGAGCAAAGCGCAGGCGGCGATGGCCTGAATGGTTTTGCCCAAGCCCATTTCGTCGGCGAGCAAGGCGCGTTCGGTGAACGCCAGATGCAACATCCCTTCGCGCTGGTAGGGGAACAGCGGCACGAGCGTTTCGTGGGGCGGCCATTCGCCCGATTGCACTTTCACCTCGTAATCGCGGCGCAGCCGCTTGCGCTCCTCCGCCTGTCGCCGCGATTCGAGCCACGGCGCAACTTCCTGCGAAATGCGCAGACCGTCCACCCCGGCTTGTTGGAGTAATTCCAGCGCGACGGCCGGCTCGCTGTCGCACACGGTATGCAGCCGTGCCGGCAACCGGTTCAAGCCGCGCTCGATGCGTAATGCGCCGCGGTCAACATCTGGCACGACATCAATGCGCGGCGACCCGTCGCGCTGCGCCTGTTGAAACAGCCGGCGATGACGGGCCTCCAAATTCAGCAACACCGCCTCGACGTGTTTGCACGTGCCCAGTCCGTTGCTACGAAAGTCCGGGCACTCACAGGCAAACTGGCGTTGCGCGAGGTCGCGGATTTCCACCGCGTAGGTCATGCCGCTGGCGGATTTGACGCAGAAGTTGGAGAAGATCGGATGCGCCGCGTCGGTATTGGTGACGTGGAGGGCCTCGGTGCGCGCCCGCAGCCGGCGCTTGTTGATTTCGTCCTGGTCGGTGGTGCGCCAATCATGGGCTGGCGGCACTTTGATTTCGTGCGATTGTCGTTTCATAAACGTCGCGCCGGTGATTCTCCTATCACGCGGATCGGACTTGCGGCAAGGATTCTAACTCTCCATCCTCGATTGTGTACCCCACCGCTTCATAACCACGCACGCGTTTTTCGTACATTTTACAGAGCACCGGGACGCAGCCGTCCACGTAGTCATAGACGAAGACTTCGCGCTTGTTGTCATGGAGACGATGCAGGCGACCGACGTATTGTTGCAACGTGCCGTGCCACGAAATCGGCAGAGCCAGAAAAAGCGTGTCGAGTCGGGCGTCGTCAAAACCTTCACCGATGTAACGACCGGTGGCGAGCAAGGCTCGTCCTTCGCTGTTCGGGATCGCGGCCAGTTGTTCGGCGACGGCTCGGCGTTGCTTTGCGCCCATGCCGCCTTTCAGTACGACGACGTGTTTCACCAGACCGGTTAACCGGGTGGCGAATTCAATCACTTGGCTGGTACGCTCGGTCAGGAGAATGGGTGAGCGTCCGGCTCTGACGGCACGCAATAGATCAACGGTGATGAGATCATTCCGGGCTTTGTCCACGCTCAAGGCAGCGTAGATTTCGTAAAACTCGGGCTTTTCCTGCGAAACCGGCAACCGAAAATTAGTTGGCCTTGGAATAACGACATGTCGAAAGGGGCGCGTGAGGGCCTGCGCCTTGGCATCCACTCGAAAACGAATCGGTCCGCACTGCATTACGATGATCGGGTGATGTCCGTCCTTCCGTTGTGGCGTGGCTGTCAGGCCTGTAATGTATCGCGCTTTCACCTGCCGAAGCACCTGCTCGAAGCTGACCGCCGAGAGGTGGTGGCATTCGTCCACAATGATGTAGCCGTAGTTGGCGACCATGTCGTCCACGACTTGCTTGCGGTTCAGGCTTTGAATAATGCCCACGTCAATCACCCCGGTCGCGCGCCGGCGACCGCCACCGATTTGCCCGATGCTTTTGACGGGCAAGTTCAGGAACGTGGATAACCGTTCGCGCCATTGGTCGAGAAGTTGGCGGCGGTGCACAAGCACCAAGGTGTTTACCTTCCGTGCGGCAATCAGCCACGCTGCTATGACGGTTTTGCCGAAAGCAGTCGGCGCACAGAGAATACCGTCGTCGTGGGAAAATATGGCGTCGGCGGCGGCCTGTTGTTCGGGGCGAAGCTGGCCGTGAAACTTCACTTCAATGGAGTGGCCGGGGAAACGTTGGTCATCGAGCGCCACTTCGATGCCGTGCGATTTGAAGAAAGTCAGAACTTCATCCAGGCTGCCACGCGGCAAGCCGATGTGGCGGGGGAACTCTTCTGCGCAGCGGATGACGCGGGGCTTGTCGAAGGTGGATAGTCGCATGGCTTGCGCTCGGTAGAATTCAGGATTCTGAAACGCCGCCAACCGATGCAGCCGGTTCAACATGGCTGCAGGCAATCCTTCCTTTTCAACGAAAAGGAGGTTGCCACGTGTGATCCGCACACTCGACGGCAAAGGACCCGGAATCAACTCCTCCTTTTTCTTCCGAGAAGGCGGGAGCGTCCACGGGTCTGCCTGAGCATCCTCGTCGGTGACACTTCGTCGCACGCCGATGATTTGGCCGGTGCGTTCGGCTTCACGGACAATAGCTTCCACTTCGGTAAACTGCATTCGTTGAACACTGGAGAGAAACGCCCACTGGTCTGGGTGAGGTACGAAGTGTGAATTCAGGAAGACGCTGTTGCCTCGCCCGCGTGGCAGGTGTTGCAGCGGGAGCGCGATCAGATTGCCGAAGCCGCCTTTGGGCATCGTGTCCTGGCTGGGAAAGAAGCGATCGTACGAGTCGAGGCCGACTTGATGACGACGTTCCATCGTGCGGGTGAGAATCGCGGCACCAAGTTTCCGCGCGAGGCTGGCCGGCAACGCAGCCTCAAAGAACACCCAGATGTGGCCGCCACGGCCGGAGCGGGAACGCTCGATGGCGGCTGGGACATTCCATTCGCGACAAGTCTCAAGAAAGGCCCGCACATCGTCCTGCCAACTGGCCTTGTCGAAGTCAGCGGCCAGAAACCAGCATGTTTCGTCGGTCAAGAGTGGATAAACACCAGCGGTAAGTTTGCCAGTTAGGTGGTTCTGAATGACTTGAGCCGTCACCGGGAAGTAGTCCTTCGGTTCGTCGGATTTCTTTCGAAACGACCCGCCCCATCCCTTGCGACAAGCTGGCGAATACCCGGTCTTCCCGTTGCGTCCTTCCCATCGAACGGCGTAAACGTCCTCCCGTCCGCGAAAGAGACTGCGGAACAATTTTACCTTTTCTTCTGAACCGGACCTGGCAGTGACCGCCACCGCGGCGACGGGAGTAATTACCGAAGACGGCGATTGCGGGCTTTGTGTTTCAATTTGAGGAAGTCCCACGCGTTCGCGCAGTTGCCGGTTTTCTTCCCGCAAGCGTTCACACTCGGTAAGTGCAACGGCCAGCTTCTGTTCGATGGCTTCGGATGCGGTCATGTTCCAGCCCTTGCTTGGTCGTCACAAAGCGATGGCTCTGTAGAATTGCTCCACCTTGCTGAACTGCTTGTCGATCTTGGGATCAAGATGACATTCTTGTGCCATCTCTGCGAAGGGCCCAGACCACGGGGCCGGTGGCGGCGCGAGGGCGTGGGGAGCTTCGTGAGTGTTTCGCCGTTGAAATGTTTCGCGAATCGCATTCCGCAACCGCACGACATCCAGACGGGACTGCTCAATCAGGAGAACTAGATCCACCAGGTCCCTCACGCGGGAGTTTTCGCGGCCTTCTCTTGGCCGCGTGTACGCGTGAACTTTTTCGGCAAACTGTTCCTCGGAAGAAATTGCTGGGAACTGCGCCGCCGCTATGCCGGCAAATCCCAGCCAGTCTCGACTGGGGAGTAATTGGTAGGGCTCGCGCAGGACATCGCCAGTGCTGACATCTAGTTGGAACTTCACGAATGCGCGTCCGGCCAGCCGCGCTTCGACAGGAAACCGCGCGCCACCATAAGGAGCCGCATCCAAGTCCTGAACCGCTTCGCCAATCAGAAAGTTGAAGTAGTCCTGTGAATCCGTCCCCGCAGCCTCACGCAACATTCCCAGAACGGTTCCCTCATTCGCTTCCCAACCTGCCGCGAGTGACGGAAGTTGTTTCAACGCCAAGTCGATGTCACGCGTGGTTCGGGCGGCCTTCACGCGCAATTCCATCGCGTAGCCACCTTTGAGCAGCCACGGAGCATCCGGCAAGGCAAACAACCGGCACAGCAGACGGTCAAACGCCACCCGGCGGCGCACGCGCTGGAGATCAACGCCTTCCTCCATCGCCAATTTCTTCAGACGCACTTCGAGCGCAGTGCGAAACGCGGCGGCAGAAACATATCTTCGCGGCGATTTCATCTTTCGTCTTCCTACAGGAGCTTGTCGAACCAGGCCGCGTGTTTACCTCGGCGACGCAGATCAACGATTTCGCGCGTGGTGATGAGTCCTCGGCTCCGCCCTTCGGCAAGAGCTTGCGCGATCATATCGCGGGATACCAGTTCGATCGTCGCCAGATCGACGATGGTACGGATGGGGCGCGTCACACGGAAACTTTGCCGTTGCTCGACATCCTTACCGTCGAGGATCGTCCGATGCAGCACCAGGATGCTCGGCTCCTTGGCGCTGCGGCGGAACGCGGGCGGGACCGTCATGTGAAGTTTGGCGGGATTGACATCCGACAGTTCGTGGATGCTCAGCGCGGTCTGATGGGAATAGACACCCTCGGGGACGCCCGCGCGATTTCGAGACCAAAGGTAATAGATGACCAGTTGTTCTTCGTCCGACTGCGGAAAGCGGGCCAGTCGATAAATGCCGCGAGAAGCACGAACCCAATTCCCGGCCTTGACATGGTGAGCCTGACTGCCGAGAAGATAACCGACATCGGCCGCTTGGCCGGCAGTGAAATAGCCTTGCTGTCCCTCCGCGATCTCGAAGAGATCATCCGTAATGGATTTGACACGTCTACGCACATCACACATATACAAGGAAATTGTATAAACATGCAAGCACCGTCTTTGCCAGCGGTTGGCGTGCGTTCTTCTCTCCGCGTTCTCCACTGCAATGATTGCTTTGTAAAATCAGCTTGCCGTCCGGCTAAAATGGAGATAGTAGATGGCCGACGGCAGGCTCCGAGACAGATTTCCGCAGACGTGTCGAAAGTTCAATTGGGCAGGGCTGTTTTCGTATCCAAGACTGATGTAGGGTGACAACATTGGGATACAACTTTGTTGTAATAAGTGGGGATTGCATCGAGAAATTAGATTTGCAACTAGTTGATTATAAATCAGTTGTGCCAGGGTAGCTCAGTGGTTTAGAGCAGGGGACTCATAAGCCCTTGGTCGGGAGTTCAACTCTCCCCCCTGGCACCACTATTTTGTTATAGGTCGCCGGAAAATCAGGCTAATACGCATGTTTGTATCCGATCGATTTGTTTATCTTCAGTTACAGAAGACCGCGAGCACGCACGTCGCGAAACTGCTGGAGCAGTGCGTGGGCGGCCGGCAGTTGAAGAAACACTCCCGGTTGCCGGAGGATCCGTCCTACGCCGGCAAGACGATCATTGGCTCTGTTCGCAACCCGTGGGATTGGTACGTTTCGGTGTGGGCGTTTGGCTGCACTGGGCAAGGGCAGGTGTATCGAAAGGTCACGCGCCGAAGTTGGAGCGGCCATTGGAGCCGATTGGCGCGGGAATGGCGAAAGCCGGTAGCGGCTTGGAGAAATGTGTACGGTAGCGCCGATGACCCGGTCTTGTTCCGGCAATGGCTGCGACTGATGCTGGATGAAACACGCGCCTATGACCTCGGCGAACTGTATGGCGGCAGTGGCATTTGTCCGTTTGCGGGCTTTTACACGTACCGCTATCTCTGGCTGCATTCGCGCGATCTCAGTCCGCTTCTTGACACGGCGAGCGTGCGTACCGCGGAGCAGCTCCGGCAGTATGACGCGGAAAACAATCTGCTGGATGCCGTCATCCGTAACGAATCGCTGGAGGCCGACTTGATTCACGCGCTGTCGCTCGCGGGCTGTCCATTGAGCGCAGAGCAGGAGGGCCGCATCCGCTCGGGAGGAAGAACCAATACGTCCAAACACAAGAACGTCGGCTGTTATTACGACCGGGAGACCGCGGACCTGGTGGCCCGGAAAGAAATGTTCATGATTCAAAAGTATCGTTACTCAGCGCCGCCGGTCTCATGACCGAAGAGGTCAGACCTTGAATCGAAGAGTCGTGTACATCTTGTCCACCAACTACGCGGGGTCGCATTATCTCTCGTTGTTGTTAGGCAGCCATTCGTGCGCGCTGCACCTTGGCGAGGTCAAGCAACTGCGTTTCGACGACGAAGCCCGGCGTAGACGTGCTTGTTACGTGTGCCGCCACAAACCGGAGTGCGCGCTCTTTGCTGGCATCGGCCCGGCGAATCTGCCCGACCTTTATGAGATCGTATTTTCCCGTGCGCCGGCCACGACGCGCGTGGTGATCGACAACTCGAAGAACACTACCTGGGCGCAGCGCTTTCTGGGGGATGACCGGTGCTCGCGTCAATACGTTCATCTGATTCGCGACCCGCGCGCGCTGGCGCGCCGTTGGATGCTCACCTACACAACCCCGAAACAGAAGCTCAACCAGCGCCTGCGCGTCGCCAAAGAACGACCGAGCCGCGCGTTATCGGCGTTGGTTGGATCGCCAGAGAGAGTGTACCTCGACAAATGGCTGCTGCGCAACCAGGAGATCTCGTGCTTCATCGCCGACAATCATTTGGACTCCATTGTGGTCACCTACGAAGACCTTGCCACCGAGCCCGCGCGCGAATTGACGCGAGCGTGTGATTGGATGGGAGTGACATTTGAGCCGGCGCAACTGGACTTCTGGAACTTCGAGCACCACGGCTCATTGAAACCGGATTACGCGCAGACTAAGCAACGACTCTTCGACCTGCGCTGGAAGGAATTCCTCAAACCGCAGGTGGCGGAGAAGATGACGCAATACCAGCCCGTGAACGATTACCTCGCCGCGATCGGTGTCCGCTTCAACGAAAACGGTCTGACGCGCATCACCGGTTAGATCCATCCGTTCCGTCGGTGCGTCCGGTGCTGCCGGCGACGCCAGAGGAAGTTCTGCGCTTGATGCCGCGCAGTGAAGGGCGCGTCGGCGAGCAGTTGCTGTTGCCGGGCCGGTGACACTTCCAGCCGGTCCAACCAACCTTTCAGCGTGTCGAACAACTCCTTCGCAACCGGCTGGTTTTCGCCGATGACGTTGCGCCTGTTGCCGGGATCGGTCGGCAGATGAAACAGCGCCGAGCGATCGAGTCCTCCGACCGGCGAGTACAACAAACACCATTCATCGGTCCAGACTGTAAGCGCACCCACGCCATCCCGTTCGTGTGGATGACAGCCGCCGATCGCGAATGTTTGCTGGCTGGGTTCGCCGCGGAGCCGCGGCAGCAGCGAGTAGCCTTGTGCCCACGGTGCCGCCGGTACTTCCAACAAATCGACGACGGTCGAGAAAATGTCCGGCGGTTGCGTCAGGCCCGGGATCGTCGTGCCGGCGGCCAGCTTGCCAGGATGACGGATCAACAGTGGCATGTGTCCCAGCTCTTCGTAGATCTCGAGCGGGCGACCGATGTGCCGCAGAGCCGGTTTGCCCAGCAAGTTATGTTCGTCCAAGTAATACCCGTGGTCGGATAGAAACAACACGGCGGTGTCGTCGAGGAGCTTGTGGCGGCTCATCTCTTCGAGCAGGCATCCAACCCAGTGATCGATCTGCGAGACCTCGCTCCGGTACAAACTGCGGATGTTCGCCAGTTCGGCTGGCGTGTATACCTTGTCGGCAAATCCCGCTTCCGGCCAGATCACGCCGGGTGCCGAATCGTCCCACGGGTAAAGCTTCAGGTACTGCGAGGGCGCCGTCCACGGTTCGTGCGGATCAAACGCATCGATCCAAAGAAAGAATTTCTGCGGCGGTTTCGCCAGCCAGTCGATGGCGGCTCGGAACAACACCTCGGTGGTGTTGGTGCCGCGCTGCTCGTACCAATATTGGTTGCGGCGGAAACGGCTGAGGCGGCGTTCCCGCGGATACAGTTTTTCCTCGGGGCAGGGTAGCTCCCACTCCGGCGCGCCCTCGGGCTGAAACTCGTCTGAACCTTGCCCCGGTATGTCTTTCACGGTGGTGAATCCGCGCCCGAATCCAAATTCCTCTGTCATCAAGTGAAAGTTGTCGGCCAGCAGCGCTGTGTGGACGCCTTGACGGCCGAGATATTCGGACAATACCGGCTTCTCTGCCGGCAACTCGCCCCATCCGTAGAAGGGAAAGGTGATCTGGCCCGAAAACACTTCCATTCGGTTGACCAGCGTCGGAAACGAACACACGCGGAAATCGGCGAACGAACCACTCTGGGCCGCCAGCTCATTCAGGTTGGGAGTGTGTGCCGGCTGCTGCTTGAGAAAGCCGAGGTGGTCGTACCGAAAGGTGTCAGAGCAAATGACAACAACGTTCATACCGTGGTGCCGCTTGTACCTCACGCCTCTGGAGCATCGCAAGCAAATTGCCGGAAATTACCCGTTGCCACCAATGGAAGATTCTGGTGGAATCACCGAACGCGCCAGACCAACCATCGTCATGTTTGAAACACTCATCGTCCCCAACTGGCTGTTGCCGGTTCTGAAACCAGCGTTCGACCGGATGCTCAAGCGGATCAGACCCCACACGATGGTCAGTCGCAAACGGATTCAGAATCTGTGGCGGCTGCTGCAATGCGTCGAGCGGGCCCGACTGCCCGGCGATTTTGTCGAACTCGGCGTCGCCCGCGGCGGCACCGCGGCGATGATTGCCACGGTCGCGGCTCACTCTCCGGTGCCGCGCGAAGTCTGGCTCTATGACGCCTTCGAGGCACTCGACAAACCCTTCGCGTACTACGCTGATGTCGAGCGCGTGATGTTCGGCGAATTCGCTCTGGACCGCGATCGCGTGCACTTGATCAAAGGCTTCTTCGCCGAAGTCGCACCGCAACGGCCACCGCGTCCGATTGCGTTCATGCACATTGACGCCAGCGGTTACGAGCCGGTGTGTGACTGCTTGAACCCGTTGTATCCGCACGTGGTGGCCGGCGGCTGGGTTGTGTTCGACAACTACGGCGTCGACGACAGTTGCCGGCGCGCCGTGGATGAATTCCTCGCCGCGCACAGAATCGCCGGCCAACTGCAACGGTTTGGCACCGCGCAGGTGTTCTTCCAGAAGCCCTGACCTACATGCGCATCTGCATCTTCAGCGAATCATTCTTCCCCAAGATCGGCGGCCAGGAAATGTTGCTGGACCAATTGGCCCGGCAATACCCCAAGATCGGGCACGAATCCGTGATCCTCACGCAACGCGGCCGCCGCGCGCGAAGCCTCAACGACGAACAATACCCGTACCGCGTCATCCGTTACCGCAAACCGTTCTCGCAAGTCTGGGGCATCCCGACCTTGCGCCGCGCGTTGCTGCGTCTGCACCGGCGATGGCCGTACGACGTGATTCACGCGCAATCCGTCTATCCAGCCGCCTTCGCTGCGTTGCCGGTGGCGAAACGCTTGGGCGTCCCGTTGGTGGTGACCTCCCACGGCACCGACCTCGCCGTCGGTTCGCGCTTCGAGAAACGGCCCGTCATCCAGCAGCGCATCCGCGAAACCCTCCGGCAAGTGGACGCCGCCACTGCGATGAGCGACTACGGCACGCAACGCATCGTGGACGTCGAGCCTAGCTGCCACGACCGCATTCACCGCATCCCGAGTGCGATCGATTACCCCATGTTCGCTGCGCCCGCGACGCCGTCGGCACGGTTCACCGAACAGATGCGCGGGGTAGGCGACCGGTACGTTGTGTTCTTGGGACGGTTGCATCACCGGAAGGGCATCGACATCTTGGTGGAAGCGTTCCGGCAAGTCGCCAACGACGTGCCGGACGTGCATCTGGTGATTGCCGGCGAAGGCAGCGAGAGCGACGTGCTGCAGCAACAAATTCAACAAGCGGGTTACTCCAACCGCGCTCGTCTTGTCGGCTCCGTGATGGGCGCGGACAAGGTGTGGCTGTTGCAACACGCCTCGCTCGCGGTCACACCGACCCGCACTTGGGAAACATTTTGCCTCGTCGTGGCCGAAGCGATGGCGGCGGGCGCCCCGGTCATCGGCACGAAAGTGGGCGGAATCTCCGATCTCATCCAACACGATCACAACGGCCTGTTAGTCCCGCCCGAGAACGCGGCGGTACTCGCTGCTGCCTTGCGGGAGTTGCTCCGCGACGAACCGCGTCGCCGCCGGCTTAGCGACGCCGCGCGCGAAAGCGCCCGCCGCTACGACGTCGCGGTAGTCGCCGAACAGTATCTGTTGGTGTTCACGGAGTTGATAGCCTCGAAGAAATAGTCGCTAGCAAGACTTGCGAACGAGGAAGTCGCCGATGCCGAGGTTTTGAAGGTCACTCCCGTAAAACATATTCAACGCATCATCCGGTGAGCAGATCATCGGCTCGCCGCGGCGGTTGAGGGAGGTGTTGAGGACGACGGGAATGCCGGTCTTCTTGTAAGCCGAGTCCCCCATTAAAGGTTCCGATCAAGACAAAAGTTCCCGGCACTGGCTTTTCCAGCCCACCTGTTTCTTTTTCGGTTGACCATTCCACTGCGGACGATGATCGCTGTTGGCGCCTGGGTTGTTTCTTGTCGCTGTTTTGTGCAGTCACCCAT
>CAZMKD010000216.1:0-3581 GCA_964566575.1 uncultured Verrucomicrobiota bacterium
AGCCTGCGCAGCGCCGCTCCACGAACTCAGGATCAACTCACGGAAGCCGCACGCACCGCCTTCAACGCCATTTCAACCGCCGACTGCCGCGGCTTCTTTTTACACGCCCGTTACGCTATATGATTTATGGAATCACTCTAACTGCTCATTTTCAGCGGGTCAGTAGTTGGGCGTGGGTTGTGGAGCGCGGCGGAGGGTGGCTTTAGACCACCCTCGCCGCGCCCTGCACGCGGTTAGAGTCTGACGAAGTTCTGAATGAATTCCTGAAACTTCTTCGGGTGGGAGTGAAAGTATTCGTGATGTCGGCGGCAGAGCGTGATGCCGTTGGCCGGATCGTGGCGCATCGCTCCGTGTGTGCGGGGGATGATATGCGCGGCGTCGAGATTGGAGTTCGCTCTGCACTCCGGGAATTGACACGTCCAGTCGTCCATCTCCAACACGGCAAGTTTCCAGCGAGTGTCTGCGTCCATGTGTGACTCCTTTCGGTCGGGCTGAGGGGCGTCCGTTGTGGACGTCCTGCTCGGTCACGACGAAGGGAGTGCGACCGCATCGCGCTGGCGCGGAGGGGTGGCGGCGGCGCCAGATGTCAAGGAGGAACGCACCGCAAGCGAGGGGCGAGGGCGCAGAGGAGCGTAGCATCCTTTGACACCGTAGGCGATGCGGTAGAATGGAGTCACCGTGGCGAGCGAGGGTCTGGGTCGTTGGGACGGGGGCGGGTGGGGCGAGCGGGTTTCTGCATTACCCGAGAGCGTGTGTGAGAGTTAAGAGCTTGCATCGCTCGGAGCGTGGCGAGGCGGAGCGCGTCTTGGGCATCGGCGTTTTGTCTTGATTCCGTGGGGTTGTCTGCGATGATGTCTGTGGCTGAGGATGACCCACGCACAACTTCGGGTCAAGGGATTTTAGAGCGCGGACGCCGTTCCGACCTTGCGTTGGGGCGGCTTTTGGATAGCGACGAAAGCACGACGGCATGGAGACGATTCATCTACTAGGCACGATTATTTACTTTGCGATGCTGGTCGGGCTGTCCGTGTACGGCTGCCACCGGTACGTGATGATCTATCTGTACTACAAGTACCGGAAACAGACACCGCATCCAGCCGGCGAGTTCGCGGTCTTGCCCAAAGTAACGGTGCAACTGCCGCTCTACAACGAGATGTACGTCGCCGAACGACTGCTGGATGCGATTGCCGCACTCGACTATCCCGTGGACAAACTCGAAATCCAAGTGCTCGACGATTCCGACGATGAAACGACGGCCATCGTCGCGAGCAAGGTGGGCGAGCTGAGACGGAAGGGCTTCGATATCACCCACATTCACCGCGCCAACCGGCAGGGGTACAAGGCCGGTGCGCTTGAAAATGGCTTGCACCAGGCTACCGGTGAGCTCATTGCAATTTTCGATGCGGATTTCGTCCCGTTGCCAGACCTGCTGCACCGCACGATTCATTTCTTCACCGACCCCTCGGTTGGCATGATCCAAACCCGCTGGGGGCACATCAACGAGAAATACTCTCTGCTCACCCGCGTCCAGTCGATGTTCCTTGACGGACACTTCCTCATCGAACAGACCGCGCGCGCACGGTCGGGCCGGTTCTTCAATTTCAACGGGACGGGCGGGGTCTGGCGGCGCACGTGCATCGAGAAATCCGGCGGCTGGGAGCACGACACGCTGGCCGAGGATCTCGACCTGAGTTACCGCGCGCAGATCAAAGGCTGGAAGTTCCTCTTCCTGCCGGAAGTCGTCACGCCGGCCGAATTACCGGTGGAGATGAATGCGTTCAAATCTCAGCAGCATCGGTGGGCCAAGGGGTCGGTCCAGGCCGGCAAGAAGATGTTGCCGCAACTCTGGCGCGCCAAACTCCCGCTCAAGGTCAAAGTCGAAGGCACGGTGCATCTCACCAGCAACTTCGGCCACCTCATGCTGCTCATCCTGTGTCTGGTGTTCCACGCTTCCGCCTCCACCGGCACCCAGCAAGCCACGAGCGGCAATCCGTGGACGAAACTCTTGTTGGTCGACATGCCCCTCTTCCTCGCCGCCTCGGTTTCGATCACCACGTTTTATCTCTGCGCGCAAATCGAACTGCACGACCACTGGTGGAAGAAGCTCCTGTACCTGCCCGTCCTCATGGCCGTCGGCATCGGTCTCTCGCTGAATAACGCGCGCGCCGTCCTCGAAGCCATTTTCAACCACGAGAGCGAGTTCGTCCGCACCCCGAAGTTTGGCGTGCTCAAATCCAAAGGTTCGTGGGCGGGCTCGAAATACCGGGCCTGGCGCGGTCTCATTCCGTACCTGGAAATTGGCTTTGGCGTCTACTTCACGCTGCTTCTGCTGCAAGCCATCGACCGCGCGCAATGGGCGTCATTACCATTCATCACGATCTTCGCGATCGGCTTCCTCTACGTCGGCCTGATGTCGCTGATGCAAACCGGCGCGCGTATGTTCCGTCGCACCCAGCCCGCACTCAGCCCCGCCTGACCTCGCTCAGATCGAGGTGAATTTGGCACTCGCCCTCCAACTCTACAGCCTGCGCCGCGAAACCGACGGCGATCCCGAAGCCATCGTCCGGCAAGTCCCGTCGCTCGGCTACGACGGCGTTGAGTTGGCCGGCACCTACGGCTGGAGCATCGAGCAGTGGCGGAAAATTCTTTCCGAGACCGGACTCACGGTCGTCGGCGCGCATCACCGGCTCGACGAGATCGAACAGGAGTTCGCGTTCCACCACGCCCTCGGCAACCGCCGCCTCATCGTTCCGTCATTGCCGAAAGGACTGGACTACCGGCCCGGCGCGCATCGCCTCAACGACCTCGGCCAGCGCGCGAAGACTGCCGGCTTCACGCTCCTGTACCACAATCACGCCTTCGAGTTCGACGACGGCGGCATGGACATTCTACTCGCCGAAACCGATCCCGGCCTCGTCGCGTTCGAAGTGGACACCTATTGGGTCGAACGCGCCGGCCAGAACGCGCGCGACTTCATCGGCCAACACGCCTCACGCATCGGCCTGATTCACGCCAAGGACTGCCGGAAAAACGATGGCGCCGACGTGCCGGCCGGGCAAGGCGACGTGGACTTCCCGGCCATCATCGAACTGGCGCGCCAGAATGCTTGGCCGGTCGTGGTTGAGTACGAAGGCGAAAACGCCCTCGCCGCTGTCGCCGAAAGCGCGCGGTATCTACGGACGCTGTGAAGCGCGGGGTTGACAGTACTGTAGAAGTGACCACCCGCAATGACGGCAGCGAAGCAAACTCCCCAAGAACGCTTGGCTAGCCTTGTGGCGACTGCCCCAACGCTCGGCATCAGCGACGGCGCGCGGCGCCGTCCGCTGCATTCCGTTGTTAGCCCGCGGCTGTCGTTCGGCAGACGCGAAGTGTGTGGTTATCACGTTCTCGTACCCGAACTCATCTCCGCCTTCGATGCTCCACGTCACCCCGCACGGCGTGCTAACCCCTTTCCCGCAACCGGACCGGGTTTTCGTTTTTTTCGTGGCGGTGGCCGTCGCAATTGCTCAGGATTTCGTCGCCGGCGCTTGCCAAACGGCGTGTAGTGGCGACCTACCCCCTTGCGGCGGCTTCCGCCGCGC
>CAZMKD010000217.1:0-2722 GCA_964566575.1 uncultured Verrucomicrobiota bacterium
GCGCGGCGGAAGCCGCCGCAAGGGGGTAGGTCGCCACTACACGCCGTTTGGCAAGCGCCGGCGACGAAATCCTGAGCAATTGCGACGGCCACCGCCACGAAAAAAACGAAAACCCGGTCCGGTTGCGGGAAAGGGGCTAACCTCGACGCGAATTGGTATCACGGCGGATGGGGAAACTTTGATTTCACGTTTACCGTTAATGCCACGTCTGACCAGCCTCCCGTGGCCCAATGCACGAATGTTACGGTTGCCGCGGATGCCAGTTGCACCGCCAATGCATCAATAGATAATGGTTCGTATGACCCGGATGCTGGTGACGTAATCACGCTGACGCAAACCCCGCCGGGACCATATCAGGCCGGCGACACCAGCGTGACTTTAACCGTGACCGACAGTTATGGTGCGTCCAGAAGCTGCACTGCGACAGTGACCGTGGTCGCCTTCGGTGGCTGCACAAACGCTACCGTCACCAGCTTGGCCGATAGCGGTGCTGGCTCGCTGCGACAGGCACTACGCCTTGTTGCCAGCGGCGCAACGATTGACGCCACGGGACTGTCCGGTAGTATCTTGCTTACCAGCGGCCCACTGCTCGTCACCAACAGTGTGACCATCCTCGGCCCCGGCCCGAGCCTTCTGGCGGTCAACGGCAATGCGGTCAGCGGCGTGTTCTCGATCGGCGCCAACATTGTGGTCAGTATTTCGGGCCTTTCCATCACCAACGGTGGCGGCAGTGGCATCTCCAACAGCGGAGCTACTCTGACTATCAGCAACTGCACCATCAGCGGCAACTCAGCCCCCAGCGGCAGCGGCGGCGGGATCGACAACTTCAACTTCGGGACACTGACGGTAATCAACAGCACCGTCCGCGGCAACTCGGCCTCCAGCAACGGCGGCGGCATCCGCAACGGCAGGAATCTGACGGTAATTGACAGCACCGTCAGCGGCAACTCAGCCGACAACGGCGGCGGCATCCACAACAGCGCTACGTTGACGGTGATTAACAGCACTCTCAGCGGCAACTCCGCCGGCTTCGGCGGCGGCGGGATCAAGAACTTCAACTTCGGGACGGTGACGGTAATCAACAGCACACTCAGCGGCAACTCAGCCCCCAGCGGCGGCGGCATTTACACCGAGAGGACACTGCAGATCGGAAGTACCGTGCTGAATGCCGGCGCTTCGGGTACAACCATCGCGAAGGCATCTGGTGGTTCGGTCACCTCACTTGGCTTCAACCTCAGCAACGACAACGGCGGCGGCTTCCTGACTAACGCGACCGATCAGATCAACACCGATCCGATGCTCGGCCCGTTGGCGAGCTATGGCGGGCCGACTTTCACGCACGCGCTACGGGCCGGCAGCCCGGCCATTGACAAGGGCAAGAATCTGGCCGGCTCGGCCACCGACCAACGCGGCGAGCCGCGTCCGTTTGACGATCCCAACATCGCCAACGCCGCCGGCGGTGACGGCTGCGACATCGGCTCGTACGAAGCCAGCGAATTGCGCATCAGGAACGTCCAACAGATGGGCAGCGACCTGCGTCTGGATTTCACCAGCGTTCTCGGCCGGAACTACGAAGTCCAGGGCCGAAGCGATCTGACTTCAGGAACGTGGAGCGCGGTGACCGGGAGCGTTCCCGGAAATGGTGGCACCCTCCAGAACACCGTCACCAACGCCTTAAGCCAAACGCAACAATTCTACCGCTTACACCAGCTGCCGTAACCGGGTTGATTTCGACGGGCCTGTTGATACTCTCCCCGACGTGAAGCTTGATGCTGAGAAAGTCGCGGGCGGTTTTCAATTTCTCGAAGGGCCGGTCTGGGTTGCGGCCCGGCAGGAACTGCTTTTCTCCGACATTCCGGCCAGCAAGATTCACCGTTACAAAAGCGGCAAGTTCGACGTCTTCCGTCATCCGAGCGGCCAAGCCAATGGCAACACGCTCGACCCGCAAGGCCGGCTCGTTACCTGCGAACACGAAACCCGGCGCGTCACGCGCACCAAATTCGACGGCACGGTCGTGCCGGTGGCGACGCACTTCGAGGGCAAGCGGCTCAATAGTCCAAACGATGTCGTTTGCAAAAGCGATGGCAGCATCTACTTCAGCGACCCGCCGTACGGCGTGAAGTCGGAAGAGCGGGAGTTGGATTTCCAAGGCGTGTTTCGTGTTGTAGCGTCGGCTGTCCCCAGCCGACCGGCCCAAACAGCATCCGCTGTGGACAGCGGACGCTACACCGTCCAACTTCTAGTTCGCGACTTCGTGAAACCAAACGGTCTCGCTTTCTCGCCCGACGAGAAGATTCTGTACATCGCCGACACGGAACTCGGCCACATCCGCGCGTTCGATGTCTTGTCGGATGGATCGATCACCAACAGCCACATCTTTTGCAAGGTGGAGCGGCCGGACGGGATGCGCGTGGATGTCGAGGGCAACCTCTACATTGCCGCGATGAAAGCCGTCGAAATCTTCGATGTCACCGGCAAGAAGATCAGCGAGATCACTTTGCCTGAGCGTCCTGCGAACATCGCGTTCGGCGACGCCGACCGTCAGACGCTCTACATTTGCGCGCGGACGAGCTTGTACCGGGCGCGTGTCGCCATTGCCGGCAGGTAACCCGGTTGTAGCCGCGCTTCTGTGAAGCGCGGGACTTTGACTTTCGCCAAACCATTTAACGCTTCGTAGAAGCGCTGCTACACCGGCCGCACACTTCAAGCCGCGGAGGCGGAG
>CAZMKD010000218.1:0-1828 GCA_964566575.1 uncultured Verrucomicrobiota bacterium
ATCCGCATCACGCCAAGGCCATTCATCACGACCTCCAAGTTGTCAAAGAGCACGTCAAAGTGTTCTGGCTGCCGCATTACAGCCCGGAACTGAACCTCATTGAGATCCTGTGGCGACACCTCAAGCGTTCACGCATGGCCAACGTCCTGTTCCGGAGCTTCCGGCAGTTCCAAAGACATCTGGAACACCTCCTGAAGGACTTCGCCATGCAGCCGGACCTCACGCTTCGAATCGTCATACCCAATTGCCGTGTGGCAATTCGGAAAAACTTGATGCTGGGCACTTAGGAATCGCGCATAAATAAAGTAAATGATTTGGTGGGCCGCAGCCGTTATAGGAGTTATGGCTGACGCGGTCGTTGTTGAATGGGTGCGTAAGAAGTATCAGGGCTTGGAGGATTCGCTGAATGAGCGGTCGCGGCGTCTGTGGGCGGCGACGGAAGCGAGATCGCTCGGTCACGGAGGCATTGCGGCAGTGCTCACGGCGATTGGGATGTCGTCGGCGACAGTGGCCAAAGGGCTTCGGGAACTGGATGCGCAGGAGTCGGGGGATCCCGCGCTGCCGGGTGATCGCATTCGCCGCGCCGGCGGCGGTCGCAAGCGGGCGCGGCACAAGCAACCGGGACTGGCGGCGGCGCTCCGAGGCCTGGTCGAGCCGACGGCGCGCGGCGACCCGATGCAGTCGTTGCGGTGGACATGCAAGAGCACGTCCAAGTTGGCGGCGGAGTTGAAACGCCTGGGCTTTCAAGTCGGGTCGCGCACCGTGGCCAAGGAATTGAAGGAACAAGCATTCAGCTTGCAGGCCAACCGCAAGACGCGTGAGGGCACGTCGCATCCGGACCGCAACGCGCAGTTCGCGCACATCAATGACGAAGTGCTGCGCTTTCAGCGGCGGGGCCAGCCGGCCATCTCCGTAGACACGAAAAAGAAGGAACTGGTGGGCGATTTCAAGAATGGCGGGCGAGAGTGGCGGCCGCGTGGGCGGCCGGAAGAGGTCCGCACGCACGACTTCCCGGATCCGAAGATGAAGAAGGCGATTCCCTACGGTGTGTACGATCTGACGCGCAATGAAGGCTGGGTCAGCGTGGGGATCGATCACGACACGGCGCGATTCGCCGCGGCGAGCATCCAGCGCTGGTGGCGGAAGATGGGCCGGCGGCGCTATCCGCGGGCGAAGGAATTGTTCATCACCGCCGACTGCGGCGGCAGTAACAGCAGCCGGACGCGGCTGTGGAAGATCGCGCTTCAGGAATTGGCCGATCACCTGGGCTTGCGTCTGACGGTTTGCCACTTCCCGCCCGGCACGAGCAAGTGGAACAAGATTGAACATCGCATGTTCTGTCACATCACCCAGAATTGGCGTGGACGTCCCCTGACGAGCTACGCCGCCATCGTCCAACTCATCGGAAGCACCACCACGACGACCGGACTCCAGATACGAGCCGAGCTGGACGATCGGTCCTATCCAACCAAAGAGCCGGTGACCCCGGCCCAACTCGCCGCCGTACGACTTACGCCCCACCGATTCCACGGCGAATGGAACTATGCCATCAAGCCGCATTGAGAATCGTTTATGTTATTTATGCGCGAATCCTTACTGCGCATCGAAGTTCCAGGCGGATCTCAGACAGAAATCTGGTCTGAGAACTCAAGCGTGAGCTGGGATGATCTTGGCGCTACCGGCAATGAGGGCTTGGGCGATGTCGCCATCGATGCGGACGGACACTACA
Source organism: uncultured Verrucomicrobiota bacterium (assembly GCA_964566575.1). Taxonomy (GTDB): domain Bacteria; phylum Verrucomicrobiota; class Verrucomicrobiia; order Palsa-1439; family Palsa-1439; genus CAZMKD01. The sequence goes on from CAZMKD010000218.1 coordinate 1,730, forward strand.
TCGTGGCCAGCAACTGGGCAATCAGCATCTTCGAAATCCCGCCAGGAGGCGGACAGGCCTCGTTGATTTCCGATATCAGTCACGGCCCATTTCTGGAGG
>CAZMKD010000219.1:0-14297 GCA_964566575.1 uncultured Verrucomicrobiota bacterium
GTCCAACCCTGCGTATAACTTCGAGACGGCTTCGGTCGGCATGACGGGCTCCTTTCCTTTGGGTGAAGGGTTGGGGCCAATGTGCCATAACCGAAGCCTTCTTCATGATGACCTTTAGATGCTTATCAGACGAGACGCCGCTGTCGTCTGCGGCAAACGTTCACCACGTTTACGTGGCCAATCAACGCGAATGGTAGGGCGCAATGTGCGCGGAGGCAACGTCGCGGTCTGATGAACCACGTTACGGTGTGACCCGCGTGATGCGTTGTACGTCAAGTTGCCCTGTGATTCTGGAGGGACACGGAGGAGGAAACGCCTACCCGCTTTCGCCTACGCTTCTCCAACGGGCGGAGTATGGGTAAAGCATCGCCCGATTGTCTAGTAAATCCTGGCTTCCCAGCCCACCGGAATTGTTGACGCAGCACCCGGTTGCGGCTTCGCTCCGCATCAAGGCAGATCCGTCTGACCCATCAGATACCGGTCGCACTCGCGGGCCGCGCCGCGACCCTCGTTGATGGCCCAGACGATCAGGCTCTGGCCGCGCCGACAGTCGCCCGCAGCGAACACGCCGGGAATATTCGTGACATACTTGTCGTACTCGGCCTTCACATTGGAGCGTTCGTCCTGTTCGACGCCAAGACCTTTCAGCATGGTTTCTTCCGGGCCGAGAAAGCCCATCGCGAGCAAGACGAGTTGTGTCGGCAAGACTTTCTCAGTGCCGGCAATCGGTCTCGGGATGAACGCGCTTTTCTCGTTCTTCGTCCACTCCACCTTCACGATCTCGATGCCGGTCACATGCTTGTCGCCGATGAAACGCTTGGCGGTGACGAGGTATTGCCGGGGATCGTCGCCGAAGAACGCGGCGGCTTCCTCCTGACCATAATCCATTTGGTACACCTTCGGCCACTGCGGCCACGGATTGTCGGCGGCGCGTTCGTCCGGTGGTTTCGGCAGAATCTCAAGCTGGATGAGATTCCGACACCGATGCCGCAGCGATGTGCCGACACAGTCGGTGCCGGTATCGCCGCCGCCGATGACGATGACATCTTTGCCTTCGGCGTTGATGAAGTTGCCGTTGCGCTGGCCGTCGAGGAGCGCCTTGGTGTTGTTGTGCAAGAACTCCATCGCGAAATGCACGCCCTTGAGTTGCCGTCCTTCGATGGGCAAATCGCGCGGCTTGGTCGCGCCACCGGCCAGCACGACTGCGTCAAAGTCCTTGAGAAGTTTGTCCGCCGGATAATCCTTGCCGACTTCCGTGTTGCAGGCAAACTTCACGCCTTCCTGTTCCATCAATTTCAGCCGGCGCATCACGACTTGCTCCTTGTCGAGCTTCATGTTCGGGATGCCGTACATCAACAACCCGCCCGGCCGGTCGGCCCGCTCGAAGACTGTGACAAGATGACCGGCGCGATTCAATTGCGCTGCCGCCGAAAGTCCGGCGGGCCCGCTGCCGACGATGGCGACTTTCTTGCCGGTACGAACGGCCGGCGGTTGCGCGACGACCCAGCCTTCGTCGAAACCCTTGTCGATGATCGCGCACTCGATGTTCTTGATCGTGACCGGCGGATCATTGATGCCGAGCACACACGAGCCTTCACATGGCGCAGGGCAGACTCTGCCGGTAAACTCCGGAAAATTGTTCGTCTTGTGCAGCCGCTCCAGCGCTTCCTTCCAGAGTCCCCGGTAAATGAGATCGTTCCACTCCGGGATGAGATTGTTAATCGGGCAACCGCTGGCCATACCGGCCAGCAACGAGCCGTTGTGGCAAAATGGAATGCCGCAATCCATGCAGCGCGCGCCTTGTGCCCGGAGTTTTTCCTCCGGCATGTGATCGTGGAACTCCAGCCAGTCGCCGACGCGTTCCTTCGGCGAACGGTCGCGCGGCAGCTCGCGATTGATCTCCAGAAATCCGGTTGGCTTGCCCATCAGTTCCCACCCACGCGCGAAACGTCGCGCGCATTCTCTTCAAAGGCGACGTTGATCGCCTCCTCGCCGCTCAAGCCGGCCGCCTTGGCGCGCTTCAGCGATTCGAGTACGCGCTTGTAATCCTTCGGCATTACTTTGACGAACCTCGGCACGTTTTTCTCCCACTCCGCTAAAAGTTTCCACGCCCGCGTGCTCTTCGTGAAATCGCCGTGGCGTGCGATCATCTGCCGGACCTCCTCGATCTCGTCCTTGTCCACGAGCCTTTCCAACGCAACCATCTGCTTGTTGCAGCGCGTGGCGAAGTCGCCAGTCTCGTCGAGCACGTACGCCACGCCACCGCTCATACCGGCTGCGAAATTGCGGCCGGCCGGCCCAAGCACGACGACTTTGCCGGCGGTCATGTATTCGCAACCGTGATCGCCCACCGCCTCGACAACCGCGTTCACGCCGGAGTTGCGGACGCAAAAGCGTTCGCCGGCCATGCCGCGAACGTACGCTTCGCCGGCGGTCGCGCCGTAGAAGGCGACGTTGCCGATGATGATGTTTTCCTCCGGCACGAACGTCGAGCCGTCCGGCGGGTAGACGATGATCTTGCCGCCACTGAGTCCCTTGCCGATGTAATCGTTGGCGTCGCCTTCGAGCGTCAGGGTCATACCGCGCGGCACGAATGCACCGAAACTCTGCCCTGCGCTGCCTTTGAAATTGAGCGTGATTGTGTCGTCGGGCAATCCGTTCGGACCGTATTTCCGCGTGATCTCGCTGCCGGTAATCGTGCCGACTACGCGGTTGACGTTGCGAATCGGCAACGTGGCCTCGACTTTCTTGCCTTCGAGGATCGCCGGCAGGCACAAGTCGAGCAACTTCTGCACATCCAGCGAGTTCTCGATGCCGTGGTCTTGTGGAATCTGGCAATATCGGCCGACTTCGGGCGCGACGTCCGGCTGATAAAGCACTTTTGAAAGATCAACGCCCTTCGCCTTCCAATGATCGATGGCGGTTTTCATTTCGAGTTTGTCGGTGCGGCCGACCATTTCGTTGATCGAGCGGAAACCGAGTTGCGCCATCAATTCCCGGACTTCCTGTGCAATGAATCGCATGAAGTTCACCGCATGTTGCGGGTCGCCGGTAAATTTTGCCCGCAATCGCGGGTCTTGCGTGGCCACGCCGACCGGGCAGGTGTTGAGATGGCAGACGCGCATCATGATGCAGCCGAGCGTGACCAGCGGCGCGGTCGCAAAACCGAATTCTTCCGCGCCGAGCAACGCCGCGACGACGACATCGCGGCCGGTCTTGAGCTGGCCATCGGTCTCGACCGCGATGCGGCTGCGAAGATTGTTCAAGAGCAACGTCTGGTGCGTTTCGGCGAGGCCGAGTTCCCACGGCGCGCCGGCATGTTTGATTGAGGAGAGCGGTGACGCGCCCGTGCCGCCATCGTGACCGCTGATGAGCACGACATCGGCGTGCGCTTTCGCCACACCCGCGGCAATCGTGCCCACGCCGACTTCAGCGACGAGTTTGACGCTGATGCGAGCCTCCCGGTTGGCGTTTTTCAGATCGTGAATTAACTCCGCGAGGTCTTCGATCGAATAGATGTCGTGATGCGGCGGCGGCGAAATGAGGCCGACGCCGGGCGTCGAGGCTCGGACTTTCGCGATCCACGGATAAACTTTTGCGCCGGGAAGTTCGCCGCCTTCGCCGGGCTTCGCGCCTTGCGCCATCTTGATTTGAAGTTCCTTGGCGTTGACAAGGTAGTAGCTCGTCACGCCGAAGCGGCCGGAGGCGACCTGCTTGATGGCGGAATTCTTCGAATCGCCATTCGGATTGAGGACGTACCGGGCCGGGTCTTCGCCGCCTTCACCGGTATTGCTTTTGCCGCCGATGCGGTTCATGGCGACGGCGAGCGCCTCGTGCGCTTCCTGGCTGATCGAGCCGTAACTCATCGCGCCGGTCTTGAAACGTTTGACGATGGCCTCGACCGGCTCGACTTCGTCGATCGGCAGCGGATGCGGCGCGAACTTCAAGTCGAAGAGGCCGCGCAACGTGCAGAGTTCTTTCGATGCGCCGTTGACCGCCACGGAGTAATCCTTGAAGGCCTTGTAGTTGTTCGTCCGGCAAGCGAGCTGAAGTTTGTGAATCGTCTCGGGGTTGAACAGGTGATACTCGCCGTCTTGCCGCCACTGGTACTGGCCGCCCGGGTCGAGGGTCTCACCGTTGACCTGCCGGTCGGGGAACGCGTGATTGTGGCGCAGCAACACTTCGCGCGCGATCTCCTCGATGCCGACGCCTTCGATGCGCGAGGCCGTCCACGTGAAGTACTTGTCGATGACGTACCGGTTGATGCCGATGGCTTCGAAAATCTGCGCGCCCCGGTACGACTGGATTGTCGAGATGCCCATCTTAGCCATCGTCTTGACGACGCCCTTGCCAGCGGCTTTCAGGAAATTCTTCACCGCGTGCTTGTGGTCGATGCCAGTGAGAATGCCTTGCAGGATCATGTCGTCGAGGGTTTCGAACGCGAGATACGGATTGATCGCGCCGGCGCCGAAGCCGAGCAGCAACGCGAAATGATGCACCTCGCGCGGCTCGCCAGATTCGAGAACGAGGCTGGTGCGCGTGCGTGTACCTTCCCGGATCATGTGATGATTCACTGCCGAGATCGCGAGTAAGGCCGGGATGGGGGCGTTGTCTTTGTTAAGGCCTCGGTCGGAGAGGATGATGAAATTGTGGCCGGCCGCAATGGCTTCACTGGTTTTCCCGCAGAGTTCGTCGAGCGCGCGTTCGAGGCCTTTGCCGCCTTCGGATGCCTTGAACAGAATCGGCAGCGTGATCGACCGGAAGCTCGGATGCTTCAGGTGTTTGATCTTGGCAAACTCTTCGTTGGAAATGATCGGGCTCTTGATCTTGATATTCTCGCAACTCTCCGGTTCAGGCTTGAGCAGGTTGCGCTCGGGGCCGAGCGAGGTCTCAGAGCTGGTGATGATTTCTTCGCGGATGCAGTCGATCGGCGGATTGGTGACCTGCGCGAAGAGTTGCTTGAAATAGTTGTAGAGCAATTGCGGCTTGTTCGAGAGAACCGCGAGCGGCGTGTCCGTGCCCATTGAACCGAGCGGCTGGACAGCGTCGCTCGCCATCGGCAGCATCACGATGCGGACGTCCTCGTAGGTGTAACCGAACGCCTGCTGCCGTTGCATGACGGTCTTGTGGTCGGGCTCTTGAATCGGCGCAGCCGGCAAGTCTTCGAGAGCGATCAGATGCTTGTCCAGCCAAAGACGGTAAGGGCGTTCGGTGGCGATCTTCTGTTTGATTTCTTCGTCGGCAACGATGCGGCCGAGTTCGGTGTCGACGAGGAACATGCGGCCGGGTTGGAGCCGGCCTTTCTGCAACACGCGGTCGGCGGGGATGTCGAGTACGCCGACTTCGCTGGCCATGATGACGAGATCGTCCTTCGTGACGTAGTAGCGCGACGGGCGCAGGCCGTTGCGGTCGAGCACGGCGCCGATTTTGACACCATCGGTGAACGCGATACTGGCCGGACCATCCCATGCTTCCATGAGGCAGGCGTGATACTGATAGAACGCGCGTTTCTCATCGGACATGCTCTCGTGGTTTTCCCACGGCTCGGGAATCATCATCATCACGGCGTGCGGGAGTGACCGGCCGCCGAGGACAAGAAACTCGAGCACGTTGTCGAACATCGCCGAATCGCTGCCGTCTTCGTTGACGACGGGGAAAAGTTTCTTGAGATCGTCGCCGAAGAGATCGGACGCCATGCAGGCTTCGCGGGCGCGCATCCAATTGATATTGCCTCGGAGCGTGTTGATCTCGCCGTTGTGCGCGATATACCGGTACGGATGCGCGCGCGACCAACTCGGGAATGTGTTCGTGCTGAACCGCGAGTGCACGAGCGCGATGGCGGACTCCATGGCCGGGCTGCTAAGGTCGGCATAGAATGGCCGGACTTGGTCCGGCATGAGCATGCCTTTGTAGATGATCGTCTTGTAGGACAGGCTCGAAATGTAGAAGCGGATGCCGGTCTGGCTGCCGGCGTAACGGATGGCGCGCTCGGCGAGTTTGCGGATGACGTAGAGCTTGCGCTCGAAGGCCATGTCGTCGGTGGTTTTCGGGTTGCGGCCAATAAAGACTTGCCGGACGAGCGGCTCGTTCTGACGCGCCCAGTTGCCGAGTAGCGAGTTGCTGGTCGGGACGGTGCGCCAGCCGAGCATGCGCTGGCCTTCGGTGTCGACGATTTCCTCGAAGAGTTTTTCGCACTTGTACCGGTCCGTTGGATCGCGCGGGAGGTAAACCATGCCGACGCCGTATTCGCCCTGACCCGGTAAGTCGATGCGTTCGTATTTGCAGGCTTCAGTGAGGAAGGTGTGCGGCATCTGAATGAGGATGCCGGCGCCGTCACCGGTGTTTTTCTCGCAACCACACGCACCGCGATGGTGCAGATTTCGGAGAACGGTCAACGCGTTGTTGATGATCGCATTAGATTTCCGGCCTTTGACGTCGACGACGAAACCGACACCGCACGCGTCGTGTTCGTACCGGGGATCGTAAAGTCCTTGGGCGGGTTTCATCCGACGAAGATTGCATCCTTTGGCCACTCGTCGCGCAGGACGCCCTGGCGCATGTTCACGAGCGGCAGGTAATTGTGGAACAGTCGTACCGGGTCGAGCAGGCGGATCGTCGAGATTTCTTCAATGGAATCCGGTCCGTGGTTCTTGCGCAGCGACGGGACGATCTTGCCCTGGACGTTCTCAACAATGTCGGCGTCGTTCTTGCCCTCGATGATCATCACGAGCGCGATACGGCCTTCGATCTCGGCGATGTGTGATTCGTAAATGAGGTCGGTGAAGATCGAGCGGATGTTCGGCTCGTTTTTAATTTCGTCGACGACTTGTTTGACGGTGATGCCGATGCGGAACTTGATGATGTAGAGATGGCGCGCACCGAAGGTGCTCGTGCCTGACTCTTGCATGTCGAGCGCGCAGAAGTAGGAGAGCAGGCCGTCGGCTTCAAGTTTCTTGCGTTTGCGGCGGACGGTCGGTGTGGGCACGCCGGTGACCTTGCCGATATGATTGTCGCTGAGCCGCGGGTCGCGAATGAGGGCCCTGACGATCATCTTTTCTTGGTCGTCGAGCGTCCGGATTGCGTTATTACCGTTACCGGAATGATTCATTTTCGTCTGTGAACTCGCGTGTTCACATCACTTCTATGGAAAGCGTGAACGAAATGCAACGCCAAATATCGCTTTGCGAACAATCTATTTTGTCATTGAAGATTCCAGCGACCGTGCCAAACTGGCATCATAACCCCAACCCCGGAGGTGCTACCGTGAAAGTAGAGAAGCAACTCTCCCTTTTTCTCGAAAACAAGCCCGGCACTCTTGCGGCCGTCTGTCAGGCCCTGGCCGATGAGGCGATAAATATTTTGCAATTTCCGTGCTCGACGCCGTCGACCACGCCGTAGTGCGGATGGTCGTCAACCACCCGCACAAGGCCATTCACCTGTTGGGCGAGCACGGCGTCTTGGTGGTCGAGCGCGAAGTGTTGTGGCTGGAAGGGCGCAGCCGGCCGGGTGAACTGGCGGGCATCGCCAAGACGCTCGCCAAGCACAAGATTAACATCGAGTACGCCTACAGCGCGACGTTGCCGGACGCGGAGCGAGGCGCAATGATTCTGCGTGTGGACAATCTAGTCAAAGCTCGCCGTGTTCTCCGCAGGTATTGACGGCCTGAAAGATTGTTGGCGCACCCGCGCAGCTTGTAAATCCCAAGCTGGCTCGCTACACTACCTTGCTCGTTGGCCCATGAGTGAGATTGGTCATGAACCTCGAGGAGTTGAGACTACAGCGGCTGATTCAGGGCATCCTGGTGCGCAACTACGTTGACACCCAGAAGCTCGACCTACAGGTCATTGGCCACTCGGTCTACATTGAAGGCGAATTCAAAGTCTTCGACTATCATCCGGGGCAAAAGAAGGATGACCCCATCGAACGCGATCTAGGCATGCGCCGCACGCTTCTGCATATCGAACAGCAAATTCGTGGCTTGGGCGAAGTCACCTACCTCGAAATGAAGCTGGCCAACTGGGAACGGCACGGCATGCAGTGGGTCGCCCGGCACAGCTCCGTCTAGCGCGCCCCGCCAAATCTCTCCTCGGTAAACCACTCCGCCGGCAAACGGGCGTCATAATTGCCATCGTAAATCTCCAGACGTGACTTCTCCTCCGACGGCAACGCTTGATGCGGTGCCAATGTGGCGACCTCGATTGCGCGCGGAATCCACACCTCGCCGATCCGTTTGAAACTTGTGACAGCAAACCGCTTCACCATCCCGTCATCCACGTCGAACGCCTCTGCCCGCAAGAGCGCAAAGTACTCCCGGTCGATCCAGATCTTCGCCCGCGCGTATGGCTGACCGTCCGCTCTGACTTCGACGACGTGGCAATCCCGGCCGCGCACCCGGTCTTCGCTCACCAACTTCGGGTTTAGCCAACGCAAAAACGGCACACCGAGATCGTAATACGTGAACTCTGAGCCAAGCACCCGGTCGGTTGTCTTCGCGCCTCGCAGAAAGTAACGCGGCGCGCCGGCCACTGGTTGCACGATCAGCGCCGCGTTGGTCCCGGCCCGATAAATCGTTCGCGTCTCTGTCGCCGTGTTTTTCACCAACACATCGAGCAGGACCGTTTGGTCGCGCGTCACAAACAACCGCGCTTTCAACGAAAAATCCTTCAGTGCCCGAGTTGCTGCGGCGCGCTCCAGCAACGCCTGAGCGTCCATGTCTGCCAAAAGCAAGACTGCCAATAATGCCATCATGTTGTCCTTCTACCGGAAAACGCTTGCCGCCACAAGGCTGCGTCGTTAGCCTCTGAGACGTGAAACCCCTCGACGGTATTCGGGTCGTCGATCTCTCGCGCATCCTTGCCGGTCCGTATTGCTCAATGCTGCTGAGCGATTTTGGCGCGGACATCATCAAGATCGAAAACCCCGACAAAGGCGACGACACCCGCGCCTACGGCCCGCCGTTCGTGGACGGCGAGAGTGTTTATTTCATGAGCATCAACCGTGGCAAACGCTCGCTCGCGCTCAACCTCAAATCCCCCGAAGGCCGCGAGGTTCTCACGAAACTCATTCAACAGTCCGACGTGTTGCTCGAAAACTTCCGCCGCGATTTTCTCCCGAGCATCGGCTTCGGTTACGACGAAGTCGCGAAGCTTAATCCAAAAATCATCTACGCCTCCGTGACCGGCTACGGCCATACCGGGCCGTGGGCCGACCGGCCCGGCTACGACCTCGCCGTGCAGGGCCAGTCCGGCATCATGAGTCTGACCGGCGACCCAAATGGTCCGCCGTATAAGACCGGCACCTCGCTGGCCGACATCACCGCTGGCATCTACGCCACGCTCGGCATCCTGCTCGCGCTGCAAGCCCGGCATCGCACCGGGCGCGGCCAAAAGGTTGACGTCTCGTTGCTTGATGGCCAAGTCTCGTTTCTCACATACCAAGCCGGTATCTATTTTGGCACCGGTAAGACGCCAACGCGCAAAGGCAACCAGCACCCGACCATCGTCCCTTACGAAACTTTCAAAGCACGCGATCGGTACTTCAATCTCGCTGTCGGCAACGACCGTCTGTGGGTGCAGTTTTGCGACCTACTCGGCCTACAGGATCTCAAGGAAAAGTTTCTGACTAATCCGCAGCGCGTCGAGCAACACAACAAGTTGTTCCCGATTCTGCAGGAAATCTTTACCGGCAAGACCGCCGACGACTGGCTCGCGTTGTTCGAGAAGGCCGGCATCCCGTGCGGGCCGATTTACACGGTCGGCGAAGTGCTGAATCATCCGCAAGTGCTCGCTCGCGAGATGGTTGTCGAGCGTCCGCATCCGAAGCTTGGCAAAGTGAAGCTGATCGGCGTGCCGATCAAGTTGTCCGACACGCCCGGCGAAGCCGGCGCCGCGCCGCCGTTGCTTGGGCAACACACCGAGGAGATTCTGCGTGAGCTCGCTTGACCATATCGGCATCGCCGTGAAGAGCATCGAGGAGGCAAAGAAGTTCTGGGTCGATCAACTTGGCTTGAAAATCACCCACATCGAAGAAGTGCCGGAACAGAAAGTTCGTGTCGCCATGCTCGATGCCGGCATCGAACTGCTCGAACCAACATCGCCCGATAGCCCGGTCGCGAAGTTCATCGAGAAACGCGGCGAAGGACTCCACCACGTCACTTTGCAGACCGGCAATCTGGCCGACCGGCTGAAGACGTTGAAGGCGGCCGGCGTGAATCTGATCGACGAGAAGCCACGCACCGGCGCGGGCGGCGCCGGCATCGCTTTCCTTCATCCAAAAAGCGCGCACGGCGTGCTCGTGGAATTGTGCGAACCTCATGAAGCAGATTAACTCCAATCTGTCGGAAGCGAAGCAGCGCACGTATATCAATCTCAAGTTGATGCTGCTCGGGCTGCCGACGTTTGCCGGGACGGCCGATACCGAACTGGAAGAGATGGCGGCGGCGCTGCTGCCGCGGCAGCAGGAAACGGCGCGGTTGTTGTCGGATTACATCAGCCCGTCCGGCCAGCGGATCCAGGATTTCTTCGACGATTATCTGCGCGGGACCGGCCTGACTGTGCGGCTGATGCGGCGCAGCTTTGTGTTGGACAGGTACGGCTTGGCGCGGACGTTGTCGTTGCCGCCGGATAAAGATGAGTTCACATCCGAGTATGGGCAATCGTACCGGACGCGCAACGGCGTGCTGCACAATCCGAAATCCGACCGGCGCACCACCGCCGGCATTTTCCACATCGCGGAAGGCGGGTTGCCGATTCCTGACGACAAAATCGCTGTGCCAAAGGCGGTTTTCGGCGCGATGTTGCAGCGCGCGTTGCAGCCGCCGCGCGAATTGTTGCGGTTGCCGTTCACGAGCACGCAGGAGAAACAGGCGGAGTGTTTCGTGTCGCTGTTGCTGCGGCCGGTGGTTTGCCCGGCAGTGCCAGGTTTTACCGAGGAGAAGACGATGGAGGTCCGCTTCTTCGCGCCCGGCAGTCTCGTGAGCAATCTGGATTTCGTCGAAAGCATCTTCGGCAATGCAGGCGATCCGTTCTTGCCGGAAAACGACGCGGCTCTGGACGTGGAACATTGGACGGGCCATACCGGTTGCGTCATTCTTGCGCCGCACCTGACGAAGCTGACCAAGAAGGAGGTTGGGCTGGAGGGTGATGGCCTCTACAACGATGGCTGGGCGTTCAAGCTCACGGCGCGCGATGCGCGCGGCGTGATGGTGACGATCATTGCCGACAACTATTTCGGTTACTGCAAAAAGGAAGTGAAGACGCAGATCAGTTTTTCGGCAAATCTCTTTGGGGTGTGCGAGGAGGAACATGCCGGTGGCGCGCTGGCATTTCCGAGCTACGATCTGGGCGAGGAATACAGCGGTTACCTGCATGCGCCGGTGCGCGATCACCGGTTTGAAGCGGTCGCGAAACTATTCGGCTCGATCATAGACGTGAAGCCGGAAGGGTACGCGATTGACCGGCAATTCCCGGACATCGTGTACGTGCCGGAGGACGTGCATTTTGATTTGCTGAAACAAACGGTAAGTTGGCCACGCGGCTGCGTCAAGTTGTTGCCGGACAAAATCTACGTGCGGCCGTCCGGCTATCGTGTGCAAATGGAGAAACCGCCGGGAGGGCGCTCATGGCGGTTGGTCGGGACGGTGCCGGAGCCGACGCTATGTCACAAACCCAGCACTGTGTCCGGCGGCGGCAAGTCGGAAATTTCCAAACCGATCAGCGACGCGATCATTCAAGGGCCGGTGTTTATCGCCGAGTTCAACCGCGAGTTCGAGTTCGTCAGTAAACTCGTCCGGCACGACTACGGTCAGCGTTTCCGCGATAAGTCAATGGCCGCCAAACCCAGCCGCCCGGTGCTCAATCCCGAACGCTCGCTCGGCTCGGTCATCAAGCTATTGACCCCGTCCGATGAATACACCGACGAATACAACGCGTGGCTCGCGACGATTCCGCAGTACATCAAGGAACTCGTCTACGTTGTGAAACGCTACTACAAGCCCGAGATGGACGACACGTGGCGCGAACATTTCAGCGTCGACATCATCAACGGCGTGCCCGGCAATGAACTGAAGTTCGACAAGCGCAAGCTCGTGACCAACTACCTGCGCGTCGGCTACGAGCGCGATGGTTCGTGGCGGACGTTTGGGTTGCGCAAGGATTTCCACCCCGCGGTGAAAATTCTGGCCGAGGACGACATCACCGCTTCGGTGGTCGTGCCGGCGACGGCGTTGGCGAACCTCAATCCCGATTACCGGAATCCATCGTTCAAGTTCATCCAGAATTGCGAATACCGGCTATTCCAGCGTCCCGACGACGCGATCCATCGCGGCTACGACAAGCTCACCGAGGCCGAGTTCGCGCGGCCCGGCAACTTCTTCTCGAATTACCAGCCGCTCACCGTCGCCGACGCGCGCGAGTTGATTGACGATTCAATCGGCTTCGATAAATTCACCCCGCCAATGCAACGGCTGATCCGCGAGTTCGCCGCTGACGGCCAGCCCGCGTACGTCGTCTGCAACGCGCAGCCCCGGCTCGTGGACGGCCAGCCGACGAAAAACCCCCGGTATCTTCAGACGCGCCATGACCTGCTCGACACGCGTGGGGTGTATCTCGCCGAAATCTGCACGCGCCTGTGGCGTCGGTTGCCGCTCGACCAGCCGCTGCACCGCCCGGTCAATGCCGTGTTGCCGGGCCGCCGCAACAATCCGCCGGAGGGAAAAATCCGGCCGCTGTCAGTGTTCAATCCGATCCATTATCTGGAGTTGCCGGAGTTGTTCATGGAATTCATCTGCAGTATGACCGGCAAATCACCCTCGACCACCGGCGCCGGCTCGGAAGGCGCGCTGACTAAAGGCCCGTTCAATGCGTTACCGCCAATCATCGATCTCAACAACGCACTCGTGTCGTACCTACTGACCAGCGACCACGTGTTCATCACCGCTGCCGGCTACGTCGGGCCGCATTGCCGTGTGGACCACGACATCAGCCTGCTCGTGCCGGAGATTTGGTGCCGGATGTCCGTCAAGGAACGTGACCCGAAATTCCTGATCGACCACGGGCACCTCGAACGGTGCAGGGATTTCATTCAGAATGGCCAGAAAGTCTTGGCCAGCCGGCTCGGCTACCGGATCACGCTGCGGTTCGTGAACAGTTTCTTCGGTCGCGTCTTCAACCACCCGCAACTGGTGTTCACTGAAAAAATGCTGCGCCCCGAAGCCCAGGACTACGACACTTTTGCCGACGGCATGGCCAACATCATCGAGACGCACAAACGCGTGGCGCAGGCGTATTTCACTGACGGCAGCATCAAGCAGGCGTGTCCGCCGTTGAAAGCGTTGCTGCACATTATGCGCGACGAACAACCGCTCGACGATCCGGCATTTCGCGCGATGTTCACACGCGAACATCTGTTGGCCAGCGATTGGTATGCGAAACGGCTCGCGGCAAAACAAGCGAACGATTGCCGGCTGTGGGAACGGCACGTCGGCAATTTGAAATCGTTTCTCGGCCGGACCGGATACGCGCAGGAAGCGCGACGGCTCGGCATCGAAGGTCGGTTGTCTCGCGCCCGGCAACATCTCGACTGCATTAACTCGCCGGAGTATCTGAAGCACCTCACCGGAACCATCGGCGCACAACCATTATCATGACTGAACAACCCGGCCAATTTCCGTTCACGCGCGGCATCCACGCGACGATGTATCGTGGGCGGCTGTGGACGATGCGCCAGTATGCCGGCTTCGGCGATGCGCGAGAGACGAACAAACGCTACCGGTACCTCCTCGACCACGGCCAGACCGGCCTTTCGATGGCGTTCGATCTTCCGACGCAAATCGGCTACGACAGCGACGACGCAATGGCGCTCGGTGAAGTCGGCCGCGTTGGCGTCGCCATCTCCTCGCTCGCTGATATGGAGCAGGTCTTCGCCGGCATCCCGCTCGACAAAGTCAGCACCTCGATGACAATCAACGCGACCGCTTCAATCCTGCTCGCGCTTTACTTGGCTGTTGCCGAGAAGCAAGGCGTGCCGTGGTCGAAGGTGTCCGGCACCGTCCAGAACGACATCCTCAAGGAATACATCGCGCGCGGCACCTACATCTACCCGCCGCATGCGTCGCTGCGGGTCGTCACGGACATATTTGCGTACTGTGAGCAAAATGTGCCGCAGTGGAACACGATCTCGATCAGCGGCTATCACATTCGCGAAGCGGGCTCGACGGCGGTTCAAGAGGTGGCGTTCACGTTCGCGAATGCGATTGCCTACGTGCAGTCGGCGATCGACGCCGGACTCGACGTCAATGC
>CAZMKD010000220.1:0-1647 GCA_964566575.1 uncultured Verrucomicrobiota bacterium
AAAGTTGCACAGATATGGCGATACCCGGTCAAGTCGATGGCCGGTGAACCGCTGAATCACGCGCGCATCGGGCCGCTCGGCATCGAGGGGGATCGTGTCGTGCATGTGGAAAACGCGCAAGGTCATGTGATCACGGCCAGAGCACACCATCGACTTCTCGGTCACCATGTCACGCTCAATGAGTCCGGCGAGCCTCTGGTTGGTGGCCTGCTGTGGAGCGATCCCAAGGTCCGCAAGGATGTGGTGGACATCGTGGGGCCTGGCGCCCGGCTCATTCGCGACGACTCCAGCGATCGCTTTGACGTGCTGCCTTTACTGGTCGCGACGGATGGAGCGATCGCATCATTCGGACGTGATGGCCGACGCCTCAGGCCTAACCTAGTGATCGGCGGGGTCGAAGGCCTGGCTGAGCGCTCATGGCCCGGGCAATGCCTGCACATTGGAGACGCCATCATCGGGATCCAGGACCTTCGTGGGCGCTGCGTCATGACGACGTTCGATCCCGACAGCCTGAAACAAGACCGTCAGGTGCTTACAGACATCGTGCGGAGATTCGGTGGTACGCTCGCCCTGAATTGTTACGTGATTCGGGGCGGCGAGATTCGAGTCGGTGACCGCGTGGAGCTGGCCCGGCACCATGAATGCGAGGCCGTCGATGCGTAAAGCAATGGACTCTGTTGCTCGCACAAGAACAAATTGGTGAAACCTGGCGATTCGGAGCAGTACACACGTCCTGATCTACCACCGCAGGATTGTATGAACGAATTCTCACGCAGACGTTTTCTACAACTCACTGCAGCAACCGGTGGCGCCCTGGTCTTCGGCGATCTGATCGATCAGGTGCTGGGGCTGACGGGGAGGTCTCGCATTGCGGCTGCGGGCGAGCCGATCAAGATTGGGATGCTCGATCCCCTCTCGGGTCCGTACAACACGTCTTCGATTCACGATATTCACGGCGCCCATGTGGCGGTGGATCTGTTCAACAAGAAGGGCGGGGTGTTGGGACGGCCTGTGGTGATTCTTGAAGCGGACGACGCGTCGAATCCAGACACTGCCGTGAAAGCGGCGATGAAGTTTATCAAGGAGGATCGTGTCGACGTGCTGATGGGGACCCTCAATGGGGACTGCGCGCTTGCCGTGAGTGCGCTGGCGCAGAAGGAAAACGCACTGTTCATGGTGACGGGCGCGTATATCCCCGAGCTGACGGGAGTGGCCTGCAATGCACACACGTTCGTGTTCATGCCCAGTGCCCGCATGATGGCGCAGGCTGTCGCGCCGCATCTTGTGAAAGCCTATGGTACCCGCTGGTACATGATTACGGCTGCCACCGTCGATGGCAAGGCAGCGGTCTTCCGCGCATCGGACCATCAACATGTGAAGGACGTGTTGGTCGGCGAGGCATTCGGAAAGGAACTAGGGCTGGGCCACTATAAGATTCTGGCTACGGTTCCGGGAGAGACGGTCGCGGGGAAATTTGAGCAGACCGCCTGTCGCTTCTAGCAGGTTGCGGAAAAAGTATTGTGGCACAGTGGAAATTCAATGGCCTGCACGTTTAGGACAACAGGAGATCACTGGGCTTGATGCTCAAACAGACCAGACTTCTCACCCGCCCAACCCTGACTGTTATTTCACCCGCTCGCCCCGAGT
>CAZMKD010000221.1:0-2643 GCA_964566575.1 uncultured Verrucomicrobiota bacterium
TCCTCCTCGTGGCGGTGGGGATCGGCTTGATGATCTACTTGAAGATTTCCGGCCTGATCACCAGCGTCTCGATCCTCTTTGCCCTCGTGGTGGCTTGGCTCTTGGTTGGCACCGGGCTCTTCTTGTTCTTCAAATATCTGGGAGAGCTTGCCTTCCTGTTGGCCGAGGTGGGAGACCAGCAAAACGACGTCGTTCAACTCCTCCTTGATTTGCGAGCCAACACTGACTCCAAGGAGACCGAAAGCTCGCCGTGATTGAAGAATCGAAGAGAGCTTCTACTCTGCAAAAAAGCTGTCCAGCTGAGTCTTTGCCGATTCCGAGAAGTCCTTTCCCAGAGCGCTCGATCCATCGTCATTGCGCTTGGCGAGCTGGTTGAAAATCTTCTGGAGCTTCTCGGATGCTTCCTTGGCGTAAAGGCGAACCATGCCAATAGTGGTCCGCTCGTCAAAGACGGTCGCGAGAATGGTTCGGTCTCCAACCAAGGTGAGCTGGATGTTGTCCTTTCGACCTTGGTGGAAGAGAACCGAGAACTCCTCTTCGCCAAGGAGTCGCGCCATCTCTCGAGTTGCAGCATAGCTGCCAGCCACAAGCGCGGACACTGCTTGCATATCAAAATCGTCAGTATGGCCTGCCTTCGTCACCATATGCCCTTCTTTGTCGATGAGCAGGTTGCACTTGGAATCTGACAGGTTGAGGAACTCCTTGAGAATAGCATTGATCTTGTCAATGTCGTCCTTGTAAAAGACGAGGCGTTTCTCCCTGATGTTGTCACTGTCGGTAATGATGGCCCACCTCCTGAGCTTCTCAAGAAGCTCGCGTCGCTTGAATTATCTCGTCAATATCAATTCTTTAGGAACGAGTCAAAGAATCCGCAAAAGTACAAAATGCCTCCGGCTACCCCCAGCCCGACCAAGATAATGGCCGCCCAAAGCCCGGACTTGCCCTTGGATGGCGTGATGGCACGGGCTGGCGTGGCCTTGACCGTCGTGCGCTTGCGGACGACGGGCTCTGCAGCTGGGCTTTTCCGCTCGATTTGCTTGACCCCCGGAGAGTCACTTACCGGCTCACGAACGATCCGGACTCCGGCCTTCACGGCTGGCGCAGCCGATCGAAGAATGGGAGCGCTCGTCGTTGGGGCGGCTCGGCGGCTTTGCGCGGGGGATTCTAGATTGGCTTGAGGACTCCCGGCACCCACAGGCACCGGGACTGCAGCCTTGACCTTCGTGCGCGCACCAGCCACGACAGGTTCTTTGGCTTCGGCCGGCTTCTTGGGAGTCCTTACCGCACTGGAGCTCTGCTGTCGGTTGAGGCTCTCGAGGACCATTTGCGACAGTTTCTTCAAGGTTGGGAAGACTCCCTCCCCTGTTACGGCTACTGCCTCGAAATAAGGTGCTTTGAGTTTGTTGAGCTTTTGCTCGAGCTCTTCGATCGAATAGACATCGGGCAGATCGCGCTTGTTGTACTGAAAGACAATAGGAACGGAATTGATGTCCATTCCGTACTCCTGGAGGTTTTCTTCCAGGTTCCCGAAGGACTCCAAGTTCTCATCCATCTTGCCCCTTCTGGAGTCGGCGACGAATACAAGGCCATCAGCTCCTTGAAGGACTAGCTTCCTCGTCGAGTTGTAATAAACCTGTCCTGGCACCGTGTAGATTTGAAACTTCGTCGTCATGCCTGCTACGGGGCCCAAGTTGAGAGGCAAGAAATCGAAAAAGAGGGTTCGATCTCCCTCGGTTGCAATGGACGTGAGCTCCCCGACATTATTGGAAGGGGCCTTGCTGTGAACGACTTCCAAGTTGGTGGTCTTGCCGCTCAAGCCAGGGCCATAGTAAACAACTTTACAGTTTACTTCCTTCAGAGCGAAGTTGATTTGTACCATTGTCAGCGCACTCCAGATTATCTCGGCTCAGGCGACACGGCGATTCTTAATCTTGTGAATAGCATCTTGTATGGCTATCACGCTGGTGTCGATCTTTATATTCGACTTTGCGACTACCATAAGATAGGAATTCTGCATGTTAAAGAAACTAATCTTTCCATTTGAGGCATTCAATGTGCATAAACACATATCGGCTTGACATTTGAGTGACCCGAGCACTTTTTTAAGAGAGAGTAAGAGCGAAGAAGCGAAAGCAGCAACAGCATCTTCTTCGAAATCAGGACCAAGAGATGCAGCGACCATTATTCCATCCGGAGTGATGACCATGCTGCCGACGGCACCAATTTTCTTGTTTAGCTCTATCAGTATTTCGCGCATGATCTTACTGTCCCGCAATGTCCATCATCATGATTCATCAAGCTGCTGGCGCAATGGAAAGTATGTTGACAAGAGCAGTGTCGATCACTTCTTCGTCTGACGTTTTGTCAAAAAATGCGACCACTTGATTGCCCTGGGTGGCGCGAAGAAAAATTCTCCAATCATCGTTTGCAATCAAGCAAGAATGCAGAGTGCCTATGCCAATCCTCTCGGCATCGAATCTACACTCAGCAACCAGGGAACTAAGTACCCCTCCGCAGTCATTCAAATCAAAAAAGGAACTCTCCTTAACGGCGCTGTCAATCATGGCTCCAGAGTCATCAAGGAGAAAAATTCCCAGCGCGCCTTTTAAAGTCTCCAGATACTCCGAAAATTCTTGGGATATG
>CAZMKD010000222.1:0-12665 GCA_964566575.1 uncultured Verrucomicrobiota bacterium
GCCGAGGCCAAACTGGGCACCGAAGGTCGCGTTTTCCTCCGCTACTCCGGCACCGAACCCAAAGCGCGATTACTAATCGAAGGTCGTGACGGCGATCAAATCAAATCGCTGGCCGACAAAATTGCCGGCCGCATCAAAGAGCGCATCGGCTAGAAGCGTACAGTCCCACCGCCCCAGAACGTCCGGCCCAAGGCCGGGAAGCCGAAGACTTCTTCATACTCGTCATCGAGGAGGTTCTCGGCGCGGCCGAAGACGGTGAAGTATTTGCAGACCTCGCAGGACAATCCGAGATCGAGTTTGACGGAGCCGGCATTGGTCACGCGCGTGGTGGCGAAGGTCGTGGGATTGAACTTCAAGTCGCGGCGTTCGCCCACCACAGAGGCGCTGGCATTGGCGGTGAAGCGGGAGAGGAATTTGTATGTGGCGCTGATATGGCCCGCGTGTTCGGGGCGACGGATGAGACGCAAGTCGGTCACGCGGTCCTCGGCGACCGGCAGGCATGTGTACGCGCCGCGCAACGTGAGGTTTGTGACAGGCTGCCACGCGATGAACGTCTCGACGCCGGCAGTTTCGGCCTTCCCGGTATTGACCGGCGCGGGGAAGGCGAACTGAATCAGATCGTCGAACTCGTTTTGAAAAAACGTGGCGCCGAGGCGGAACTTGCCCAACGCTTGCTCGAGGCCGGCGTCCCAGCCGAGACTTTCTTCCGGTTTGAGTTTCGGATTGCCGAACGGCGGGAAGAAATCGCGGATGGTCGGCGCGCGAAAGCCGGTGCCGACGCTGGCGCGCAGGATCGTTTCGGTGACCGGCGTCGTGAACCGGCCACCGAACCGGTAGGTGCCGTGCGTGCCGAATGTCGTGTAGTCATCCACGCGTCCACCCGCCGTGGCGGTGAAGCGCGGCATCGCGGAGAATTCGTATTGCGCGTACGCCGCTTTGTTGTCCACCGAGCGGTTGAGCGCGCTGAACGTGCTCGTGTCGTCGGCTTCGCTGTGGTCGTACGTGCCGCCGCCGAGCAGCTTGTGGCCGGCGGCGAGGGTGAAGATGTTTTGGAAGTCGGCTTGATCGCGGTCGGTCACGGTCAGCTCGGTGAAATCGCCAAAGCCAGACGGCGGATTGGTGGCGAGTCCGCTGAAGAATCCGCGCTCGTGCGCGTAGGAAAGTGTGAGCTTGGCCGTCCACCATTCGGTCGGCGCGCCGTCGAGGGTGAGGGCGACGAGGGAGTTTTCGTTGTGGAGGAAATCGTTCGGGTCGTTGGTGAAGTTGTCGTTGGGTGAGCCGGCTTTCGATTCGAGGTACGTCGCGAGCACGCTGGCGGTGAGCCGATTGAGCAGTTGATACGTGGCGTGACCGGAGGCGTTCCACGCGCGGTCAAAGCTGTTGTCGCGCTCGTTGTCGGTGCTGAAGTAGCTGGTCTCGGCGGCGAGGTAGAGTTTGTCGAAGCTGCCGGCAAACGAGCCGCTCGCACGCAGGCTGTCGTTGTTGCCGCCTGCGACGGAGACGGAGCCGGTCGGTTTACCGGCGCATTGCCGGGTGACGATGTTGATGACGCCGCCGAGCGCTTCCGAGCCGTAGAGCGTGCTCTGCGGACCGCGGATGACTTCGATGTGGTCGATGTTGTCCACCGAGAGATTGCTGAAGTCGAAGGCGTTGTTGAACGGATTGTTGACGCGCACGCCGTCGATGAGCACGAGCGTTTGGTTGCCGTTGGCGCCGCGCATGAGAACGGAGGTGAGCGCGCCGGGCTGACCGGATTGGACGACCTCAAGCCCGGTCACATCGCGCAACACATCGGCGACGGTGCGTTGCTGCTGCGCGTCGATCTGTTCGCGCGGCACGACGGTGACGGAGTTGGGCGTGTTGGCCAGCTCTTCGGGAATGCGCGTGCCGGTAATGACGACCGGCGCGAGGCGGGCGATTTCGTTGGTGGAAACTTCTTCAGCGGCGGCGGCGGTCGCTAGCGCGAGCAAGAAGACGGTGGGACGGCGGATCATGACAATTCTCCTTTGGTTCGAAGGATGTTTGTTGGTTCGCGTCAGCCGTTATTCTGACTTCCGGCTTCAGATCTAATTCCTTTGCCTTCCCCGCTTGGGTGGCTTTGGCCTCGAATCGAATTCGAGGTAAAGGTTTCGTAGCCGGTTACAGCAGCGCCACTGTCGCCGATTCTCACGGCGTTCCCTGCGCCAACGCCTCAAAGAACTGCACGCAAAGTAAGGAGAGCGAAGGGCGACTTCAAGAAAATTCTCGTGCGAAGGAAGCTCCGCCGTCGTGACGCTCGCGACAGCGCGGTGAATCAAGGGCAATTAGACGCGACGCCAATTGGTGGGACTACTGTCGCCGAAGTCCGTATTTTGTTTCCATTGAGCGAATGACCTCAGCTCTCGACTTAACCAAGACTTCTTGCTCAACCTTCAGTTGCTCAATCGGCTTTTGGTATTTCTTAGAAAGATTCTCAACGTAACTTGCGTGACCGATATCCGCCAGAAAACCCCAGAACACCTCTCCCTCTTCACTTTCGCCGGGATCCTGTGCCACCTGATGCGCCAGTTTCTTGATGCCTTCCGATGTTTTCTGACTGTCTTGAGTCTCGCTTTCAATCTTCAGGAATAGTTGTCGTACCTTGTCACAGTATGAGATCTGTTGTCGGATGGTTTTGGCGGCTAAAGGATCGACATTTGAGAGATCAATCTGCGAGCACCGGCGGATCACCACTTCCGCGCCTGCCGAAGTGGGCTTGGTCACGCCGGCTTCACTGAGTGCCTGTTCGAGGGTAAGCAATGCAGAATACGTTGCTGATGCAGTTGAGGATTTGTTGAGCGGCGATATTGAGGACAACGGTTTCCATAGTACGAGCACGCACATTACCCCAACAATGGCCACCATCGTCCAGAACCAAAGACCTCTTGACTTCGTGCCTTTGGTTTGTCCTGCGTTGGCTTTGGTTGGTAGCAGTGGTGGTTGTTCAGACTTACCGATAACAGGTGGAACCGCGAAAGGATCGTGGCTTGCCAACTGCACGGCTGATTTTGTGGCATTCATCATTTCTCACCGATACTGTTTGTTCCGCAATCTTTGGCGTTCGCTCGTTTACGGGATAGCTAGACTGCAGGGGCCGTGCCAACACTGGTGGGCCTCAACTTGAGGCGGCGGGACGCGGTACAAAAATGACGCTAAGTCAGACCTACTTGCGCCCGGAATCGGCAAGCGCCTGTTCGATGTGTTTGGCGACGAAGTCCACCATCATCGGGTCGGACATCATCGGCGGGGAAACTTCCCAGGTGACGCCGGGATGTTTCTTCAGCGTCTGCTCGAAGATAAACGGGATGTCTTCCTGCAGGTGTGAACCCGGCACGAGAAAGAGCGCGTAGCCGAAGATGTGGTTGCAGCCTTGCCGGACGAGCTTCTTGATCGCAACCGGCATAAGAGGCTTGCCGAGTTCCATGAAGCTGGCCTCGATGTGCGGGTAGCCGGTACGCTCGCGGATTTGTTCGACGAGTTTTAACATGACTTCGTTGCCGGCCTTCAGTCGCGAGCCGTGGGTGAAGACAATTATCCCTGTTTTCTTGCGCGTCACGTTGCTAGTATATCGAAGCATGAGCGACGAAATCAAACGGCAATACGTCAATTATCTTTTCTTCAAGGTCGATCCCGCCTGGCGACGACAAGAGCAGCGCGAAGGAGGCAAGAGTGAGTTTGAGGGCGTGATCAAAGACTGGAAATCGCGGTGCCTCATCATCCCGTTCAGCACGGTCGGCACGCGGGCGGACACCGATTTTGTCCTGTGGCGCATCAGCGAGCGGCTCGAGGATTTCACCGAGATGAGCACGCAGCTCTTGAATACCGGCCTCGGCAAATGGTGCGCGACGCCGTACAGCTACCTCGGCATGACCAAGCGCTCGATGTACGTGGACAAACACGAGCATCCCGGCAGCGAAGGCCGCCGCGGTCGCGTCATACCGGGAACAACCAAGTACATTTTCATCTACCCGTTCTGGAAGACCGCGGAGTGGTATCAATTGCCGAAGGAAGAACGGCAGCAGATGATGAACGTCCACATCGAGACCGGCCACCGCTACCCCGGCATCAAGATTAACACTATTTACTGCTTCGGCCTCGACGACCCGGAGTTCGTCGTGGCATTTGAAGGCGACAAACCGGAAGAGTTCATCGACCTCGTCATGGAAATGCGCGAGCACAAAGTCCGCGTGTACACCGAGCGCGACACGCCCATCTTCACCGGCATCCGCGGCTCGATTTCGGAAGTGCTCGCCACGCTCGGATGAAGATTGTCGTCCTCGACGGCTTCACGCTTAATCCCGGCGATCTCTCGTGGGACGCGCTCGGCGAAGCCACAATCTACGACCGGACACCACGCGAGCTTGTTGTCGAACGCGCACGCGACGCCGAGATCGTGCTCACCAACAAGAGCGTGGTCACCGGTGACGCCATCCGGCAATTCTCGAAGTGTCGTTACATCGGTGTGATGGCGACCGGCTACAACGTCGTGGACGTAGTGGCGGCGCGCGAACGCGGCATTGTCGTCACGAACGTGCCGGCCTACAGCACGCGCTCGGTCGCACAACTGACCTTCGCGTTACTGCTGGAATTGGCACATCATGTGGGTCATCACGCGAACACGATCCGTAAGTGGTCGTCGGGTCCGGATTATTGCTATTGGGATTTTCTGCAGATCGAGCTGGCCGGACTGACGATGGGTATTGTTGGCTACGGCAACATCGGGCGCAAAGTTGAGAAGTTGGCACTCGCGTTCGGAATGAACGTACTCGTCCACACGCGCACGACTACCGGTGATGCTGTGTTTCGAGAAAGCGACGTGGTCACGTTGCATTGCCCGCTCACACCGGCAACACAAGGTTTGATCAACGCCTCCTGCCTGGCGTTAATGAAGCCGACCGCGTTTCTCATCAATACGAGCCGCGGCGGATTGGTGGTCGAGCAGGATTTGGCGGACGCGCTCAATGCCGGCAGGCTGGCCGGCGCGGGGCTCGACGTGTTGAGCGCCGAGCCGCCGCGACCGGACAATCCGTTGCTGACGGCGAAGAACTGTCTGATCACACCGCACCTGGCGTGGGCGACGCGCGCGGCGCGAGAACGGTTGCTGCGCGCGGTTGTCGAAAACATCCGCGCTTTCCAAGCCGGGACGCCGCATAACGTAGTGATATGAAATGGGTCATCTTGTTGATGTTCGTGGCGGGAACGCTGGAGGCGCAACAGTGAGTCGAATCACCGGCAAACGAAGTATTACATCACTCCCGAAATCGTCTGGAGGCCGAAGCACAGCTTTCAAATTCAACTGGTCGCCCCCATCGGCCTGACCCGAGTGACCGGTGACTACGGCATTGTCGGATCGATTTCGGTCGAGGTCGACGGGCCGTTGGAGCGCGACCGCGACAAGGATTGATTTCGCGGATCGGCTCTGGTATGTGTATGAAGTCGTTTCGCAGCGAGTCAGCGGCATGCTTATCAGCATCATCATCCCGACTCTGAACGAGGAAGCGAACCTTCCGGTCACGCTTCGTCAACTCGCCGAACGTCCCGACGTCGAACTCCTCGTCGTGGATGGCGGTTCAACCGACCGGACCGTCGAAATCGCGCAGACGTTCACCCCGTACGTCTTCGTGACCCGCGCCGGTCGAGCCGCGCAAATGAATGTCGGCGCACGGCACGCGACCGGTGACATTCTGTTGTTTCTGCACGCGGACACGTTTTTGTTGCCGGGCGCGCTGGATGAACTGCAACGCCGCCTCATCGGTGACGGCGCGGTGGGCGGGGCGTTCGATCTGCATATCGATTCGCCGAAACGGATCTGTAAGCTCATCGCGAAAGTTTCGAGCCAACGGTCGCGATTGCTGCGACTTCCTTACGGCGATCAAGGATTGTTTGTGTGGCGACAGGTGTTTGAGGCGCTGGAAGGCTTCCCGGATGTCCCGATCATGGAAGACATCAGCTTTGTGCTCCGACTGCGCCAGGCGGGGCGGCTCACCTTCATTCGCACCGGCTTGATCACGAGCGGCCGGCGCTGGAATGCCAACGGCGTCGTGAAGACGACATTGGTGAATTGGTGGGTGACGGTCTTATTCTTCCTGCGCGTGCCGCCACGGACGCTGCGCCGCAGCTATGACCGGTGGTTGGTCAGCGGACGCACACGCCGTGACAAGAGCAAGCTCATTCCGCCCAACCAAAAAAGTCTGCAAGAGCAGGTTTAGAGCAGCCGGCGAAACCCAAGGTTAGGTTGCGACTTCTCTCCTGCTAACTATTTATTCGAGGGCTACCGTAACCAGTATGGCGATACGCTTCATTCCCGGATTAGAATTGTGCGGCCTATTCCATACGGAAATCATCAAACCGCTTCTCGATTTGAATTTCCCCAATCTTCGGTATAGCGCAGCGCTCATTGGCGCGGGTTCTGAAGTTTTGGGATTTGACACCGAGATGTCCAGTGATCACGGGTGGGGACCTCGCATTGATCTCTTTCTCACGGAGAACGACCATTCGGACCATACCAAAGCGATTGATGAGTTGCTACGCCGGAACTTGCCAGATCAGTTTCGTGGTTATCCTGTGCGGTGGACGCTGGCCGGCTCCACCGGCGATCCGTGCGTGCAACTGCTCACCGTCCGTAGTTTTTTCTTGCGATATATCAATTTCGATATTCGAAACGAGATTGAACCTGCCGATTGGCTCACGTTTCCAGAGCAAAAACTTCGCACGGTAACAAGTGGCATGATCTATTGCGATAGCATCGGCCTCCAGACCAGCCGCGAGCGCTTCCGGTATTACCCGCATGAAATCTGGCTCTATCTGTTGGCCGCCGGATGGCAGCGGATTGGACAAGAAGAACATCTAATGGGCCGAGCAGGGATCGTGGGAGACGAAATTGGTTCAGCCCTCATCGGTGCTCGTCTGGTCCGCGATCTGATGCGTGTGTGTTTTCTGATGGAAAGGCAATATGCGCCGTATGCGAAATGGTTTGGAACGGCTTTTGCCCAATTGGCAAGTGCGGTGGAGCTAGCGCCCCTACTACGTCAAGTTCTCGTAGCACCCACATGGTCAGAGCGCCAGAAGCACCTCTCGCCAGCTTATGAAATCGTTGCCGCCAAACACAATGCCCTGCGCATCACCGAGTCGTTGGATACAAAGGTGTCCCGTTTCCATGAGCGTCCGTTTCTGGTGATTGACGGGGGACGATTTGCCAACGCGATTCGAGCGAGAATCACCGATCCAGTTGTCAAACAGCTTGCCTGCCGATGGCTGATTGGCAGCGTCGACCAATTCAGTGACAGTACGGATCTTCTAAATGAGTCCCACTCCCTGCGCCCCTTGTACAGATAGTCCTGAAGCTTAGTGCTGGTTGAGCACGTCAATCAGCGACCGCAGCTTGCCGAAGTTGGTCCGATTGAACGGGAACACAATCCGGTGCAGGTCGCGATACTCCGTCTCATTCTCTTCCTCCGGCAACGGGCCTGACGTTTGGAATTTCCCGCCATTGAGACAGATGCCGGCAAAGCGATCATTGAGGTTGCGCAGCAAGCCGTCGGTGACCGGATGCTTTACGCGTAACACGAGTGCGTCTTTCACATACCGCATCGAGTGGTAATTGCTGTAGAAACGCACGACCTCGTCGCACGCCTCGTTCACGTCGTCGACAACTTTGAAGAACGAGAGATCTTCCTTGCTAATGAGCGCCTCGTCGAGAAGCTGGTCTTCCACGAACCGCCACCAAGTCTTCCAATATCCGCCGCGCGGTCGGTCCACGAACACCAACGGTTTGGGCAGGCTCTTGCCGGTCTGCATGAGTGTCAGCGCCTCGAACCCTTCATCGTGCGTACCGAAGCCGCCCGGGAAGAGCACGATCGCGTCGCTTTCTTTGATGAAGCAAACTTTGCGGGTGAAGAAATACTTAAAATTGATCAGCTTGCGGTCGCCGATGATCTCCTCATTGGGCGCCTGCTCGAACGGCAGCCGAATGTTCAATCCGAAACTGTTGTCGCGGCCCGCGCCGCGCTGGGCCGCGCCCATGATACCTTCGCCGCCGCCCGTAATCACCATGAAGCCGTGATCGACAATCGCTTTGCCGAACGCGACGGCTTGCTGGTACTCGGGGTTTTCCGGCTTGGTGCGCGCCGAGCCGAAGACGGTGACTTTGCGTTTGTTGCGGTACGGGGCGAAGATTTTCGACGCATAGCGCTGTTCTTTTAGCGCCTGGGTTATGACTTTGACATCGAGCCGGTCGGCTTTGTCTTCGAGCAGACGCAGTGCGGTTTCGATGATGTCCGCTGCGAGATCGGCGTTTTCGCCGCCGCCGTGTAGGTTGATGAGTTGATCGATGAGAGCTTGATCCTGTTTGGTCAGAGGCATATGATGACACTACTCCTTACTTGTTGTCTGGCGGGGAGCACTGCTTGAGTCGAACTTCAAATTCACCACGCTCCGCGTGGTCAGTGGTCGAGGGCCGACTACAGCGTTGCGCCCCGCGGTTCTTGTTTCTGTTGCCGCGGGATTTTAGCCGGGAAGTCGCGCATGTCAACACCCAACTCATCGAGTGTCGTGTAGTTTTCAAAACCGCACTTTTGCGTGTCAGCAAAAGTGCACTTTTTATGGCGCGGTCGGCCGGTTCGTGAACAACAGCAGGGGTTTCGCCTTTGGGTGGGTTGGCTGGGCCAACACGCTGTGGTGTCCGCTGGGATGCTGGCACAGGATCACCCGCGTGCGCGGCACGACCTCCATCCGAATTCGATCCGCTCCGACCGGCACGCGCCCATCGTCGCCGACCCGCACCGTCGCGCGTTGACTCCAGACGTAGGGCCACCACGGACAACGCGGCGCGGGGCGCAGCACCGTGCGCTTCTCGCGCCGCGCCCGCTCCCACGCGGCGTGGGCCGTCATGCCCAATTCCCGATGCGGCTCGTGGCGGTTGCGATGCTCGCGCAGCGACGGCACGTGTTGATTGGCCACGGCCAGGTCGGTGATCGCCTCGCTGGCAAAGTAGGCGGGCAGCCGCTTCTGCCAATACTGATGATTGCGTTCGATCTTGCCCTTGGCTTGCGGCGTCGGCGCGTAGCGAAAGCTCACGCCGTAGAAACGCAACGCCGCGCCCAGTTGCGTCAGCGCCTCCGGCACGGCGGTGAAGAACAGACTGTGGTAGTCCACGTACAACTCCAACGGCAAACCGTAGCGCTGAAACACCGGCGGCAGAAAGTCGAAGTAGGCCAGCAGCAGTTCGCGCTCGTAGAGCTGCGTGCCCAGATGCAGCCGTGAACAATCATCGAGCAGACGCAGCAACGGGAAACAACGCGCCACGCCCGCAAACCAGCGGTGCGGCGAGGCATCCAGTTGCCAGAGCTCGCCGATCTGGGTGCGTTGCCAGCGCCGCACCTGCGCCCGATGCAGTTGGAAGCCGCACAAGCGCAGCGCCTCACTGGCCCCGAAGCTGTACGGGGCCGGCGGGCGGCTCGTCAGCCGTTTGCGCAACAACGCGATGAGCGCCGCCGGCCACGGCGTCGAGTGGTTACCGCCCGAACGACCCGGTGACCACGTGGCGTGTTGGCGACGCCCGTACGCTTTCAGATACTCGTGGTGCAGACGGTACAGACGCCGACGCGACACGCCCAACGCCGTCGCCGCCTGCATCGCAGAGCGTTGCCGGGTGCGGAACTGTTCCAACAGGTGACGAATCAGCGGCGCGGCCAGACGATGAACCAACTGCGGATGACGGGTTTTTCATCCGGCGATAATAACAGCTTGGGGGCTCTGCCCCCAAACCCCCGAAGTTTATCGCATCGGACATGGATTGATGAGCCTGCCACCCCGCTAAGCAACACGCCCCGGAGGGTCGGCTGACCGCTCCGGGGCGTGGGGTGGCCCAAGGCTCAACCCATGGACCGAGAGCCGCTCAGGTTGCGCTTCCGCAGAGCCCTATCCTGCTCTCGGTCGCCGCGAGTCTGCTCCCGTCTTGTGACTTGTCAACCCCCTCCGGCAAAAAGTGCACTTTTGCTGAAACGCAAACTGTGCACTTTTGCTAGCACCACGACACACCCAACTCATCGAGTCGAGTCATCGAGTCGCCGCACAACCCGGTCCGCTTCGCGCAACGATTCAGCGGGATGCGTCGTCGCGACGCCGACGACTTTCATGCCCGCCGCGCGCGCCGCTTCGATGCCGACGTGCGCATCTTCGAACACGATGCAATCGCCGGGTTCGAAACCCAGTTTCTGGGCGCAGAGCAAGAAGACCTCGGGATCCGGTTTGCCATGCGTCACGTCTTCGGCTGCGATGATGGCGCGGAAATACTGGCCGAGCCAGACCAGTTCGATGACGCAATCAATATTCTCGCGCGGCGTCGACGAGCCAATAGCGCAGGGAATCCCCACGACGCGCAGTTGTTCCAAAAACTCGCGAACGCCGGGCAACGGTGCGGTACCGGTCTCGCGGACGATCTCCCGGTAAAGCTCCTCTTTGAACTTGGCGAACTTCCGGATCTCGACAGGATCGCTCGTCCACTTCAAGACTTCCAAGAAGATGCGGTCGTTCTTCATGCCGAAGCTGAGCTGGAAATGGCCGGGCGGCAGCGTACGTCCGACGCACTTGGCCAGTCGCTCCCAACTCTCGGCGTGTTGCCGGGACGAATCAATGATCACCCCGTCCCAATCAAAGATGGCCGCCCATGGAGTCATGCCGGACTGCTTAACGCGCCCGGCTTGTGGTTGCAATCCAACTCTGCTAACATCGGCGCGTTTCCAACCCGAAAGGAGTGTGCCTCATGGCCCACTACGTAATGCTGTTGAAGTTCACTGACCAGGGCATCCGCAACGTCAAGGACACGACCAAACGCGCCGCCGCGTTCGGCGAGATGGCCGCAAAGATGGGCGCGAAGCTCATAAGTATCTTGTGGACGATGGGTCAATACGACCTCGTCGCGCAAGTGGAAGCGCCGGACGACGAGACCGTTGCTGCCCTCGCCGTCACGGTCGGCAAGCTCGGCAACGTTTCCGTCCAGACATTGCGTGGATTTACGTCCGGCGAAGTGGATGGTATCCTCAAGAAAGTCGGCTGAGCGAGAACAACCCGATGTCGTGACGCGTCCGGCCAGTCGCCACGAGGTCGGCGACGATCTCGCCGATGACCGGCGTGAACTTGAAGCCGTGACCGGAGCATGGCGACACGATCAACACATTCTCGTGCTTAGGATGCCGGTCGAGAATGAAATGGCCATCACGCGTGCACGTGTACAAGCAGGTCTTCGCCTCGATCAGTCTTCCCGGCAACTTCGGAATCCGGTCGCGCAAACACGCGCGCATCGCCTCGATTTCGTGCTCGTACACCGTCCGGTCAATCGTGTCCGCAGTGCACACACGATTCTCGCTGCCGTGATGGAGTGCGACCTTCGCCGCGCCGTCCATAACAGGCAAGCCATACGGATGCTGGCCGTCTTCGGTCTCCCAAATCCAAATCGGGAGATTTCCCAAATCGGCCGCCGGTTCGAACCAGAGTTGCACTTGCCGCTCAACGGTCAGCGGCAATCGGACAGAATCATTCAGCCAAGCCCCCGCTGAGATCACCAACTGGCCAGCCTCGTAAGTCCCGCGCGACGTTGTCACCGTCACATAATTCCCGGTATTCCAGCCGGTCACCTTCTCCTCGAAACGCAACGTTGCTCCTCGACACCCGGCTAAATCGAGCTGGCTCTGCACCGCACGCTCCGGTCGCACAAATCCGGCATTTTTCTCGAAGAGCGCGACGGTATTCGCGTTCGGCGTGAATTGCGGGAATCGTTTCCGAAGCTCGCGGTGGTCAAGAAGCTCGTGGGGCAATCCGTGCTGCCGGGCGCTGCGGAGGCTGCCGGCCACAACTTCACTGTCCGGCGCGCCGATCATCAAACCGCCGGTAATCGTCAATTGTTCCTGCTTCGACTCGCGCTCCAATTCGCGCCACAGTTCGTACGCCCGCAGCAGCAGCGGCATGTAGCTTGGGTCTTCGTAGTACGCCTGCCGGATCACGCGGTTCTTCCCGTGACTCGACCCTTTATCATGCGGCGGCGTGAATTGATCCAATCCGAGAACGCGTTTGCCGCGCCCCGCCAGATGTGCAGCGGCCGCACTGCCCATGCCGCCGAGGCCGAGGACGATGACATCGTAGCTCTGAGACACGGAGATATACCGTAACGTGTCACCACCAAGACGCCAAGACACAAAGCAGATAGCGGACGCCCGCTGAGGTCAGCGGGCCTACAAGAAAACGTAGCAATTGTACGCCGCGTGACCTCACGCGGCGGTCGGTGACGGCTTGCTTTGAACCGGCGAGACAGATATGCTGCGCGACATGAAGCGTTGCGCATGGTGTCTCTTGACCGTCGCGTGCTTGACGCTGGCGGGCACGGTTCGCGCGGAGACGGAGACGATTGATCTGAAGGCGCTCGCCAAGAAGGCGCGCCCGGCGGTGATGCTGCTCGTTGTTTCGGACGCCACCGGCAAGGAAATCGCCACTGGCACCGGCTTCCTCGTCTCCAGCCCCTTTCCCGCAACCGGACCGGGTTTTCGTTTTTTTCGTGGCGGTGGCCGTCGCAATTGCTCAGGATTTCGTCGCCGGCGCTTGCCAAACGGCGTGTAGTGGCGACCTACCCCCTTGCGGCGGCTTCCGCCGCGCCG
>CAZMKD010000223.1:0-2581 GCA_964566575.1 uncultured Verrucomicrobiota bacterium
ATGATCACCAAGTCGTCTTTTTGCAGCGCGGGCACCAACCCCTGCTGGACCCACGCCAGAAACATTTCCCCATTCATGGCGCCGTCAAAGAGCCACGGGGCGCAGGGCCCCGTCAGCCGGATCGCCGCGATGAGGGTGGTGGTTTGATAGTGTCCATGCGGGATGTGCGCGACGAGTCGTTGGCCGCCAGGTGAGCGTCCGCACCGGCGGGTCATTTTGGTGTTGGCCCCGCTTTCATCCACAAACACCAGCCGGGCCGGGCCATCCACGATAAGCCGCTCATGCCAGTGCGCTCTTTGTTCGGCCACGTCGGGGCGGTCCTGCTCGGCGGCGTGCAGCGTTTTTTTTATAGGTCAAACCCAGCTTGCGTAGCCACAAATCCATCGTCGAAGTCCGAAACGGACGGTCCATGCGTGTGCCCAACTCGGCCAGCGTGGCATCGGGCTGCGCGGCCACCAGTTTTTGCAGGCGCACCTTGCGCTTGGCGCTCAACAGCGTCTTGCGCCCACACAAATGGGTTTGTGGCTGGAGGGTGCCGCGTTGCTTAAACTGCTGCCGGACCCGGCGCACGGCAGCTACACAAAAACCAAAGAACTCCGAGATGTTGCGGGTGCTCTTGCCCTGTTCGTAGAGTTGGATGATTCGCTGGCGTGCCGGTAAAGGGATTGCTCGCATGAGCCGACTGTGCCATGCCGCTCCGCTTAAGTAAAGCTACATCATTAGTGGAAATGCTCTAAGGCTGCAACCCTTGCTACTCGCAACCCGCAGTAAATACGAAAACCGTCGGAAAGTCCAGATTTATTCTTGGGAAATCGGTCACGACCTGACTTCAGGCGGTCAACCGATCCCGCTGATCCGGCAACGCCGGGAATTTCCCAGTCGTTGACTTTCAGTGCTGGTTGTGGTGACCTCTCCCCGCCCACGTGAAACGTGGCGCAGCATGATTGACGAACTCAAAGTGCAAGTCCGCGACCTCCGCGAACGCCACGGGGCGTTAGGGAGGTATCTTTGACGTCGCCAAACAACGCGCCCGCTTAGTCGAACTCGAAAACATCATGGCCGGTCCGACGTTTTGGTCGGACCAGAACAAAGCCCGCGTCACGATGGACGAAGCCAATGGCATCCGCCGCCGGCTCGATTCATTGGTGGAACTCGACAAACGGATCTCCGATACCGAGGTGTTGATCGAACTCGGCGAGACCGAGGCCGAAATCGCCAAGGAAGTCCAAGCGACTGAGTCGCGCTTCACGCAATTCGAACTTGAAAACCTCCTCGGCCAGCCGCACGACAAAGCCAACGCCATTTTCACGATCCACGCCGGCGCGGGCGGGACGGAGAGTTGTGATTGGGCGAACATGCTCTTGCGGATGTACCAGCGCTTCTGCGAGACGCGCGGGTTCAAGGCGGAAATCGCTGACATTCAATCCGGCGACGAGGCCGGGATCAAGACGGCGACATTGCTGGTGAACGGCGAGTATGCGTTTGGTTTTCTGAAGGCCGAGCGCGGCGTGCACCGGCTGGTCCGCATCAGCCCGTTCGATTCCAACAAACGCCGGCACACGTCGTTCGCCTCGGTGGATGTCGTGGCGGAAATCGAGGACGCCGATGTGGAGTTGAAGATGGAGGACGTCCGCGTGGACACGTTCCGCTCGGGCGGCAAGGGCGGCCAGAACGTCAACAAGGTCGAGACGGCGATCCGCATGACGCACGAGCCGACCGGCATCGTCGTCCAATGCCAGAGTCAACGCAGTCAGCATCAGAACCGGGAACTCGCGATTAAGATGTTGAAGGCGCGCCTGTACGAGAAGCAGCAGGACGAAAAGCGCGCCGCGCTGGAAAAGTATTATGGGGAGAAGGGCGCGATCGCTTGGGGCAATCAGATTCGCAGCTACGTTTTCCAGCCGTACCAGATGGTGAAAGATTTGCGGACCGGCCACCAAACGAGCGACATCCAGCGCGTGATGGATGGCGACCTCGATTCGTTCATCAGCGCCTGGCTCAAAGCCGGTCAGCCCCGCCAACGCAAACAAGGCGTGACCGATGAAGACTGATTTGGAGTGCGGCGGCTTGCCGCCGCTTTGTTGGGATCGGGAACGGCAAAGCGCCGACAAGTCGGCGCACTCCATAGAGACGCAATGAACATTCTCGACAAAATTGTCGCGACCAAACGCGAAGAAGTCGCGCGGCTGCTGCCGAAGCTCGGCGGCATCCGGCAAGCCGCCGCCGCCCGCAAGGATTACCGGGATTTTGCCGGTGCGCTGCGTCGCAAGGAGGGCGTCGCTCTTATTGCGGAGGTCAAGAAGGCGTCGCCATCGGCCGGTATCATCGCCCCGAACTTTGACGCCATCCGCATCGCTCGCGACTACGAGGCCGCCGGGGCGTCGGCGCTGTCGGTGTTGACCGACGAGAAGTATTTTCAAGGCCGGATCGAATACCTGCAACTCATCCGCGACGCCGTGCGTCTGCCGATCCTGCGGAAGGATTTTATTGTTGATGAACTGCAAGTCTACGAGTCTGCGGGTCGCGGTGCAGATGCGATTCTGCTGATCGTGGCGATTCTCGACGACGCGCGGCTTCGGGA
>CAZMKD010000224.1:0-3415 GCA_964566575.1 uncultured Verrucomicrobiota bacterium
TCTGCAGCTCTCAGTTGCCGGATAGATCATGCCGGCTGCAATGGACTTGGCGCGATCTTCCATCGTGGACTTGGCCATGTACTTCTTGCCGGGGCCGTGGCAGGACTCGCAAGTCACGCCGTCTTCGGGCTTGATCTTCTCGGTCGCGACTAACTCGGTGAAGTTGTAGGCTGTCGAGTGACACTTCAAACACTTGCCGCTCTTCTGCGGGTCGTCGACGCCGTATTTCTTCGCAACTTCCTTCGCCTCCGGCGTGCCGAGCGTCACGAACGCCTTCGCGTGCGGGCTGGCCTGCCACTTGGCGAGCTGGTTGCCGGAGGCTTCTTGCTTGTGGCAGATGCCGCACGCTTTCGAGCCGATGTAATTGGCCGGGTCGCGCTCCGCGGCAAAGCTGCACGTGGCGCTCAGGAATGCTGCGAGTAAAATAGTTTTCATCATGTCCTCCGACGCTGCTGGCTTCGTGCCATTCAAATCCCGGCCACCACAACGTCTTTTCGTAGAGTATCTTCCTCCAGCCGACGCTTCAATTCAAGCCTGCCGGCAGCGCGATTTCGCGCTATCGGTTGCGCGGTTTCACTCCCGATGCGGGACGCCGTAAATGTCGATGTGATACTTCTGCCCGCGCCACGTCACCGAGCTTTCCGAGAAATGGCCGACGATCCCGAACACAATCGCCAGCACCAACGCGGCGATGCCGACCGTCACGGCGACCGGCCGTTTACGCGGATGGCGTTCGGGGTTCCGGTCGAGAAACGGCCAGAGCAACAGCAGCACCAGCGGGATGATCGACACGAAGATGCCGAGCAGTTTCGGGAAGTATTTCAACAATTGGTACGTCGGCAGAAAATACCATTCCGGCTTGATGCCCTCCGGCGTCACGAACGGGTCGGCCTTTTCGCCCAGCTCAACCGGCCACAATACCACCATCGTCACCAGCGCACCGATCAGCACGCAGAAAATCACGCCCTCTTTCAAAACATGATGCGGGAAAAACGGGATGGCCTTGCCGGGTTCGAGCGGCTTCTCTTCGCCGACGCGTTCCATGGTCGCCAATCCCTGCACGCGCATCAGGAACAGATGCGTCGCGATCAACATCGTCAGCACCCACGGCAACACCACGACGTGCAGCACGTAGAACCGAGCGAGCGTTTCGCCGGTCACGCCTTCTCCGCCGCGCAGCAATGTCCGCATATATTCGCCGACCCACGGAATCGCGCCGGTAATCTCCGTGCCGACGGTCGTCGCCCAATACGAAAGCTGATTCCACGGCAAGAGGTAGCCGGTAAACCCGAACGTCACCGTGCACCCGAAGATGAACACGCCCACCACCCACGTCAGCTCGCGCGGTTTCTTGTACGCGCCCATGAAAAACGTCCGCACCATGTGCACCAGCACGCACAGCACCATCAACGTCGCCCCCCACGCGTGCAGCCCGCGGATGAGCCACCCAAAGTGCGCCTTGGTGATGATGAACCGCACGCTCTCGAACGCGGTATCGGTCGTCGGCCGGTAATAGATCATCAACAGAATGCCGGTCACGACCTGGTTCAAGAACAGGTACAGCGACAAACTCCCGAACGTGTGCCAGAACCCGGTATGCGGCGGCAACGGCTTGCCGGCTTGGTGCTCGGCGAATTTTTCGACGCTCGCCACGTCGTAGCGCTCGGCCAGCCATGCGCGAATTTTCATGCCGACTTCACCATGACCTCTCCATTGACGACAGCGATGCCGTGTTCCGCCAGCGGCTTGGGCGGCGGGCCGGTCACAACGCGTCCGTTCAAGTCAAAAAACCCGGCATGGCACGGACACGCAATCTGTTTGCGCTCGGCATCCCAGCCGACAATGCAGCCGAGATGCGTGCAGATCGCCGAGTACGCGCGGAATCCCTGCGGCGTCCGCACCACGATGACCGGATGACCGCTCACCGCGACAATCTTCGATTGCCACTCGGTGAAATCGGTCTCCTTGCCGGCGGAAACGGTTTGCGTGCTCGGCCCGCGTTTCTGCGCCGGCCACACATAACTGGCGACCGGCGCCAAGAACCCAATCGCCCACGCCACGAGTCCGCCGGTCAGCAACCAATCGAGAAAGGTACGACGCGAGATTTTTTGTTCGGGGTTCATTCGAGTTGCCGGCGTTTCGCCCAAAACACCACGGCCATTGCCGCGAGAAAGCCCCAGATCGGCCAGAGCGCTCTGCGCTTCCAGAGTTCGACCTGCTCCAGATGAGCGATGTCGGCGAGTGTTATCTTCACAAGTTCATCCGCGCGGTCGGAGACCGGCTTCAATTGCTCGAACGACAGCGTGTGCTGCATCGCTTCGAGCTGTGTGATTTGCGTTTTGGCTTCCTGCAAAATCAACTGCTCGTCCTCGGTCGCCAACCCGCGCACCGTCGCGTCGTGAACTTGCGCGTCGGCGCGGTCGTAGCTCTCCTTGGCATGCCGGATCATGTTGGCCATCGTGTCGCGCACGACGAGTTGTTTCGGATCGCTGGCGTGACATTGCACGCAACTGGTGCTGAACAAATCGACGGAAGCTTTCTGGATCGCGTGGTTGCCGTGGCAACTGATGCATTCGTTAAAGGCACCGGCCTTCGCGGCTTCGGCGTGCGGGCTTTTCTCGAACAGCTCGCGTTGCCGGCCATGACACTTGCCGCAGACTTGCCCGACCTCGGCCGTGCCGGGAGGTGTCGCGCCGTGGTTGCCGTGGCAGGTCACGCACGTCGGCGCGCTGAGGTCGCCTTTCTCGAAGAGCAGATGCGCGTGATAGCTCGTCTTGTATTTCGCGACGACATCGGCCGGTAACTTGTATTGCGACATCAGTTTCTCATCGCTGTGGCACCGGCCGCATGTGGCCGGGATGTTCGCGGCGTACGTGCGCGCTTGCGGTGATTTGACTTTGAGGATGTCGTGCGCGCCGTGGCAATCGGTGCAGCCGGCAACCTTCTGGTCGTTTTGCCCAAAAAGTTGTTCGCCATGTTTGCTGGTTTTGTACTGGTCAAGTTGATCGGTCGGCAAGCCGTAGGGGTTCATCTTGCGGACGTCGCCGTGGCAGGAGGCGCAGAGTTCAGCGATAGCCTTCTTGTTGTCCGGGCGTTTGAAATTGTCGGTGACGTGCGCGGTCTCGTCCGTTGCGGCCGGGTCGCCGCCGTGACAGTCCACACAGTTCAGACCGGCTTGGCCGTGCGCGCTGGCAGCGAATTCCTTCTGCTGTTTGTCGTGGCACGTCAGACAAGAAACCAAGGCAAGAATTGGGATGATGCTCATTGTGACCGACCGCCGGTATGACATTCCGCGCAGTTCATTTCCTTCCACATCTCGGCGATGTCCACGGGGTGTTCGAACTCTAAACCCTTTGCACTGATTGTCGACAGTTTCTCGCCGTGGCCTTGGGCAATGATCGTGTGGCACGCATTG
>CAZMKD010000225.1:0-1879 GCA_964566575.1 uncultured Verrucomicrobiota bacterium
CACATCACTGGGATAACTCTTTCGTCTGTTCGTCATCCCCAGCTTTTCACACATTCCGTGCAAAGGAGCCAGAGAAAAACACTTACATCATTTCGTCATCGAATCCGCGACTCACCAAAAGTGCATGACAGACTCTAAGGCAACCGATAGACAAACAGCCCGTGCCCGACACGCGCAACCGGCTCGTGCTGTTGCCGCAACCAGGCGTATTCCGGCCGCATCAGCCACGTGGCGGAAACCACGACGTCAGCGTCGTGTAGCGTCGCGAGTTCTTGCGCGTCCATGCCGGTGAACAGAATCCCGTAGTAGGCGAGCGCGCCGCCGGGACCGAAGTAGCTGCCGGCCAGTTTTTCGATGTGATTCTGCTCCACGTAGGTCTTCAACCGCTTGACGTCCTGACCCCAATCAAGATTTGAGTCCACCAAGCACTTGTGCCCAAGCGCGCCGCCGCCGGCCAGTTCGTTGAAATATGGAATGTAGTCCGGACACGATCGCACCGCTACTATTGCCAGCCAACCACACAGCACCCAGCCGGCAATTCGCACGCCGCGTGACGCCTTCGCTACCGACGCGCCAATGGCGACCGACAACAACGGAAACACCGGCAAGACATGTCGCACGCGGATGTTGGCGTGGCTAGTCATCGCGAACCCAAGAAATATCAGCGCGCCCAAGAGTGGCACCAGTCGTCCGTCGCGAAGGTTGACGCGGCACATGCCTGCCAGCGCGAGCAAAGCCACCGGTGTCTTGAGCGCAAGTGCGACCGGGAAATAGTACCACCACCCGCGCTCCGACCATTCTCCGCAAAGGTATGCGAGGTGTCCCTGTCTGGCGTGCGCGAGCATCAGTGCCAGCCCGCGAAAGTAATCGCGCGGTACCAGCACCGGCCGTAAAGTCGTGAACCAAGTCGGCACCTTCAAGTGTGCCGCCATGTCCGCACTGATGGGCGGTGGCGGCGCCCAATGCGGCGTGTAACACAGCAGGATCACACCGTAGCACGTGACAACCATCACGGACAAACCGACGAGCCATTGCCGGACCTTGGAGCGGTCGCGCCAGAAGTGCGGGGCGGCCACAACCGCGCAAACTGGCAACAGAATCACCGCCGCATACTTGGTGAGAAGCGCGAGCGCAATCGTCAGCCCGGCCAGCGCGGCGCGCGTGGGGTTCGGTTGCGTCGCGAACCGGTCAAACATCCAAAGCGCGAGCGCAAACAAGAATGCCAGGCCAGGATCTGTGATGACCAAGTGCCCGTAGGCGAGAGCCATTGGATTGAAAACCCATGTCTCAGCGCGATGAAGCCGCCGGTTGTGTTACTGAGCGAGCGCGCCCAACCGAAAATTGCCAGTCCGGTCGCCAAGGTGACGACAACCTGCATCAGCCGGGACCACGTCAGAAGTTGATCTGCGTTGTTCACACCCCGGTACAGCAACGCCTGTCCGAAGTAACCGGCTTCGAGATGCGGATAGGTGTAGAAGCCGGTCGGCTGTTCGCGGGGGACGATGTTCGCTTCCCACGTCGCGGCGTTGGTCAACGGCGAGGGTTGTTCGAGATACTTCTCGATGTGCAGCGGGAGCCGGACCGGCAACCACCGCAGCGGCAGTGCGCTCCAGAGTTGCATCAACGGTGGATGTTCGGCGTTGAAGTAATACCGGTGGCCGAGCCAGTAGGAGTAGCCAGCCCCGAGAAACACGGGTTCATCCATCGTGGCTGAATTCTCCCGCAAGGCCGGCCACATCAGCCCCTTTCCCGCAACCGGACCGGGTTTTCGTTTTTTTCGTGGCGGTGGCCGTCGCAATTGCTCAGGATTTCGTCGCCGGCGCTTGCCAAACGGCGTGTAGTGGCGACCTACCCCCTTGCGGCGGCTTCCGCCGCGCCG
>CAZMKD010000226.1:0-5034 GCA_964566575.1 uncultured Verrucomicrobiota bacterium
CGCAACGCGGACTTGACGAGATCAGCGCGACGCTCTCGGAGATTGCTCGGGCCGGAGTTTGCATGGAAATCAATACATCGGGGTACCGGCATCCGGAGTCGGTGAACGACCCCCAGCCGTATCCGGCATTCTCGTTCATCAAGCAAGCGATTGCGCTCGGCATCCCGCTGACCGTCAACTCGGACGCGCACGCGCCCGATCAAGTCGGGCTGAAGTTTTCGGAAGTGGAGGGTTTCCTAAAGAAGCACGGTTGCCAGAAGCTGGCGCGGTTCGAGCGGCGGAGACGTGAGGCTTACGAGCTGTAGCCGAAGCGTGAGCTTCGGCCGAGGCTCACGCCTCGGCTACAGGTTTGGGCTGTCGCCGTTCAGCACAGAAACTCACGATGATGTAGAGTGCGACTCCGCAGCAGATGGCGCTGTCGGCGACGTTGAACGCGGGCCAGTGATGTCCGTCGACGAAAAAGTCGAGGAAGTCCACGACGTAGCCGTGCCAGAACCGGTCGACGACGTTGCCGGTGATCCCGCCCGTGATCAGGCCGAGCGCGACTTGGCTGCCGGCCAACTGAATTTGAAATGAATGCCGGAAAAGATACAACGCGACGACGGTCAGCACCGAGATGATCGCGAGCAGGATGTTGGAATTCTGAAACATGCCCCACGCCGCGCCGGTATTGCTCCAGTTGACCAGCCGAAAGAAGCCCTCCACGACAGCGACCGGATACTCCGGGTGGACGAGGCGCAAAATGAGCAACTTGGTCAGTTGGTCGGCGAGCGCGATGATGGCGGCAATGAGGACGACACGCCTCAAGAATTAATCCTCGGACTCTTCCTTCTCGTCGCCGCTTTCGTCGGCCGTTTCGCTGAAAACGGCGGTGGGCTGCGCCGGCCGGCGGTGGTCCTTCTCAATACCGGATTGGCACTGGATGCAGAGTCGGGCGAACGGGACGGCTTCAAGGCGCTCTTTGCGAATTGGCTTCTCGCAGTTGCCGCAGAGACCGTAGGTGCTGTGTTCGAGGCGCTTGAGGGCTTCCTCGATTTCATAGAGCGCTTCCTGTTCGCTGGAGACAAGGCTCAAAGCGAACTCGCGGTCGAAATTGTCGGTGCCGGCATCGGCCATGTGGAGGCTGTAGCCGCTGAGCTCGCCCGAGACTTCGCGATGTGAACGCTTCAGATTGTCGCTGGCGAGGAAGTTGACGCCGTCGATGAGATGATCGCGCAGTTCAACAAGCAGCTTCTGGAATTTGGCAGCGTCATCCTTGGAGAGCTTGAGCATCTTCGGTTCGCGGGGCTCTTCGACAACAACCGCCTTGGCGGCCTTCAGGGCTTTGGCCGGTTTGGCGCTGGCGGCAGCGACAATTTTCTTGGCGACTGGTTTCTTGGCTTTGATCGGTTTCGACGGCTTCTTTGCTTTGGCTTTCTTCATGCCCTGACATCTCCCTTCACGACTGTTTGACTGACCACATCCGTGCATCGTCCGCACAATTGCGGGTGCGCTGAGTTCTGTCCCACATCGTGCGTCCACCGCCAACACCGCACGCACTTCTGTCCCTCGGCGGCGGAT
The DNA here is from genome assembly GCA_964566575.1 of uncultured Verrucomicrobiota bacterium. GTDB lineage: Bacteria > Verrucomicrobiota > Verrucomicrobiia > Palsa-1439 > Palsa-1439 > CAZMKD01. The sequence goes on from CAZMKD010000226.1 coordinate 1,561, forward strand.
ACCTTCACTCGCAATTGGCCTTCTGTCAACTTGCCAACCTTCGCTTGTGAGACAATCAACACCGTCTCCAGCAGCGGCCCAACGCTCTGGAGCAATTCCTGTGTGGCCGGGCTGTCCGGCTCGATCTCGACTTGCGCCTCGAGCGACTTGCCAATCGTGCCGGCCTGGCGCGCCTTTTCCAGTTCGAGCGCCGCCGCGCTGCGCACTTGCAGCAACTTTTCCCAGCGTGCCTCAAGCTTCTCGTCCCGCAACCGCGCGTCCACCACCGGAAACTCCGTCAAATGGACGGACTCGGCTTCGCGTCCCGGCAGGAAGCCCCACACTTCCTCCGCCGTAAACGGCACCACAGGAGCCAGCAGCTTCGCCAGTGTCGCCACCGTGCGATGCATGGCTGTCTGCGCCGAGCGTCTTTCCGGCGAATGAGGCGAGAGCGTATACATGAGGTCTTTCGTCACGTCAACGTAAAAGCTCGACAATTCCACCGCGCAAAACGCATTCAGCACATGGTAGACCCGGTGGAACTCGTAGTTCTCGTACGCCGCCGTCAGGTCGGCCAAGAGCGCCTGCAACCGCGACAGCAACCACCGGTCAAGCTCCGACATCTTACCGGGCTCGACCGTGTGCCGGCCTGGGTCGAAGTCGTAGAGATTCGCGAGCAAGATGCGCAGCGTGTTGCGGATCTTGCGGTACGCCTCCCCGACGCGCGCGATACTTTCGTCCGACTGAATGACGTCGTGCGTGTAATCTTCGCTGATGAACCACAGCCGAATAATGTCCGCGCCGAAGCGGTTGACGTAGTCGTTCGCGTTGACGGGGATGCCCGATGACTTCGAGATTTTCTTTCCTTCCGTGTCGAGCCGAAGCCCGTGCGTGATGACCGTGTGAAACGGCGGCACGTGCTCGCCCGTCGCCAGGGCAGTGAGCAGCGACACTTGAAACCAGCCGCGATGTTGGTCGGTTGCTTCCAGATACACGTCGGCGGGAAATTTCAACGCGGGATTGTCCTGCAACACCACGCGATGGCTGCAGCCGCTCTCAAACCACACGTCGAGGATGTCCTCTTCTTTCTTCAAGTCCGTCCCGCCGCACTTCGGGCACTTGCTCGCGCCGACCAGTTCGTCCAAGCTCAGCGTGAACCAGGAATCAATCCCGCGCTCGCGCACCAGCTTGAGAATCCTTTCCTCCGCCTCGCGGAAATCATGGCCGCATTTGGCGCAGCTCACGACGGGGATCGGCACGCCCCAGACACGCTGGCGGCTGATGCACCAATCGGGTCGCTCCGATAACATCCCGCTGAAGCGCGACCTGCCCCATTCGGGGACGAACCGGACTTGTTTCGGGTCGCGCACGGCTGACAGCGCGCGCTGGCGCAGCGTGTCGTTGTCCACCTTCACGAACCACTGTTGCGTCGCGCGGAAAATCACTGGTTCTTTGCAGCGCCAGCAATGCGGATAGCTGTGCTCGATCTCTTCGTGCCCCGCCAACGCGACGATTTTTTTTAAATGCGCGACGACCAATGGATTTGCGGCCCACACGTCTTTGCCGACCAGCCATGTCGGCACGCGGCCGTCGTCCACGAATCGCCCCGCGTCATCCAGCGGCGAGTAGCAACGCGGCTCAAGTTTGTATTTGTCGCCCGTTTCGGCGTCCTCGATACCGTGCCCGGGCGCGGTGTGGACGCAGCCTGTTCCATCCTCGGTCGTCACGTAATCGGCCAACACCAGCGGCGAATCGCGCTCGATAAACGGATGGCGTGTGACGAGTTTCTCCGCGACCAATTCTGCGCCCTTCGCTTTGCGTGCGACCACGCCGAGTTGCGCGCCCGTCTTTTGCGCGACCGCGTCGAGCAGCTTCTCCGCGAGAATCCACGTCTCGCTGCCGACTTTCGCGAAAACGTAGTCCACGTCGGGATGCAGCGCGATGGCCAGATTCGCGGGCAGCGTCCACGGCGTCGTCGTCCAGACCAGCACGAACGTGTTCGCTTGGCCTTTGAGCGGAAATTTCACCCAGACCGCCGGCGACTTGTGATTTTTGTATTCGCTCTCCGCCGTCGCCGCGGCCAGCGCCGTGCGGCAGGAGATGCACCAGTAGCCCGGCCTGAGCGCCTGATAGATGTAACCCGCGCGACGCATCTCGTAGAACGTGGCGACGATGGCGTGTTCGTATTCGGGCGACATCGTCAGATAGGGATGCTCCCAGTCGCCCATCACCCCGAGCCGCTGGAATTGCTCGCGCTGGATGCCGACATATTTCTCCGCGTAGGCGCGGCAGCGGGCGCGCGTCTCGGCGGCAGAAAGTCTTTCTCCCTTCTTCTCAATCTCCTTCTGCACCTTCAGTTCGATGGGCAGACCGTGGCAATCCCAGCCTGGCAGATACGGCGCGCGATGCCCCGTCATCGCCGCGTGCCGGACAACGATGTCTTTGAGGATTTTGTTCAGCGCCGTGCCGATGTGCACGTCGCCATTGGCGTAGGGTGGCCCGTCGTGAAGTACGAACAGCGGCGACTGCGCGCGCGCGGTCTGAATCTTTTCGTAGAGCTTGCCCTCTTTCCAACGCGCCAACATTTCCGGCTCGCGCTGCGGCAGGTTGGCCTTCATCGGAAAGGCTGTCTGTGGCAGATTCAGTGTGTCTTTATAATTGATTTGAGTTTCCGGCATGTCTGTCCCGCCAAAAAGCGGGCAACCGTATCACGCACCCAGAGAGGTGTCAACGGGCGGGGGCTGTCGCAGTGGGTCTGCCTGATTCTGAGGAGCGCAGCCGGGGTGGCCCGAGGCTGTCCTCGATCACCCGCCTCACGGACGTGACCAATTCATCGCCACTGAACGGCTTCCTGAGGAACATATCCACGCCCTCGCGAAACGTCAGCGGAACATCGTTCAGGTCCAGGCCGGACATCCCAATGATATTGATTTTCCGATTGATCGACCGCACTTGGGGCAAGGCATCGGCCCCGTTGATCCCCGGCAAGTCATAATCGAGTAACAGAACAGCAATCTCACCCGGCGACTGCCGGATCATGTCCAAGCCAACGGACGCTGTGTTGGCTTTGAGCACGTGGAGGCTGGCGGCACGCAATTGCTGGCTCGTGGCCTCCAAGAATGCCGAGTCATTCTCAACGACCAGTACGCCGTATTGAGGCACTTGAGCGAACAACGGCTCGGCATCGCTGGGCCACTCGACGGGTGGCCCGTGCTGATGACTGAAGAACACGGCCAGAAAAGCGCGGAATAACCCGGCAAACCTAGCGCCCAAACTGGGATCATTCTGACGAGGCTGTTGGTCAACCGGCATCTCTCATAAACTTAGCAACCGTTGTTCCATCGCCGGCTCGGCCACTGCTAGTGTAGTGTCCAATAAGTGATTGATAGTATTGGTGGGCGGTGTAAACTCCCTCCATGCCGCGTTCCGCACCATCACTGATCTTGACCGTCCCCGAACAGAAACAACTGACCGACCGTGTGCGGGATCGCCGTT
>CAZMKD010000227.1:0-4005 GCA_964566575.1 uncultured Verrucomicrobiota bacterium
GTCCCGGTCTGGCCGCCCGCGATTGTGTACGGAGTGCCGCTGGCAACCCGGTATGGAGCCGCGGCGGTAGCGGTGCCGCTGAGCGCGAGATCGCCGGTATTGATGACCGAAAACGCAAGCGTGTTGGTCTGGCCGATGGTGATCGAGCCGAAGTCGCGGCTGGACGGAGTGATGATTTGCTGGGCGGGGATTTGGGCGGCTATCAGATTATTCTGCGTGTTGGTGGACACACCAACTTCACCGCTGACAATCAAACGCACATTGTAAACGCCGCGCACGGTGTAGGCGTGCGTCAGAACCGTCACATTCGTATTCAGCGTCGCGCCGTCGCCGAAATCCCAAAAACGATTTGTGATCGCGCCGGTCGAGGTGTCGGAGAAGGTCACCGACAACGGGATCAAACCGCTGGTGGGCATGGCGTTGAACGAGGCCACCGGAACGATCCCGCCAAGGCCGATCAACATGTTGCTGATCGTGCCGACATTGGCGCTGCTGAACACGATGGAATTGGTGAATGAGCCGCCGCTCAAGGGCGCGAAGCGGACGACGACATTGGTCGAGCGGTTGCCCGGCACGCTGAACGGACTGCCGGACAGCACGGAGAACGGTCCGCCGGTGACCGTGGCCATGCCATTGGTGACGGCCGTGCCGCCGAGGTTGGTCACGACCATCGTCACTTGCGCCGTCAGGCCGGTGAGGACCGCGCCGAAATTCACGACGGTCGGGCTGGCCTGGATCGCGCCGGCCGTCAACGCGACGCCGGTCACTGGATTGGTTGAGTTGCCGCCGTTACTGGAGAACGTCACGTTGGCGTTGTAAGTGCCCGCCACCGTTGGGATGAAACTCACGGTGACGATGCCGGTCTGTCCCGGTGTGAGATTGTACGGGCTGCCGGTGGGGAAAAATGGCGCCGGCGCCGTGGCCGTGCCGTCAAGCGTCCCGCCGCCCGTATTGACGACCGTGAACGTTTGCGAGTTGGTCTGGCCAACGCTGACCGTGCCGAAATCGCGGCTGGCGGGACTGACTGTCTGCTCCGACGGCAGGAGCGTCGCGATAATGTAGTCCACGCGGGTCAGAGTATCTGTGCCGAGAGAACCGTTGACGGAAAGGCTAACGGTGTAGTTGGCTTCCGCGGTGTAATTATGAGTGATGGTCGTCGCGCTGGGAGCGGTGAGGTTCGTCGTCATCCCGTCGCCAAAGTTCCACGTGCGGCTCGCGATCGAGCCAACGGATGTATCGGTGAGCGTGACGACAAACGGCACCAGCCCGACGGTCGGTGTGCCGGTAAAGCTCGCGGTCGGCGACACGTTGTTGTCCGCAATCGTGACCGTCGCGCTGCTGGGCGTGCCGACCCGGTAGCTGGAACTGGACGACACGGTCAGCACGACGCTCTCATTGACATCGCCCAATCCATCCGCAAGTGGCCGGATCGTGACCGTGGCATTGGTGATGCCGGCGGGCATGGTGACGGAGTTGGTGATCGTCGCGTAGTCCACGCCGTTGCCGGCGCCGCCGCTGATGGCAAGGTTCACCGTCAACGGCACGCTCGCGCACGCGGTGCGAAACACGGTGAACACACCATTGATGCCGGCCTCGGAGGCGTTGGGCGTGCTCGCCACGATCGTCACCGTGGAATCGTTGTCGAAGATCGTGACCGTGTCGCCGGCCGGCGCACCCACGACGTACGCGGCGTTCGTTGAAATCGTGAGCACGACGGTCTCAGGGCATTCGGCGATCGTGTCGTTGATCGGCGCGACGGCGACGCGCACTGAGTTTGAAGCGGCCACGATGGTTGCTATGCCGGACAAGGTTGTGTAGTCCACGCCGTTGCTCGACGTGCCGCTCATCTTGTAGTTCACTGTCAACGGCGCGGTGGTGCAGCCGACCCGCGTGATCGCAAACACACCGTTGGTGGAGCCGCCCTCCATGGCTGTCGGTGTGGTGGCCGTTACGCTAACGGTGGGCGTATCATTGTCGATGATCGTGACCGTGCCGCTAGCTGGTGAGCCCAGCGCATATCCCGCCCCGCTCGCTAGAGTCAGCACAACCGTCTCCGGGCACTCCACCACCGCATCGTCAATCGGTGACACGGTAATTAAGGCGCTATCCAGTCCCGCCGGGATGGTTGCCGATCCCGGCAGCGCTGCGTAATCGGAACCAGGCGTGGCTGTCCCGCTCAACGTGTAGTTCACTATCAACGAGTTTTGGGTAACACCAGTCCGAGAGATTCTAAATCTTCCAATCAATGGGCCGGATTCAAAGGCATTGGTGATCGTCGCTTGAATGGTCACAATCGAGCCGAACGTGCTGACGGTAATCGCCGCATTGTCATTAGTGACACTGTCGGGCTGGACGGCGAAGACCCGGGCGGCATTAGTGGCAAGGCCCGGTGCGGCCGCATTGGCAACGATCGTGATCGAGGCGCCGCTCCCGGAGGCCAGCCCGCCGAGATTGCAGGAAACGATCCCGCCCGCCTGCGAGCAGCTCCCAACGCTGGGCGTAGCGGAAACAAAAGACACCACTGCCGGCAGCGCATCCGTGACGGTCACAGTGGTGGCGGCCAACTCGCCCAGATTGGTTACGAGGAGGCTGTAAGTTACGCTCGAACCCAGCGATACGGGCTCCGGCGAGCCGGACATAGTCAACGCGAGATTGGCGGAAGGAATGATCTTGGCAATGAAACCCTCGGACAGGCCGGTCCCATTCGTCTGGGCCGCGCCGGGCGTTACCGGAAACCCGTTGGTGGAAGTCAACCCGCCGACGTAGGCATTCCCGTTGGTATCCACGGCGATGGCGGCGCCCATATCGTCGTTAGTCAGCCCGAGATAGGTCGAGTAAACGATGAACGTCGCTCCCGAGTTCGGATTCAGTCTTGTCACAAAGGCATCTGAGAATCCGCCACCGAAACTCGCTTGGAAAGCTCCCGGTGAGGCCGGAAAGTCATCGGAGAACGTATAGCCGGTCACGAAGACGTTGCTGCTGTTCAGAACGGCGATCCCCATCCCCACATCTTCGCTCGTCCCGCCGAGAAAGGTGGAATAGATGATGTTGGTGCCACGTGGCCCAAGCTTCGTGATGAAGACATCCGTATCTCCTTGGCCTCCCGCCGGACTGGTTTGAAACGCGCCGGCCGTGACGGGAAAATTCGTCGAGGAGGTGCTGCCCGTCACATAGGCGTTGCTGCTAATGTCCACGGCGATGCTGCCGGGCCCAGAGAAGTTCTCCGCATCGTACCCGCCCAGATACGTGGAGTAGACGAGAGAAGGCATCCCGGTGACGGCGGGATTCACCTTGGTTACGAACGCATCCACGAAGAAAGCCTGCAGGTTTGTCTGGATGGCGCCGGTAGTGGTTGGGAAATTGGTCGAGTAAGTGAAGCCGGTCACATACGCGTTGCTGCTGATGTCCACCGCGATGGCCTGCCCTACCTCTTCGTCGTTGCCCCCTAGGAAAGTACAATAGAGAAATGAGTTGCCAGATGAGAGCCCAGGGTCAAACTTCGCCACGAACGCATCGGCGGCGCCCCCCCGAAAGGTGACGGCAAATCCCTTCTTCACTGCATTTATCGGGAAGTTCGATGAATCCGTCTCTCCCGTCACGTAGATCTTGCCGGCCTTGTCCACAGCGATGCCGTTGGCGACGTCGGCGCTGCTGCCGCCAAGATAGCTGGCGTAAACCAGCGTTTGCCCATTGGAACTGAGTTTCGAGACGAATGCGTCGCCGAGACCTTGCGGGCCGGTCTGATAACCATTCGGAGTCGTGAAATTGCTGGAATCGGTGAAGCCGGCGACATACACATTGTTGTTGGTATCAATGGCAATGGCCGCGCCCGCCTCGCTGCCATTGCCTCCGAGGTAGGTGGAGAAAATGAGGTTTGTTCCCGCGGGACCCAACTTGGTGATGTAGGCTTCCGAGGGTGCGCCGAAATTCCCTTGGTGCTGATTCTTGTTCGGAAAATCGTTCGAGGCGGTGTCACCGGTAACGTACACACTCCCACTGTTGTCC
>CAZMKD010000228.1:0-1622 GCA_964566575.1 uncultured Verrucomicrobiota bacterium
AGACCTTTTGAGATCCTGCCTAAGAGCTCTTTAAACAAGCGGGAGAGGGTTCAGGAATCGGGCGATGCGGAAAGACGAGGTGTTTTGCGTTAGCTTGGCGAGCCCCTCAAGCGCACCTAATTCCTTCGCTTCTTGCCAGAGAGATTCGAAAACCTTGACGTTACGATCATAGTCGACGGGGGTGTCAGCCAACCGCTGAAGCTCTAACTTTCTCACCAATTCCCAGTTCTTTATCATGAGTAATTATATCATTTTAGGAGTGAATTAACTTAAAAAGACAGGGTCCCCGGAGGGTATTATTTTTCGAAAAGAGACATCACTTCCATGTGGGCTGTCTGAGGGAACATGTCGATGAGCCTGCAGGACTTGAAGGTGTAGCCCTTCTCCCGCATCAAGATGGCGGCATCTCTCGCGAAACTCTGGGGACCGCAGGCGATATAGAGGATCTTCCTGGGGCCGTCAGCTGGGAGATTCTGGACGACTGCGAGCGCGCCGGAACGGGGCGGGTCGATCACCATCTTGTCAAAGCCCTCTGCCCGCTCCGCGCTGAAAGTTTCCAGGTTCTCAGTCTCGAAACGCGTGAGGTGACTTAAACTATTCCGCTCGGCGTTCCGCAGGGCGTAGTCTACCTGGGTACGGTTCCCTTCCAGGCCCATCACAGAAGCGCCGCGAGCCGCGATGGGCAGGGAGAAATTCCCCACCCCGCAGAAAAGGTCGAGGACCGTCTCACCGGGCCTCGGGTCCAGCATACGCATAGCCTCGCTCACCATCAGACGATTGATCTCAGGATTCACTTGGGTGAACTCGCCGGGATGAAACAAAAATCCGAGCCCGAACTCCGGAAGAGTGTACTCAAGCTCGAGAGAATTCTGAGGGTCGAGCGGCTGGATCGAAGAAGGCCCCGCGGGCTGAAGATAGATCCGAATGCTGTGCTGCTTTTCAAATTGCTGGAGTGTGGTGAGATCGAGCTCGCTAAAGCATCCCAGGTGGCGAATGACGAAACCGTCGACGTCGTCACCCAAGGCAACATTGATCTGAGGGATCTGACGAGGGATCGAAAGCCGTCCGATCAACTCCCGCAAAGGACTGAGGAGGTTCGAGACGCGCTCGGGCAATATCTCACAGCTCGTCATATCGGTGACGTAGCCTCCCCGCTTCTCGCGAAAGCCGACGAAAGATCTGCCCTGTTTGGTCATGAAACGGGCCGAGAGGCTGGCTCGGGAGCGGTAGCCCCAGGCCTCTCCGGTCAAGGGAGGTAAAAAAGTCTCAGGTCTCAGGTCCCCCGTTTCTGTTAGGATCTCTTGGAGCTGGTCTTTCTTTTGGAGTCTTTGGTCTTCGATGCTTACGGTCTGGAGGGAACATCCGCCGCAGGTGCCGAAGTAACGGCATTTGGCCGCGACTGTGGGAGGAACTTCAGAAAGTGTGGGCGATTGTGTCATTCCGAACTAACGGTGAGGAATCCGGCTCTAGATCCTTCGACTCAGCAAAGCAGCCCTTTAGGGTCGCCTAAAGAGCTTCGCTCAGGATAAATTCGCGCATGCAACTTATGTTCCATAAGCCGCGCGCTCATTTATTCTTTAGGGCTGTTGGAGAGAAAATAACCCACGACAAAGCTAAGGAGC
>CAZMKD010000229.1:0-9598 GCA_964566575.1 uncultured Verrucomicrobiota bacterium
GCGAGGACCGGTTCGAGTTGATCGAGCGCCGGTAAGTCTTCGCGTTTCCAGAACAGGCCGATGGGAATTTCGTCGCCCCACTGCATCGCGCGATCCATCGCGGCGTGGAAATCAGTCGGGTCGTGGCCGAGTTCGGCGAGGTCTTTCACGCGCGGACGGAAGAATTGGTACGTATTGTCCTTGTTGTACGTGACGCACGGACTGAAGACGTCAATGAGCGCAAAACCCCGGTGACGCAGGCCACCGGCGATGAGTTCGGCGAGCATTTTCTGGTTGCCGCTGAAGCCGCGGGCGATGTACGTCGCGCCGCCGGCAAGCGCGAGGGCGATGGGGTTGATCGGGTTTTCGACGTTGCCGTAGGGCGTGCTCTTGGTCTTGGCGCCTTTCAAACTGGTCGGTGAACACTGTCCGGTCGTGAGACCGTAGATCTGGTTGTTCATCACCACGTAAGTCAGGTCGTAGTTACGGCGCATGCAGTGGATGAGATGGTTGCAGCCAATTCCGTAGCCGTCGCCATCGCCGCCGGTCACGATGACTTTCAATTTGTGATTCGCCAACTGCACGCCGCTCGCGACCGGCACGGCGCGGCCGTGCAATGTATGCATGCCGTAGGTGTTGACGTAGCCGGGCAGGTTCGACGAGCAACCGATTCCGCTGATGATGACGACCTCGTGCGGTTGCAGCCGGCATTCGGCGATGGCGTGTTTCATCGCGTCGAGCACGCCGAAGTCACCACAGCCGGGACACCAGTCAGGATCGACTTTGCCTTTGAGGTCCTTGGCTGTAATCGGCGCGCCGAGCGGTTTGAGTACCGGGGCGGTTGGAGCAGTGGTTGTTTCCATTGGATTCCTTAGACGATGTATTCGTGAGTCGGAACGAATTGTTTAGTCTTGCCGGCCAGGATTTCTTTCACGCCGTCAACGATGTGGTGCGGCATGAACGGTTCGCCGTCGTACTTGCGGATGTGGGCATCAGGCGCGAAGCCGGTCTCCGAACGCAGATACCGAGCAAACTGGCCGGAGTAGTTATTCTCGATGATGATGGTCTTCTTGCTTGCCGAAAGAATCTTCATGATCTCATCGGTGTGGAACGGAACGAGCCATTTGATCTGGAGATTGTTGGCACTGACGCCCTCTTCGCCGGCCAGTTTCTCGATGGCTTCCCGGATGACGCCTTCGGTCGAACCCCAACCGATGAGCGTGACCTGCGCTTTGGCCGAGCCGAACAACTTCGGTGGGGCGATGAGCGGCAACATGTGATCCATCTTGCGCATCCGTTTTTCGTGCATGGCTCGACGCTTGTGTGGATGCGTGAACTCATCGCTGATGAGCACGCCGTCTTCCATGTGGTCATCGGTGGCGGCCACATACATGTGACCCGGTGTGCCCGGCAGCGCGCGCGGCGAAACGCCGTTCTCGGTGAACTTAAACCGCTTGTAGTCGTGTCCGTTGCCGTTTCCGTCCGTAATAAGTTCACCGCGGTCAATCTTCGGACTGAAGTTGAATTCCTCCGGTGCCATGCTCGCCCGGCCTTCACTCAGCAGTAGATCGGACAGCACAATACCGGGACATTGAAACTTGTCCACGAGGTTGAACAACTCGGGAATTGTGTGGAAACAATCCGGTATGGTTGTTGGAGCGACGATGGCGCGCGGATAATCGCCTTGACCGGCGCCGAGGATTTGCCACAGGTCGCCTTGCTCGGTCTTGGTCGGCACGCCAGTGGCCGGGCCGGCACGTTGGACGTTGATGGCCACCATCGGAATTTCCATCATCGACGCTGCGCCCAACGCCTCGGTCATGAGCGCGAAGCCGCCGCCGGAGGTCGCGCACATAGCGCGGCAACCGGCATGCGCCGCGCCAATGGCCATGTTGGCGACGCCGATTTCGTCTTCGACTTGCCGGACCATGATGCCGAGCTTGCGCGCGTTCTTGGCCATCCAGTGCAACACGCCCGTGGCCGGGCTCATCGGGTAAGCGCAATAGAACTTCACGCCCGCCGCCGCGCCACCCATGGCGAGTGCCTGGTTGCCTTCGAGAAAAGCGTAACGCTTGCCGGTGTCCGGCAACGAAACGGAAAACGGTTTGAAGTGCGCCGCCGCGTAATCGTAGCCGGCGCGCGCGACGGTGACGTTTTCGGTGACGACGGTGTCAGCTTTTCCCTTCTTGCCGAACTGCGCGGCGATGCTGGATTCGAGCGCCTCGAACGGCACGCTGGTCATCTGCATGAGCGCCCCGAGCGCAATCGTGTTTTGCGCATTAGGGACTTTGGCCGCGCCGGCAAGTTCTCGTACCGGCAGCGCGCACAACTGCACGCCGTCGTTGGCTTTGCCGGGCTTGAGTTTGTCGCCGTCGTACAAACACGCGCCGCCGGCTTGAAGATGTTTCAGGTGACGGTCCATCGTGTCCTGATTGAGCGGGATCAATGCGTCGATCTTATCGCCCATGCTCTGGACGCGTTCGACGCCGACGCGCAGGATCAGGAAGATGTGGCCGCCGCGAATGATGGATTGGTAGGCGTTGTAAGCGTTGAGGTGGAGACCGCGTCGCACGAAGAGTCGCGCGAGAATGTCGCCGGGGGTTGCGATGCCTTGTCCCGCCGCGCCGCCGATGCCGACTGCGAAATCAACTGTTGCCATGGCTGATCCTCAGGGTTGAGGTTTAACTGCCACTGAATTACCGCGCGATGATCTACATGAGACTTGTGGTCACAGTGAGATCCCCACGCCGCAAAACACAATATCTTGTGCGCTGCGGGAAGACAAGACGAAAGTTCAGACGAAAGTTCAGAACTTGAATATCCAGTCGTCAGACGCGTGCTGCTGACGCGCGAGCGCCAGGATTTTGTCGACGGGAACATCGGTGAAGGGCACGGTGGCGAGCCAGCTATGCTTGAGCGCGTCCTGAATCTCGCGGCCGGCAACCGCGATGTTGATGAGAAAATCCCGGTGCGAACGGTGATGCCGGTAATTTGGTTCGCGCGCCGGCATCGGCAGAAGGCGTTCGATGCGCTCAATGTCGAGGTTCAGCAGGAAGCTGCCGTGGAAGAGGAGATACCGGCGTTTGCGACGTTGGGCGTTGCCGGAGAATTTCAGGTCGCCGATCGTGAGGTCGCTGTGGCCGCGGACTTCGACGCCGGCGCCAAGGGCCGCGGCGTGACGCTGCATGACGGAGATGTTGGTTTCGCTGACTTGGGTGGTGATGGGGAGAATGAGCGAGTAGTTGAGACAGCCGGGACCTTGCAAGACTGCGCCGCCGCCGGTGCAACGGCGCAACACCGGTATCCTGTCTTGCCGGGCACGATCGAGGTGGGCCTCGGTGTGGGCTTTGTTGGAGTAGCCGAGGACGAGGAAATGTTCGTGCGCTTCCCAGAAACGCAAAATGCCCTCGCCGCCGTTGGCTTCGCACAAATCCAGCAGCGCCTCGTCGCAGGCGAGGTTTTCGGCGGGCGTGGGGAGCGTCAACTCCAAATACTTCATGGTGCTTGAATAAGTAGCGCGGGCAATGGCATTGTAGCTAGCACAAATTTGAAAACCAAAATTCCATTGCGCAATCCGCTTAACACCCGGTATATCAACACCATCCCGGTGGAAGCCGAGCCGCCGTATCCCGGCGACCGGGAGTTGGAGCGGCGCATCAAGAGCCTCATCCGTTGGAACGCGATGGCGATGGTCGTGAATGCGAACCGGATCCACAGCGGACTCGGCGGCCACATCTCGACCTACGCGTCGGCGGCGACGTTGTACGAAGTTGGGTTTAATCATTTCTTCCGCGGCGGTCATGGTGACCGGCCGGCCGATATGGTGTATTTCCAGGGACACGCCTCACCCGGCATCTACGCACGCGCCTTTCTGGAGCGACGGTTCGATGAGAAACATCTGCACAATTTCCGGCAGGAACTGGCGGAAGGTGGCGGACTGTCTTCGTATCCGCATCCGTATTTGATGCCGGAGTTCTGGCAGTTCCCGACTGTCTCGATGGGCCTCGGTCCGATTATGTCGATTTATCAAGCGCGCTTCAACCGGTACCTCAAAGCGCGCGGGTTTCTTGCCGGCGAAGAGCCGAAGGTGTGGTGCTTCGTTGGCGACGGCGAGATCGACGAACCGGAGACGCTCGGCGCATTGACGCTTGCCTCGCGCGAGAGCCTCGACAATCTCATCTGGGTCGTGAACTGCAATCTCCAGCGCCTCGACGGCCCAGTGCGCGGCAACGGCAAGGTGATTCAGGAACTCGAAGCTTCGTTTGCCGGCGCGGGCTGGAACGCGATCAAAGTCATCTGGGGCTCGGACTGGGACGCGCTTCTTGAGCAGGACCACGAAGGTTTGCTCGTGCGACGCATGGAAGAAGCGGTGGACGGCGATTACCAGAAGTATTCGGTCGAGCCCGGTAGCTACACGCGCCGGCATTTCTTCGGCAAGTATCCCGAATTGTCCCAGATGGTGAACCATCTGTCCGACGACCAGATTCGCGGCCTCAAACGAGGCGGGCACGATCCGAAGAAGGTTTTCGCCGCGTACAAGGCGGCGGTCGAACACAAGGGTCAGCCGACAGTGATTCTCGCCAAAACGATCAAGGGTTACGGTCTCGGCGAAGCCGGCGAAGGCCGCAACATTACGCACCAGCAGAAAAAGCTGAACGAGAAAGAACTGCGCGAGTTTCGCGAGCGTTTCGGCATACCGGTCAGCGACGAAGAAATTGCCGAGACGCCGTTCTATCGGCCGCCGCCGGAGAGCCCGGAGACGAAGTACATCCTCGACCGGCGCCAGAAACTCGGCGGCTTCCTACCGGAGCGCAACACGAATGTGCCGCGCCTCGAGATGCCGGGCCGCGAGTTCTTCGGCGAGCTGCTCAAAGGCTCCGGCAAGCTCGAATGGTCCACCACGATGGCGTTCGTGCGCTTGCTCACCGCGTTGCTGCGCCACAAGGAAATCGGTCGGCGCGTCGTGCCGATCATCCCAGATGAAGCGCGCACATTCGGGATGGACGCGTTGTTCCGCGAGATCGGCATCTATGCGCACAAGGGCCAGCTTTACGAGCCGGTCGACCGCGCATCGTTGCTCTACTATCACGAGACCAAGGACGGCCAGATTTTGGAGGAAGGCATCAACGAGACCGGCGCGATGTCCTCGTGGCTCGCCGCCGCAACCGCCTACACGAATCATCAACAGCCGATGATTCCATTTTACATTTACTACTCGATGTTCGGCTTCCAACGCATCGGCGACTTGATCTGGCTGGCCGGCGACGTGAAAGCGAAAGGCTTCCTCCTCGGCGCGACCGCCGGCCGCACCACGCTCAACGGCGAAGGCCTCCAACATCAGGACGGCCACAGCCATCTGCTCGCCGCGACGATCCCCACGCTGCTGACGTACGACGCCGCGTTTGGCTACGAGCTGGCCGTCATCATTCAAGACGGCATGCGGCGGATGTATCAGGAAGGTGAAGACATTTTCTACTACCTCACGCTCTACAACGAAAACTACTCAATGCCCGCGATGCCCGCCGGCGTCGAGGACGGCATTCTCAAGGGCCTCTACAAATTCCGCAAAGGCGACGAAGGCAAAAAACACAAAGCCCACATCTTCGGCAGCGGCGCGCTGTTACGCGAAGCCTTGCGCGCCCAGCAGATTCTCGCCCAACGCTATGATGTTTCCGCCGACGTTTGGAGCGCCACCAGCTACAAACTTCTGAAAACCGACCTTCAACGCGCCAGCCGCTGGAATATGTTGCATCCGACCGAGCCGCCACGGAAGGCTTATCTTCAGCAAGTGCTCGAAGGCGAGACTGGCGCGTTCGTGGCCGTGTCCGACTACATGAAAATAATTCCCGACCAAATCGCCCCGTGGGTGCCGGGTGGCCTTAGTACGCTCGGCACGGACGGCTTCGGCCGCAGCGACACGCGCGAAAATCTCCGCCGCCTGTTCGAAGTCGATGCTGAATGCATCACGATAGCCACGCTCTACGCTCTCGCCCAACGCGACGCCATCGATCGCGAATCGGTCGCCCGCGCCATTCGCGACCTCGGTGTGGATCCAGAAAAGATGTATCCGCAAATCGTGTAATGGCACAGGGCTGATCAGCCACGGATGACGACGTGATGAAAGTCGTCCATGTAGATCAGAGTTAACCGGTCATTCGTCCTGCCCAGTTGCATCAGAATCTTGTGTCCGCCACCTTCGACGATGAATACTGGCTCGTGGATCTCGCCCGGTACAAGCGTAGCGTAGATACGACACTCCGCATCAGTCAACGAGCGGATTGTCCGCAGTGACTCTTCTGGAATCTGCGCCACCAACGCACACCACAAGACCCGGACTTCTTGAGCACTATCACACTGCCGTCCTTCCCACGTCACTTCCTTTGAACCGCCCGCCAAGTTCTGCGGAATCGTGTAGATTGTGACGTTGGTGAGAGCGACCAGCGCCGGATTGCCGGCCAACTGACGCCAGAGGAACGGTCCACAGATAAGACGGTCACCGAGCAACTAGTCACACTCCGGCTGTGGCAGACACTTGAGAATCGAAACAACGGCCCGCGCATTCTCTTCGCGCGACACGCCCCGGTAAGTCACCGGCCCCGGCATGGATTTACATCCGGCCAGCAGCAGCAAACCAAGGAGTGCCGTCTTCATCCGAACCGGTAATGTTTACGGACCGGCTTCAGCACGTTCCACGTGCAACTCATGCCGGCCGGGAAGGTCGCCAGATCGCCGGCGCGGATAGTGACCGGCTCTCCGCCTTGCGGTGTGACGACGACTTCGCCTTCGAGGAAGTAACAAATCTCCTGCTCGTCGTAGTACCATGGGAACTCCGATACTTCCTTCGTCCAAATGTCCCACGACTTCACGCCGAGTTCAGTCAGTCGGCTTTCGGCCGGTGGACGTTCGATCTGAATCTTGCTCATATTGTGCCTCTAGTGATTTCAAGAGCGCTTTGATCTCCTGTAGTTTGCCCTCAGGTTTGTCGCTTGTCATCCTCGGAAATCGTCCGCCGACTTGAAACAGTTGGCCGCGGCTGGTGAGCATGATCTTGTCATCTTTCGTCTCGACCGTTTCCACGTGAGACTGCCCGGCGAGGACTTTGACTTCGGCGGCTTGCAGCAGCAACCGAACCCCTCGCGCCAGTTTGCCGTACCGGTCGCGAAACTCCCGGCGTAACGCTTCCATCTCCGGCAACTCACTTACGCTGGCAATCTTCCGGTACGCTTGGATGCGCAGCCGATTGTCTTGAATGTAATTAGCCGGAATGCGGGCGAGTGACTCACCGGTCTCGTCGGTCATGAAATCCAACTTTATCGTGACTTGCGGGAGACGCTTCATCTTCTGACCCTTTAGTCGCGCGATGCTTTCCTTGAGCAACTGACAGTATAGATCGAAGCCGATGGCGGTGATGTGGCCGCTTTGTTCCGAGCCGAGGATGTTGCCGGCGCCGCGGATTTCGAGGTCGCGCATCGCGATTTTGAAACCGCTGCCGAGCGACGAGTACTGCTTGATGGCGCTGATGCGTTTACGGGCAGTCTGGATGAGTTGCATGTGCCGCGGCAATAGAATGTACGCGTAGGCTTGGTGTTTGTACCGGCCCACACGGCCGCGGAGTTGATAGAGGTCGGCAAGACCGAACCGGTCGGCGCGGTCGATGATAATTGTATTAGCGTTCGGGATATCGAGGCCGCTTTCAATGATGGTGGTGCAGACCAGCACGTCGATATCACCCTTCACGAACCGGTGCATAACCGATTCGAGTTCGTCGTCGGACATCTGGCCGTGGCCGATGTCGATGGTGATGTCGGTTTCGAACAACTGGCGCAGCCGGTCAGCAACGGCTTCGATGCTGTGAACGCGATTGTGAAGAAAATAGACCTGACCGCCCCGGTTAATCTCACGTTGAATGGCTTGCTTGATCATCCGCTCGTCGTACGGCGCGATGATTGTTTCGACGGGAAGACGATCCACCGGTGGCGTTTCGATGGTGCTCATGTCGCGCGCGCCGGTCAGTGATAGATAGAGCGTGCGCGGGATCGGCGTGGCGCTGAGCGTGACTACGTCGATGAGTTTTCGGAGTTGCTTGAATTTCTCTTTGTGAAGCACGCCGAAGCGTTGTTCCTCGTCGATGACCACGAGGCCGAGCTTCTTGAATTGCACATCGGCGCTGAGTAGCCGGTGCGTGCCGATGACGATGTCCACGCCGCCTTCGTGGACGAGCTTCACGATCTTCTTCTGTTCGCCGGGTGTGCGGAAACGCGAGAGCATCTCGACAGAGATTGGATAGCCGGCCACTCGTTCGCGGAATGTGTTCCAATGTTGTTCGGCGAGCACGGTGGTGGGGCAGAGGAGGGCGACTTGGAATCCGTCCATCACCGCCTTGAACGCGGCTCGGATGGAGACCTCGGTTTTGCCGTAGCCGACGTCGCCGCAAATGAGCCGGTCCATCGGCTTCTTGGATTCCATGTCGGCTTTGACTTCTTCAATGGATGTAAGTTGATCAGGTGTCTCATCGTAAATGAACGCCGCCTCAAACTCGCGTTGCCACGGTGTGTCCGGCTGAAACGCGTGGCCTTCGAGCGTCGCCCGCACGGCTTGGATTTCGAGTAGTTCACTCGCTAAATCCATGATGGCACGCTCGGCGGTGAACTTTTGCTTCTGCCAAAGCGTGCCGCCGAGCTCATGCAGCTTCGGAACGCGCTTGCCGGCACCGATGTATTTGCTGACGAGATGCGCTTGGTCGACGGGGACGTAGAGGCGCGCTTCGTTGGCGTATTCGATGGCGAGGACTTCTTGCCGGGTGCCGCTGACTTCGAGCGGCTTGAGGCCGAGATATTTCCCGATGCCGTGTTGGATGTGGACGACGTAGTCGCCGGGTTCGAGTTCGGTCCAATCGGAGATCGGCGCTGAAACGGCGTGGAGTTTCTGGCGTGGTCGGGCCGGCTTGTAGCGGCCGAATATCTCCGAATCGGTGATGACGGCCAGTTTCGCGTCCGGCCAGAGGAAGCCACGGGAGAGAAAACCCAGTGAAGCGTGGAGCGTGGAGCGTGGAGCGTGTTCGCGCCAGAGTTCTTCGAAGCGCTGGCGTTCGCCGTCGGTGCTGCAGAGGATGTGCAGCCGGTAACCTTCGTCGAGCCAGGCTTCCATCTGACCGAAGAACGCCCAGCGCATGCCCTCGGCGATCTGCGGGTCGGGCGCGCGCGTGTCGAGAGGACGGAAGGCGTCGAGTGAGTTTAGGCGGAGATTGATGTAAGCATCAGAATGTTCTGGTGGCGCAGGCGTCCCTGCCTGCGGTTGTTGGGAAGACACAGGCAGGGACGCCTGTGCCACCAAAGCTATCTTCTCGGTGAGTTGCACGAGCGTCAACCCGGCATCGAGCGTGTGCTTCCACGGCGCGAAGAACTTGTCGTTGTCCGGTATCTGTCGCGCGTACTGCTCGGCAGCGAGGAGCAGTTGCTCCGGTTCGTCGAGAACCAACAGATCGGGTTTGCGCAACAGCGCCCGCGCCAACAAAGCACGCTGCAATTCGCCACCGGAGAGAGACGCAACCCGCGCCTCTTTCAAATGGGCAATACCGACTTCGTCCAACGCACGATCAATTTCCTTGTCGCCTGGTTTC
>CAZMKD010000230.1:0-2864 GCA_964566575.1 uncultured Verrucomicrobiota bacterium
CAGCGACAAGAAACAACCCAGGCGCCAACAGCGATCATCGTCCGCAGTGGAATGGTCAACCGAAAAAGAAACAGGTGGGCTGGAAAAGCCAGTGCCGGGAACTTTTGTCTTGATCGGAACCTTTAATGGGTGACTCGGCTCGGGCTGCCAATGCAGCCCTCGGTTTTCGCTTGGTCGCATCCGTCGTTTTGCGTATCGTGCCGACGTCCCCGCTGGGAGCGGGGCAGGCATGTTACTGGTACTCGATAACTACGATAGTTTCACTTACAACCTGGTGCAATACCTCGGCGAGTTGGGCGTGGAGATGCGCGTTTTCCGCAACGACGAAACCACTCCCGACCAAATCCGCCAACTCAAGCCCGACCGGATATTGATCTCACCGGGCCCGTGCTCCCCGCGCGAAGCCGGTCTGTCCAACGACATCATCAAGATTTTCAGCAAAGACATCCCAACGCTCGGCGTCTGTCTCGGCCACCAATGCATTGGCCACGTCTTCGGCGGCGAAGTCGTCCGCGCCGAACGTCTCATGCACGGCAAGACCTCACCCATCTATCATACCGGCGACCCGCTTTTTGCCGGCCTGCCCAATCCCTTCACCGCGACCCGGTATCACTCGCTGCTCATCAAACGCGACACTATGCCCGCCGACTTGGAAATCATCGCCGAAACGCGTCCCGAACTCGAGGTCATGGGCGTCCGCCACAAGAAACTCCCCATCTGGGGCGTCCAATTCCACCCCGAATCCATCCTCACCGAACACGGCAAACAGATCCTCGCGAACTTTTTGAAGTTGACCGTGTAACTGATTGCACACTAGGCCACAGGTTTGCGAGCCAGTATTTACAAGCCATACAAGGTGGACGAAAAAATGTTCTGGGTTTGGTTGCGGCTCCGCCGCGTTAGTAACGTGCATGAGGATTCATGGGACTAATCTTTAAGAGGTATCGGGAAGTTGTTTACTGTGCCAAATGCAAGGTCAATCATGTAGAAGAATGTTCTTGGGCTGGCGAGGAGACCCCGCGTCTGCAAACATGCCCCGACTGCCATAATGCCCTCGAACACTCCAAACGATCTCGAGGATACTTTGTCCTGCGCGGTACGAATGTCCGCATCGCAGAAGGTTCCGAACTGGAAAAGTTGTTCGTGTTTTGGCCCACGATCGTTTTCGGTTTCGTCGGGATAGGTTGCTTCCTGTTATTTCTACTGGAGGCTGTTTCGATGGCGTCAGACGCCATCAGTGAGGCTTGGAATGAGATCTACGGAGAGACTGGACTTCTTGTGAAGTGGTTCGGCAATAGTTACGCTGGTGACATAGGTATGTTGGTGTCACTCTACTTTCTAATTCGTGTCGCCATTTTTCTCGTCCCGATTGTCCAGAATGCAAGGCGACAACGCCAAAGGCCTTTCTAGGAGTCCGTGGCCAAGCTTCCCTCCACGCCGCTCACTTCTTCCTGCGGATAGGGTTAGTCCGCTCATTATCACATTGACGGATCGAACGACGGCAAGCCAGCAAGCGCCATTACAGACTCACCCGACATCCGTCCAGCGCACCAAGTCGGCGAGGTTGGGGCGGCCGTCGTGATGCCGAGGGAAGCTTTCAGCACTCAGCCATCAGCTATCAGCCACAGCCTTTCCGCCACGCGTGTTGACGATTGTACGCGAAGCGTTTAGATTTGCAGCCATGAACATCAAGGTTGTTGTGGAGCGCGGTGAGGATGGATACTACGTGGCGCACTGCCCGGCATTGAAGAGTTGCTGGACGCAGGGCAAGACAAAGGAAGAAGCGGTGCGCAATGTACGCGAAGCCATCGCGCTGTACCTTGAACCTTCCCCGAAGGATCTGACCGGCAAGGGCCGCGAAATCGTCGAAGTCTCATGAAACTGCCGCTCCTGTCGGGACGACAGGTGCACGCGGCTCTGGGGCGGCTGGGATTTGTCGAGATCGACCGGCGCGGCAGCCACGTGAAGATGGAGCACTCCGATGGGCGGCGCATCGTCTTTCCCTTTCATCACGAAGTGGATCGGTACACGCTCAAGGGTGCTTTGCGCGACGCCTATGTTGCCGTTGACGATTTTTTGCGGGCTGTAAAGTAAACGGCGAGAAACCTACCCCACATCCGTCCAGCGTAGCAAGTCGGCGAGGTTGGGGCGACCGTCGTGATGCCAGCTTAACGGAGGACGTTGCATGTGGCCGATGGGGCAAACCCGGCGCACGGACATCTTAGCGAGGTCGGCGGCGAAGGCCATCACGCGCTCGTTCATGGGCGCAAGGCCGACGGTGGAGATCTTGCCGGCAAATCGCTGCACGTTTTCGAGCACGCGCTGGAAGTCGTTGATTGGTTTCACGAACACGGTGCGATTCAAACACGACGGCGTGAACGATGGCTCGTCTTCGTAAATCACGGTCCAGCCGTCTTCGGTCCAAATCGCCACGCGCCGGTCGGACGCGCTCCGAAATTCATACGCTTGCCGAATCTGCGCGATCGCCGCGGATTCTTCCGTCGTCAGCTTGCCGCGAGGAACGCGCGCTTGATACGCGGCCATCGCTTCGGCCAACACCGCCGCAAATTCGCGCGCGCCTTTCTCGACGTAAAACACATGCGGTGACAGACAGCCTTGCTGGTCGTACACCGACGCATCAAACGCCGCCGCTTCAGCGAGCTCCTTGCCGATCATCGCTTCTTTCGCGATGACGCCGAAACTGACCCGGTGGTCGTAGCCAAAAAACTGCACTCCTGCCGGTGCTATTTTCCACAACTCGGCAATGGCCATGTCGCTGCCGTATGCGATGATGGCATTCGCTTCTGCCATTGCCCCTCGCGTCAGCGCGGTTTCCTCTTTCGGCCAATCGAGCACGGCGACGC
>CAZMKD010000231.1:0-28822 GCA_964566575.1 uncultured Verrucomicrobiota bacterium
GTCGAACGGCGATCCCGCACACGGTCGGTCAGTTGTTTCTGTTCGGGGACGGTCAAGATCAGTGATGGTGCGGAACGCGGCATGGAGGGAGTTTACACCGCCCACCAATACTATCAATCACTTATTGGACACTACACTAGGTCATGTGCAACTTGCCCAGGACTTGCACCGGCGAGCCGGCCATAATTGGCGACACGCAAGAGCGCGACGTGACAACCGCCGCCCCCGGATGCCGGCAGGCTCCGTAGTTCGTCATGGTAACGGGCGGCGCGGTCGCTTCGGAAGGTAGCGGGTAGCGGATTCATCCCTCGCGCTCCTGCAACTCAAGCTGTGGTTGCTGGTTGGCGGCAGTGCAATCGGAACACCAGCAAAGCAGCCGGTGGTGATGCGATGCCGCGCCGAAGTTCCTCCCCGTGACCTTGTCGCCACATCGGGCGCAATGGCCGATGAAGGTGTTGTCTTTTCGTGTCGGCGTGGTATCATCCGGGCAGTGGTAAGTAATGGTCGCGCCCGTTGCTGGTTTCGGCTGGCAGCGGGCGCGGTTTATTTGCAGTTCGCTCATGGCTCGATCACCTCCGCCGTCTCGCGGAGGAAACGCTCGATTTCCGTCTTTGCAAAGAGCGGGCGGCGGGTCGCCCTGCTGGGACGAATCAACCCGCGAGCGACGATCCTATCGAGCGTGATCGGGGCTACCGAGAGCAGTTGGGCGGTGGCTTTCCTGTTGTACGCCAGCCGTTCGACCGGGGCGGCGGCGTCCTTCGTGCTGCTTGAAGATACGGTCTTGCTCATGCCGCCACTGTAAGCCTCTCGCGGCAGCAGAAAAACGGTCAGTGACGGCGGGGCGTGTCACAATTTCATCCGCTATACTTTCGAGGGCGGCCACGGCTGCGCGTTGCCGGTAAATTGACTCGCTTGCGCCACTGGCGGATGTAGCCGTTGAACCTGTGGCGTGCGTCCGGGTCGGCGGCAAACTTGGCTTCGTATTCTTGCCGGTAGGCTTTGGGGAACGCAGCCAACAAGGCTTCGGCGAGCTTGGCGTCTGTGATCGGCGTCTTGAGTAGCAGCCGCACTTGGTCGGGGTGTTTGACGACCACGTAATCCAACAGCGCGGCGGTATCCGGCCAGTCGGGTTCTCGGTTTAGGGCTTCGGACGCACCCGCGAAGAACCCCTGCAACTCCGCAAGTGAGAGATTCCACAGACCGCGCTCCCCAATGACGCGCTCAATCTTCGCTTTCACATAGGCGCGGCGATGCGATTCGACGGCAAGGTCAAATTCCCGATCTGTCAGTATGGGATAGACAGTAGCGGCAATCTCGCGTTGGCTCGGTGACAGCCTGCCGGTGTGGATCATGGCCACGAATTGCAGGGCGTGACCAAAACTTGCACCGTTCCAGCGGGCATCTGTCAGGCGGTCGGGAAGCTTGCCCTTGCCAAACACTGACGGCGTGAGCTTCGCGTGCAAGCGGTTGCCGGCGATCAATTCCCATCGTGGAATACCGGCCAGCGGGTCGGTGACTTTCACATAAGGCTTCGGGTTCTTCTTCACGTTGCCAACTCCTATCAGTTGGCGCAAGGGGCGCGGTCGGGATAGGCCGCTCGCGCCCTTGGTCCCGCCGTCGCGGGATTCATGCGCGGATTGTGTTTCAGTTCGTCGCGGCGGCTGCCATTTCGATCACGTTGTCGGGTTGTTTGATCTCGGTGGCGGCGGTGAAGGTCATGCGCTTGGCCATTGCGTTGGAGTGTTCGTCGCGCAAGTGGCCGTAGGTCTTGGCGACGAGGATACCGCCGTCCTTGTGACCGAGCCAGCCGGCAATCGCCTTGAAGTCCACGCCCGCTTCGATGGCGTTGCTGCAAAAGAAGTGACGCAACGAGTGATGATGGAAATGCGGCAACTTGGTCTTGCGGCAAGCGTAGCCGATGGCTTTCTTGGCGTCGTTGATCGGGATGATGCGGTCGGTCGGTTCGGGTGACTGGGGCAGTGATGTCCGCAGGCGCAGTAGAAACTCATCCAACGCCGGGAACAGCGGGATGGTGCGCGCCTCATGGTTCTTGGTGCCGGTGTCACCGCCGGTGACGGTGAAGTTGTGCAAACCAAAGTTCACGTCGCCCCACGTCATGGCCGTAGCTTCCCGGAGTCGGCAGCCGGAATAGGCGAGCAGTTCGCAGAGGTTCGCGGCGTGTTGATAGCGGGAATTGGCCTTCCGTAGAAAATCCAGCATCGTCTTGAACTGGTCTTTGGTCGGTATGACGATCTTGGGTTGCGGTTGTTTCATGCGCGACGTGACCGCTGCCGGGTTGTCCAAGAGCAGCCCTTCGCGGGTCGCGTAGTTCAAGACCTGCATCAACGTCTCGCGCTCGATGTTGAAAGTGCGGGCGGCGGCCTGCTTGGAGCGTATCGCGGCCCACTGCTCGACCTGGCTCTCGGTGATCGAGCGCACGGTGGTGGTTTTGAAGAACGGCGAGAGAGAGTTGACGGCAGTGATGCGGCGTTTCCTGCTCGACGGCTTCATTGTCCCGCCGATGGTGTCGAGCCAGCGTTGCGCGAGTCCGCCGGTCAACTCCTTGGTAAACTCGCCGGTCTTGTCGTCCCGCCTGTACTCGGCGAACAGCATCTTGCTCCCGCTGCCGGTATTGAGCCGCGCCACCTTCCGACGGAAGACCTCCAGCTTACGCTTGGCGAGTTCCTTCTCGGTGGTCTTGAGCGACCTCTTAACCTGCTTGCCACCCCGCTTGAAGACGGCGTAATATACGCCACTGTGATCGCTGCGATACAAACATTGGCCAGCCTTGTGCAAGGTCTGGTTCTGTCTGGTGGGTTGAATAGTGGTGTTCATGGTGAAAACCAGTATAAGGTTGCAATTTTGGGTTGCAAGCACAAAATACATGCTCCGATAGATTGGCTTGTAAGCCTTGTAAATGCTGGCTTTGCTCCCGTAGCTCAGATGGATAGAGCGTCGGTTTCCTAAACCGCAGGTCGCGTGTTCGAATCACGCCGGGAGCGCCAACTTACCGGCCCAATAACGCCTTCGCAGAGTCATAAACGTTCTCGGTCGTGAAACCGAAGTGCTTCATCACGTCTTTGACCGGAGCCGACGCACCGTAGCCGTCACGACCGACGACCGCGCCTTCCAAGCCGACGTACTTGTGCCAGCCGAGCGTCGCGCCGGCTTCGCACGCGAGCCGCTTGCGCACCGCTCGCGGCAAGACATTTTCTCGGTATTCGTCTGGCTGCCAGTCGAAGAGTTCGAACGACGGCATACTGACGACACGCGCCTTTACGCCTTCGGCTTTCAAATTCACGCCGGCCTCGACGCACCACTGCAATTCCGAGCCGGTGCCGATGAGGATGATGTCCGGTTGGCCGTCGCAATCGCTGAGGATGTAACCGCCTTGCCGGAGACCGGACGCTGGCGCGTATTTGGTGCGGTCGAACGTCGGGACGGCTTGCCGGGTGAGCGCGAGACAGACCGGGTGTTTCGTCTGAGCCATAATCACGCGCCACGCTTCGGCAACTTCATTCGCGTCACCCGGACGGATCACGATCATGTGCGGGGTGGCGCGTAACATTGTGAGTTGCTCGATTGGCTGATGCGTTGGGCCGTCTTCGCCGACGCCGATGCTGTCGTGCGTGAAGATGTGAATCGCCGGCAACTCCATCACCGCCGATAATCGCAGCGAGCCGCGCGCGTAGTCAGAGAAAATCAGGAAACCGGCCCCGTAGGCGCGTAGTTTCGACAACGCCATGCCGTTGACGGCACCGGCCATCGCGTGCTCCCGGATGCCGAAGTGGAGGTTGCGGCCATTGTACGCGCCCTTCTCGAAATCGCCGGCACCGGCAATCAGCGTTTTCGTCGACGGCGCGAGATCGGCCGCGCCGCCGATAAGCCACGGGATATTCTTCGCAACAGCGTTGAGCACTTTGCTGTTGGACTCGCGCGTCGCGAGACCCTTCGGGTCGGCGGGAAACACCGGGATGTCTTTGTCCCAGCCCGTTGGCAACTCACCGCTTTGCATCAGTCGCCATTCCTCGGCCAATGCCGGCTGAGCCTGGGCGTACGCGGCGAATTTCACCTGCCATTCCTTCTCCAGCTTGCGGCCCCGCCGATACTGTTTGTGCATGTGCTTGGCGACTTCGTCCGGGATGAGAAACTTCGCGTCCGCCGGCCAGCCGTAACGTTCCTTCGTCTTGCGGATCTCGTCTTCGCCAAGCGGCTCGCCGTGCGCACCGTGCGTGTCCTGTTTCGTGGGCGCGCCATAGGCAATGTGGCTGTCCACGACGATGAATGACGGCTTGTCGGTTTGCTTGAGTGCTTTCTTAATGGCGCTGTTGAGCGCGCGCAGATCGTTGGCGTCCTTGACGTGCTGGACAAACCAGCCGTACGACTTGAACCGTGCCGCAACGTCTTCGCTGAATGCGAGCGAAGTCTTGCCTTCGATGGTAATCTTGTTGTTGTCGTAAAGCCACAGCAGCTTGTGCAGCCCGAGGTGACCGGCCAGCGACGCGGCTTCGCTACAGACGCCTTCCATCATGTCGCCGTCGCCGCCCATCGCGAAGACCCGGTAGTCCACAATCTCGTGGCCGTCGCGATTGAAATGCGACGCGAGCCAGCGTTCGGCCATCGCCATGCCGACGGAATTGGCGAAACCCTGACCGAGCGGGCCGGTGGTAGTCTCGACGCCGGGCGTCAGACCATACTCGGGGTGACCGGGCGTGCGGCTGCCGAGTTGCCGGAAGGTTTGCAACTCGCCCATTGGCAAATCGTAGCCAGTCAGGTGCAGCAGGCTGTAGAGCAACATCGAGGCGTGTCCGCCCGACTGCACGTACCGGTCGCGATTCGGCCAGTGAGGATTCTCAGGGTTGTGCCGGAGGAACTTCTCCCAGAGCCAGTAGCCGACCGGCGCTAAGCCCATCGGCGCGCCGGGGTGGCCGGAGCTGGCCTTCTGCACGGCGTCCATCGCCAGTGTGCGAATGGTGTTGATGCAAAGTTGGTCAAGAGGTTTGGTCTTTGGATTGTCGAGAGTGATCATGCCGGCGGGCATATTGTCAGATTTCCACGGCTTGCGTCAACTCGACGGGGGCCGTCTTTTCCTTTGCGAGCAAGGTGAGCGCGCCGCCGGCCAGCAACATCACACCGCCGGCCAACTGCCCGGCCGTGAGCCGTTCGCCAAACATCCACCGCGACAATAACATCGTACCGAGCGGTGTGGTGAGCAGCATCGTGGCGCAGACCGATACGCCAAGTTGTTTGATCGCATAGAAATAGGCCGTGTGCGCCAGCCCGATCAACACAATGCCGGACACGATCATCACCACGTTCACCTGCCAAGGCACATCCCGGATATGCGTGAGGTTGCCCCACGCCAACGCCATCGGCAACAGCAGCGCCGTCGTGTAGATGCTCACGACTGAAAATCCCACGGCCGAGCCGATTTCGGCGGCCGGCCGTTTCGCGGTTACGCTGTACACCGCCCACGCGGCCGCCGCGACGAGCGCCAAAAGCACACCGAAGTTGATCTGCATTTTGTCGAGGTCGGGTCGCCACAATGCTAATCCCAACGTCCCAAGTACGCTCAGTGTCAGCCCGGCCAGAAATCGCTTTGAACGAAACAACCACCGCTCTTCCGGGAACAAGGCGTAGGCCATCATTGCCGCGAACAGCACGCTCGACTTGTTGAGGAACGACGCCAAGGCCGGGTAGATCCATTGCAGCGCCACCACCCATGCCGTTTGATGGACGACGTTTGGAATCGTCGGCGCAAGCAGCTGCACGAGTGACCGGCGATCCAGTCGTCCTGGTTCGCGGCGCACCCGGGCGATCAACAGCGGCAGCAACGCGAGCATCCCGGCGCCATAGCGGCAGGCATTCTGCGTCCACGGATCGTAATACGGCATCAGGTATTTCACGACCGGGCTGGACAGCGACCACGCCACCAGCACGAACGCCAACGCTCCCATCCCTTTTCGCCGGTCGGTCATAGTTGGGACATCTTATCAGAATCGCCGCCATCTGCTAGACTGCCGGTGTGCTCGAATCGGAACTGTTGCTCGAGGCGTATCGACGCGGCTTGTTCCCAATGGCGGTGGACAAGCGCGGCACCATTGCGTGGTTCTCACCGGACCCGCGGGCGATCATTCCGCTCGATGCCCGTTTTCACATCCCCCACGGACTGCGACGCGTGTTGAAGAACAATCCGTTTGAGATCACCGTCGACAAGGATTTTCCGTCGGTGATCCGCGCCTGCGCGAAGCGCTGCGGCAGCACGTGGATTTCCCGGTCGATCATCACGAGCTATTGCCAACTCCACGAACTCGGCCATGCACACAGCGTGGAGACTTGGTCGAAAGGCAAACTGGTCGGCGGACTCTACGGTGTGCACATCGGCGCGGCGTTCTTTGGCGAGAGCATGTTTCACCGGGTCACCGATGCGTCGAAGGTAGCACTCGTGGCGTTGGTGGAGCGGCTCCGGCAGAGAAGCTTCGTGCTGCTCGACACCCAGTGGCAGACACCGCACCTCCGGCAATTCGGCACGGTGGAGATTTCGCGGCTGGAATATCTGCGGGTTCTTGAACGGGCCATCACATTTCAGTGTCAGTTCCGGTGAAGCTCTAAGCGTACAACTCTCATCCAAACTTGCATGAAATGGATCATTCTGACGGTGGTGATGATTGGAACGACGTTGGCGTCACGGGCGGCCGGCACGAACGCCTGGACGGCGCTTCATACCGCCGCCAGCGCCGGTGACGTGCACACTGCCAAGATACTCCTCCGGCGACACCCGGAGTATCTCAACGCCACCGAAGCCGGCTTGCACACGCCATTGCACGTGGCCGTGTTTGACGGGCGAACTGAAATTGCGGCCGTACTCATCGCGGGCGGCGCAGACCTCAATGCGCCGGACGTTTGCGGCTGGACGCCGTTACACACCTCCGCCAGTCGCGGCGAGAGAGCCGCGGCAGAACTCCTCGCCGCCGAGGGTGCGGATATCAATTTCAAAGACAAGACCGGCCAGACGCCGCTGCGTCTTGCGCTCAAGTACAAGCACGCCGACGTCGCCACGGTCTTGCGCGAACACGGCGCGCACGAATGAAGACGGCTGATTTCGACTACGAACTACCGGCGGAATTGATCGCCCAGCAGCCGCTCGCTGACCGGACCGCGTCACGAATGATGGTCGTCGATCGCGTGACGGGTGAAATCCGGCACGACGATTTCCGTCATGTCGGCCGGTATCTTTGCGCGGGCGACCTTCTGGTGCTCAACGACACGAAAGTCATTCCGGCTCGCATCTGGTCAGTGTCGCCGTCCGTCGAGCTTCTGCTGGTCGAGGACCTCGGCGGAAACCGGTGGTCAGCACTCGTCAGACCCGGCAAGCACGCGAAGCTGGGTGGCACGCTCGAATTTGCCGACGGACTTCGGGCGGTCGTCGAAGGTGAAACAGATTTCGGCGGGCGCATCCTGAGGTTTTCAGGCGCTGTGGCGCCGTTCCTCGATAAGCACGGTGTGGCGCCGTTGCCGCCGTACATCAAACGCGTGCATCCGGACGTCGCGGACTTGCCACGTTATCAGACGGTGTTCGCGAAGACACCCGGCGCGGTGGCGGCGCCGACGGCCGGACTGCATTTCACCTCGGAACTGTTGGCGCAGTTCCCACATGCGTTTGTGACGCTGCATGTCGGCATCGGGACGTTCCGCCCGGTCAAGGTGGAGAACGTCGAGGACCACAAGATGCACGCGGAGAGGTTTTCGGTCCCGGCTGAGACGGCGGCGGCGATCCGGCAAGCACAGCGCGTCGTTGCTGTGGGTACGACTGTTGTGCGCGCGTTGGAGTCAACGAGGGAAGGCAGCACCGATATCTTCATCCGGCCACCGTTCGAATTTCGCGTCGTGGATGTGTTGTTGACGAATTTCCACCTGCCGAAGTCCACATTGCTTATGTTGGTCAGCGCGTTCGCCTCGCGAGAACTGGTTCTACGGGCCTACGTCGAGGCGGTCCGCGAGCGCTACCGGTTTTTCAGCTATGGCGACTGCATGTTGATCCTCTGAGTTGGCATCCCGGCTGCATTATCTCTTCCTCGCAGGCTTTATCCCACCCTGCGTGCATGACTGAGAAAATAACGCACCGAAGCCAGGCAATTTTCTCTGGATTGAGAATCTCGCTTCTTCTCGCGATTCTGACCGGCCTACCAGCGACGTTGTTCGCCCAAGACAATGCAGATGCCGATCTAACCGGCGAGGTGCTGGAGGTTTATGCGGATGATTTCGTGAATCACCGGGCCGACAAATTCTACATTCTGCACGACCACACCAGTGGCCAGTTGTACCGGCTGCGCTGGACAGGGGGCGAGCCGGTCGATTTACGAACGGGCGACCG
The DNA here is from genome assembly GCA_964566575.1 of uncultured Verrucomicrobiota bacterium. Taxonomy (GTDB): domain Bacteria; phylum Verrucomicrobiota; class Verrucomicrobiia; order Palsa-1439; family Palsa-1439; genus CAZMKD01. The sequence goes on from CAZMKD010000231.1 coordinate 8,375, forward strand.
GGTGCGGGTCCGAGGAAAGAAGCACGGTCAAGAAGTGACCGTGCCGTCTGACGGCACGGGAGTGCAGCCGGTCGATGTGACGAGCGCCGCCGTGGCCAGCCAACACCGGACGATTGTCATCGGGATCAATTTTCAAAACGCGAATTTGGAATGCTCGGTCACGGACATTCAGACGCGGATGTTTGGCGGCGGCGAGTCGGTGACTGGGTTGTATCAGGAGATGTCGTCCGGCAGTCTGCTGTTGAGCGGCGACGTGGTCGGACCCTTCAAGATCAACTACAACAGCAGCGGCGCATGCGATTACAATGCGTGGGCGACCGCGGCTGACTCAGCGGCGCAGGCCGCAGGGGTGGACTTGAGCCAATACTCGCACAAGGTGTACGTATTCTCGAAGGTCAACGGTTGCAACTGGGCCGGACTCGGCACGGTCGGCGGCAATCCGAGCCGCGCGTGGATTGCGACGTGCGATCTGACGGACGTGTACGCGCACGAGCTTGGTCACAACCTCGGGATGCATCATGCCTCCACTGACGCCGACAACAACGGCACGGCGGACTGCGAGTATTGCGATAACTCGGACATCATGGGTTACGGCGGCGTCGGGCTGCGCGGATTTAACGCCGCCCACAAAGAGCAAATGGGCTGGCTGTCCGCCAACAAGGTGCAAGCCGTGGTCAGTAACGGCGTGTTCTACGTCGCTCCGCTGGAAGCGGCCGCGACCACACCGTATCCGCAAACGCTCAAGATCGTCAAACCCGGCACAACGACGTTCTACTACTTCTCGTACCGACGGCCGCTTGGCTACGACGTCTACCTGCCGGCGTCCTACGCGACCAAGACCAGTGTGCACCATTATCAAGGCAGCGGTTCGGCGAAGACGTATCTCATTTCCACACTCACCGACAGCGTCGTGTTCTCTGATCCAACGACGGGTTTGACCGTGACACAGCTCTCCCACAATAACGACTTTGCCACATTGTTGGTCTCATACGGCTGCAGTTCTGCCGCGCCGTCGGCCAGCGTTACGCCGAGCGCTCAGAATGTATCGGCCGGTGCGACGGCAACATTTACGGTGTCGGTCGTCAACAACGACAGTGCTGCCTGTAGCGCCAGCGCGTTTTGGCTGACACCCTCTGTGCCGTCCGGTTGGACCGTGTCGGTCTTGCCGGGTTCGCTCACGTTGGCGCCGGGACAAGCCGGCAACGCAACGCTCTCAGTGACCTCCCCCGCCTCGACTCCGGATGGGAATTACACCGCAACCCTGGCCGTCTCCGACAATTTCACCGCTACGCACAACGCCAGCGCGACTGCCACCTACTCCATCGCCGGCGACACAACCGCGCCGAGTGCTCCCGCCAATCTCAGCGCCACCACGCGAAAGCGTCGGGTCTCGCTGGGATGGACCGTCTCGACTGACAACGTGGGCGTGACGGGTTACTTGATTTGGCGTGACGGCCTGAACATCGGCCAGTCAGTCACAACGAACTTCACCGACCGCACCGTTCTCAGAGGCGTGACCTACTCATATTCTGTGACCGCGAAGGACGCGGCTGGTAATCAATCCGTGCCAAGCAATCCGGCAACGATCGTTGCCGCCGGTCGCCGCCACTAAGCCGAACGCTCCGGCCAGATCAACGACGCGACCACCGACAACACCAACACACCGGCAACGACCCCGAGCGCGATCCCGATCGGCATGTGAATGTCCCACGCCGTCGCGATCATTTTCCCGCCGACGAAGACGAGAATCGCCGACAAGCCGTAATGCAAAAGGTGGAACAAGCCCATCACGCCCGCGAGCGCGAAGTACAGCGCCCGCAATCCCAGTATCGCAAAGACGTTGGAGGTGTACACGATGAACGGATCGTGGGAGATCGCCAACACCGCCGGGATCGAGTCCACTGCAAAGATCAGATCGGTCGTTTCGACCACGATCAATACCACCAGCAATGGCGTCGCCCACCGGCGCCCATCTCGGATAACGAAGAACTTCTTGCCCTCGTACTCAGCCGTGACCGGCATTACTTTGCGAAACAGACGCAGGACAGGATTGCGTTCCGGGTGGATTTCCTTCTCCTTTTCGAGCGCCATCTTGATGCCGCTGTAGATCAACACCGCGCCGAACACGTAAATGACCCATTCAAATCGCTGGATCAACGTCACGCCCACGGCAATGAAGATGGCGCGCATGATGAGTGCGCCGAGGATTCCCCAGAACAGCACTTCGTGTTGGTATTCCCCAGCCACACGGAAATAGGAGAACAGCAACAGGAACACGAACAGATTGTCCACACTCAACGATTTCTCGATGAGGTAGGCCGTTAGAAACTCCAGCCCCTTCTGTTGTCCGAGCCAATAATGGATTCCGACGTAAAACGCCAGCGCCAGCGCAATCCACACCGCGCTCCACACCAGCGCCTCCTTCATCCTGACGACGTGCGCCTTGCGATGAAAGACACCAAGGTCCAGCGCCAACATCACGAGGACAAAGGCGTTGAAGATCACCCATTTCCATATCGAGCCCGGCATGAACGCGGATTCTGCAAGCCGCCGTGTTGCAAGTCAACCGAATCTGGCAATCCGCGCCCGCTCTGCTATGCTCGGGGGCGTGAAACGAGCGTCGGCTACTGGCGCGGCTCTCATCATCCTACTGACGTTCGTCGCCTATATCCCCGCGATACGCGGCGGTTTCTTGTGGGACGACGCTCCGCTGATCACCGAGAACCGGTTGGTCAAAGCCAGCGACGGGCTGTACCGGTTTTGGTGTACGACGGAGGCTCCGGACTACTACCCGGCAACTTGGAGTCTGTGGTGGCTGGAATGGCGGTTGTGGGGTGAGAACCCTGCCGGATACCACATGCTTAACGTACTGTTGCACGCCATCAATGCCGTTTTGGTGTGGATGGTTCTGAGCCGTCTAAAGATTCCGGGTGCGTGGGCGGCCGGGCTTGTGTTCGCCATCCACCCGGTGAACGTGGCGACGGTGGCTTGGGTCAGCGAGCAGAAGAACACCTTGTCGATGCTGTTCTACCTGATTGCGATCTTGTCGTACTTGCGATTTGACGAGCAAGGCCGCTGGCGTTGGTACGGTTTGTCGTGGGTGGCATTTTTGCTGGCGTTGCTCAGCAAGTCGGCGGTGGTCATGCTCCCCGTCGTGCTGCTGGGGTGTGTCTGGTGGATGCGTGGGCGGGTGCGGTGGCAAGAGGTTCTGCGTAGTGTGCCGTTCTTTTTTCTTTCACTTATCTTTGGATTGGTGGCTGTCTGGTTTCAGTATCATCAAGTGTTGACGAAAGGATTTGGTGTTCGAACAATGAGCTTCGGCTCCCGCCTGATCGTGGCCGGGTGGGTGCCGTGGTTTTACCTGTCCAAAGCGCTTGTGCCGGTGGACCTGATGGTGATCTATCCAAAGTGGGACCCCAATGCTTCCAGTTTGGTCGCGTACGCGCCGGGAATAATGCTTATGGGTTGCTTCTTCATGTTTTGGCGGAAACGTAGAACTTGGGGACGCCCATTCTTATTTGGAATTGGATACTTCGTGGGAACGCTATTCCCGGTGCTGGGTTTCCTTGACCAAGCCTTTTTCGTCGCCTCTCTGGTGGCCGATCACTGGCAATACTATTCAATCGTGGGAGTCATTGCCCTGGTAGTTGCCTTGGGGGGAAGGCTCTGTAGTCGCATCGACACACAGCGCCGAGGCATGGATCTGGTGGTTGGCATGGCAATCGTGGCGGTGCTTAGTGTGACGACTTGGAGACGGAGCAGAGTCTATGCAACCGATGAATCGCTCTGGCAAGACAACGTGACGAAGAACCCGTCAGCCTGGCTGGCTCACTGCAATCTGGGGGTCGCCCTCGGGCAGGCGGGCCGGGTGCCGGAGGCGATCGAACACTACAAGCACGCGCTGTGGGTCAAACCGGATTACGCAGAGGCGCACGTCAATCTAGGAGTCGCTTTGCAGCTGGAGGGCAAGACGCCGGAGGCCATTGGACATTTCGAGCAGGCATTGCGGATTCGCCCCAACATGCCTGGCGCGCATTACAATCTGGGGGTTGCTCTGCAGCTAACCGGTAAGATGGGCGAAGCTATTACACAGTACGAGCAAGGGCTCCAGATCAACCCCGATAACGCCGAACTGCACCACAGTTTGGGCTTCGCCCTTCAGCAAGCAGGCCGTATTCAGCAGGCCACCGAGCATTGGGAAATCGCTTTGCGCATCAAGCCTGATTACGCCGAGGCACATTACAACCTCGGCGTCGCCTGTGTGCAACAAGGCAGAGCGCAGGAGGCCATCGATCATTGGGTGCAAGCACTGCAAATCAAACCCGAGTACGCCGAGGCACATTACAACCTCGGCGTTGCCTGTGTGCAACAGGGCAGGTCAGCGGAGGCGATCAGTCATTGGGAGGCGGCGGTGAGAATCAACCCCGATTACGCCGAGGCACATTACAATCTGGCGGTCGCTTTAGAACAGCAAGGGCGGGTTCAGGACGCACTCAGCCATTACAGGGAAGCGCTGCGAATCAAGCCCAATCATAGAGAGGCGCAGGATCAACTAGCGCGAGTGCAGGGTATGAAGTAGGCGCGCCAGTCTTGTACGATCTGAGCGCTGCCAGCGAACCTGCGCCGCTTGACAAAAACAGAGGGCGTCTCGGTTGAGCCGAGACGCCCTCGATGGTTCTGAATATCTGCGTGTCTAGCGACGCAATCGCCGACGACTGACCAATAGCCCGGCCAGCCCAAATGCGACGAGCGCCCCGGCAATCCCGAGCAGCCAAATCAGTCGTTTCGCCCACGTCACGACGCGCATCTTCCCCACAGCGTGCTCTCGCGTCAACCGAATCTGGCATTCCGCGCCCGCTCTGCTATGCTCGGGGGCGTGAAACGAGCGTCGGCTACTGGCGCGGCTCTCATCATCCTACTGACGTTCATCGCCTATATCCCCGCGATACGCGGCGGTTTCTTGTGGGATGACGACACCCTAATCATCGAGAACCCGCTGATCAAAGCTACCGACGGCCTCTATCGGATTTGGTTTACGACGGAGCCAGCGGACTACTACCCGGTGACAAACAGCCTAGCGTGGCTGCAGTGGCATCTATGGGGACACATTCCTGCGGGCTACCATGTGGTCAACGTGCTGTTGCACGCCATCAATGCCGTGTTGGCGTGGATGGTTCTGAGCCGTCTAAAGATTCCGGGTGCGTGGGTGGCCGGGCTGGTGTTCGCCCTGCACCCGGTCAATGTGGCGACGGCGGCGTGGATCAGTGAACAGAAGAACACATTATCTATGTTCTTCTATCTGGTGGCGATACTTCTGTTCTTGAGGTTTAACGAAGGCCATGGCTGGAGTTGGTACGGTCTTTCGTTGGCGGCGTTTCTGTTGGCTCTGTTGAGCAAGACAGCGGTGGTCATGTTGCCGGGTGTCCTGCTCGGATGTGTGTGGTGGACACGCGGCCGGTTGCGATGGAGAGAGATTCTGTACAGCGTGCCCTTCTGCATTCTGTCTGTGAGCTTGGGATTGCTGACCATCCAGTTTCAGGATCGCCACAGGTTCGCGCTCGGGCTGCCGGCCTCGTCGGTCACCTTCGCCTCGCATTTGGCCGTGGCTGGCTCGGTGCCTTGGTTTTATTTGTGTAAAGCGGTGCTGCCGGTTCATCTTACCGTGATCTACCCCGAATGGCAGATCGCCGATTCTCAATGGACTTCATACATGCTTGGCGTAATCCTCGTGGGCGTGCTCACGTTGTCTTGGTGGAAGCGCAACAAGTGGGGACGGCCAGTTCTCTTCGCGCTTGGGTATTTCGTGACGATGCTTTTCCCTGTGTTGGGATTTTGGGATCAAACTTTTTACCGGTATGCATCGGTCGCGGATCATTGGCAGTACTATTCAATCATCGCCCCCATCGCTCTGGCTGTGGCGTTCGCACAGCGGCTTGGCCACCGTTTGGGTGAACGCCAGCGATCCCGGGGAACAGCGGCTGGCGTGGCCGTGTTGCTGGCGCTGGCGGTCGCCACATGGACGCGGGCTGGTATCTATGCAAGTAACGCGACACTTTGGCGGGATAACGTGGAGAAACGCCCAGACGCGTATGTGGCACACCACAATCTAGGCTTCGCCTTGACGCAAGCGGGCAAGCTTGAAGAGGCCATCGGCCAATTCAGGAAAACGCTCCGTCTGAAACCCGACTTTGCCAGGGCGCACTTCAACCTCGGAAGCGCCTTGGCACAAACGGGCCGCACACAGGAGGCGATCGAGCAACTCAGATGCGCCGTCCGTATCGACCCGAACGATTTCGAGGCGCACAACAATTTGGCAAACGCGCTCATTATCGCGAATCAACTTCCCGACGCAGTGAAGCATTACGAACAAACGCTCCGGCTGAAGCCCGATCTCCCGGATGTGCACTTCAACTTGGGGCTCGCCTACGAACAGAAGGGCGACGTCGAAAAGGCTATCGAGCAGTACGAACTCGCGCTGCGATTGGCCCCCGCAATGACCGAGGCTCAACGGAAGCTGGCACACCTGCGGCCCGCCCCGTAGAAACGGCACCTCAACCCCAGAAACGCGCTGACGCCTTCGACCGGATGGTCAAAGACGTCAGCGTGGTTTGTTTTCGGGTCTTGTTACGGCGACAACACGCGCACGCGGTAGTACCGGGCCGGCTTGTTGGTCGCAGCGCCGGAAATCGTCTGACTCACGGACGCGCCGAGGCCGGTGCCGCCACTGAGGACGTTGGTCAGACCGGTGCTCGTGAAGTTGTTCGTATAGTTGCCGGCTACGGAGGCGATGTTTGTGCCCGGCGTGAACTCCAGCACGTTGGTGCGCGAGGCGGGGCCACCGAAGTACGTCGAGTCGCCGCTGGCGCCAAGATACGTAATGACCTGATTCGTGCCTCCGCCCGAGCTCCCGATGCTGGTGACACGCGCAAACGCCGCGGCGTTGGTCGGATTGAAGCCGGTCAGGAACTCGTTCGTATTGCTGACCCCATCGCCATCCGGATCAGCACTCGCCGCCGCATTCGGGCCGCCACCGGGGAAGTAATTTGTCTGCCAAGTGACGAACGGATCCGCCGGCGGGCCGGTAACGGTAATCAAGCCGACCTGAGTATTGGTACTGGAGCCGGTCGGCCCCGTGACGATCAACCTCACGGTGTAAGTGCCGCCCCCGGCATACGTGTGGGACGGGTTAGTCGCCGTTGACGTGGTGACATCACCAAAATCCCAAGCCCAAGTCAAGGGTGTGCCGCTCGACCTGTCAGTGAAGTTCACAAGTAATGGCGCGGCGCCATTGGTCGGGCTGGCGCCGAAATTGGCGTAGGCACCAGCTTTCAGCTCGTCGTAGACCTGCGCGTAGTTCCTCGAGACGGAGATCTTGCGAATGCTCATGCCCGCCGGTTTGGCCGTTTCGCTCTCGAATTGAGACAAGACAACCGACCCGACTGCCGTTCCCGAGTTGGAGACTGAGACAACGTTCGTCGTCTCGGGGATGACCGGGCTGGTCGGATTGACAAATATCACGGAGTTGGTACCATCCGGGTCGGTCTTGCAAATCCAGATGTTGGTGGAGCCGAAACTGTGACTGCCCGTTGTTTCGAAGCCCCAAGCGGAAAAGCCTGCCAAGGCAGTGGCGAACACGTACCCACCCGCGCCGTCCTGTCGCGCGCTGATGCGGTAGTTGTTGAAACCACCGCCATTCGAAGCAGTACGTAGCGCCAAGACGAACGACGGGGTACCATCGCTCGGCCCAGCGGTGCTGACGATCGACACCGTGCCATAGAACACGGACGTATAGTTGGTATAGCCGGTCTCCTTCCGGGCATCCTGATGATTAGAGTTGGCGGTTGGACCTGGGATCCTGACCGCACCGTTGGTGACTTGAATCGGCAAAGTGACGTTGTCCTGGCCGGCTGTATCTTGCAGCACCCAGCTTTGCTGTCCGATGAGGTTGCCGGGGCTGAATGTGCTGAAGTCGTCGTAGAACCCGATGTCGATTGCGAGGCTGACTCGGCGTGTGATATCCGAAATGTCATGGCCGGGGGTGGTGTCGTTGAAGTAAAGCGTGGTCGCCCTGTAACCTCTGCTCAAGTCATTGGCCGAGCTGTTGATTGTGAGGGTAATGTTCGTGGCCGCATCCCCCGCCAAGGTACCGTTCGTGGCGCTGATATTGAACCAACTGGCCCCGTTGGTGATTGACCAAGACGTCGCCGAGCTGGCGGTGTTGGATATCGTATAAACGTAGGTCAACGGGCAGAATGGCCCGCCGTCCGGACCGATGGAGTCAAAGTTGGTGGCGGTGTTCGTCACTCCACACGATACGTTGTTGCTCGCCGTGGTGACCGTGAGCGCGAATACTCTCAGACTGGCAAGGCGTATCGTGTCCCCGAGATGATCGATTGCATTCGTAAAGGTGATGGTGGCAGCATAATTCGATCCGCCGATCAGGCTATCGGCGGCGGCGTTGACCGTGGCGATGACAGTCGTGCTGGCGTTGCTCGCCAGAGAGCCACTGGTGGGAGAAAGTGTCAGCCAGTTGCCGTCAGCAACAACGCTCGCTCCCCAAGTCACAGTGTTCGTGCCCAAGTTGGCCACCGAATAATTGTTGGTTCCCGGGCTGAACGGCCCGCCGGTCAGTCCTCGCGGCCTGTACTCCAATAGCGGCCCGACCGAGATTTGCCCCGGCACGCCCGGCTCGGTCCCGACGGGGGCGAACACAATACCACGGAGACCTTTCGCGAACCCCGCAACGCTCCCGTCGTAGATGAGGGCGGGTGAGCCGCTGGGGCCTGCATTGTAACCGGTCGGGTCGGCGACGTAAGCGATATTACCGCCGCCGGTGAGAGTTGCGCCACCTTGGGTGATGAACAGGTCCACGTTGGTCGTGGTGCCAACAATTCGAGTCGCTCCGGCCAAGCCGACCGGGTTGTTAATCCCAGCAATGGAGCCATTGTTGACCCAGGTCCCGCCGACCAATGAAAACTTCTGAACGCTGCTGCCCTGCAACGTGCCATCGTCTGTGAAATAAAGCGTATCGAGCGGGTCCGCGCCCCCCGCATTCAGCTTCAAAAGGACGAAGGCGATCGGTTGGTTGGTATCGGTTGGCACACCGGGAAGACTTGCGAAAAGAGCATTCGTGCTGGTGGGAAGATAACAACACGCGTTTGTCGGAGTGCCGAGGCGAGGGTTGGTGCCGCCGGCGCTGAAGTAGAGCTGATTGCTGAAGACGTTGGATTGCCGGGTGTTGGCGGAGGAAGTAGTGACCCGTGTCTCATCGTTGGATCCTCGCGTCGTATAGTTAACGCCGAGTGGGTTGCCGGTGAACCAAATGTTCGTGCCATCGGTGCTGGCCGCGCTTCGGACAGTCGAACCATCCAGTAACGAGTTCGTCATAGCGGTCGTCGTCTTGATGTTGCCGGAGCCGTCTACGAAGCCTACGACGCGCGGAGCCTCGTTGGCGAAAGTGCCGATCAAAGCGAAGTTCGTGAATTGCCCAAGTGTTGCCCCGTAACCGGCCAATACAATGAACCGACCGTCCGTTGACCGAGTGAGCAGACCGTCGATCGCCGATGTGCCATCGCCAAGCAGCGGGCTGTTGGCGCCGAAGTAGTTGGTCCGGATCTGAATCGACTGAACGAACGTTCCATTCGTCATATACTCGTCCAGGAAGACAACGCTGCCTCTGTTCGTCAAGGAGCCTGCCACCCCAGTTCCCACACGGTAGACCACGAGGTTACCGGCTGTGAAATTCGCTGCCAATACGCTCGTTCCGAGCGCCAACGTGACAACTGCTGTGATTAAACCAAAAGTCTTTTTCATTTTCTTACCTTTCCATTCCTCGTATTGCTTCCTGCTTCCCAAGTTTACCAAAACCGCGTTACTGTTCCCATCGGTCGCGCATCAAGTCGACGCACCGGCATATGGAAACCAATGCACTTTCTTACCCGGCTTCCAGTCGCCTGAGAGTACCGTCGAGTCGGCTTCGGCGCCCGCGCTGCTTGGACACTCCCGACACCAATCTTCCCATTTGACCCATTGCGCATGTCCGTCTACGAAGGTGAGATTGGAACCTCCGGAATGACGTTTGGGCGCGTACTTGCCATTTGAGCCGGAAACCGAACCGTCGTTCTCGCAGAACATTACTGTAGTAGAAGGCTGATCGCACTGGCCCCGTTTGAACAAGCCAAGCCCGTTCGGGTCCATACGACCATTCATACCAACCATGTAGTACGGAGTAGCGTCCGTAGGGGTGGGGCCTTTGTATGTGGCAGACGGGCATGAATAGATCGACTTGGAAGAGGGCAGCGGTGGCTTATTCTGGGTATAGAGGGTGATCAACGAAGGGGAGCCGATATAGGGCGGGAGTATGTTATACCAAGCATACGGAGAAGCGCTGGCGGGACCGAAGGCTTGACCCTCCGCCGGCAAGTAATCCTGCCAGTCGTCGGCGTACATCCCAACTGCGAGACCCCACTGACGCATGTTACCGAGACACAAAGTAGCTCGGGCTTTCTCTCTTGCCTTACCCAGAGCCGGCAACAACATTGCCGCCAAAATCCCGATGATGGCAATGACGACGAGTAATTCGATGAGCGTAAAAGCACGCAGCTTCCTTAATGAACTGCCCGCAGTTGTCTTGCGCATGTACTTTCTCCTCCTGATCAAATAGCCCAAAACCCTCGCCGTCTTTTGCGTTCCCATCAACTGAATCTACGGCATCCTAGCCCCCACCGTCCCGGATGTCAAGAAACGAAAAACACTATTTGGGGCACTCTCGACTGACGACCCGCCTACGGCACCATCCAGATGCGGTAATATCGTGCTGGCCAGTTGGTATAGTCACCGAGCCATGAGCCGTCATCCACGAAGTTGGTCACCGCATCTCCGCTTCCCGCAATGCCAATCGGATCGCTAATGTCGAAAAACTCATTGGTGTAGGAGGGACTACTCGGATTGCCAAATTCATCGAAACTGCCGATTCCGCCCTGCACCACGTTGATCTTGCCGCCTGTTGTCGTCCACGTGAGCCGAAAGTTGCTGCCCTCCCTCGCAATCGAAGTGATGCGGAACACCGAGACGCTGTTGGTTGGATTGGTGCCGGTCAGAAACTCGTTTGTGTTGCTCATCCCGTCGCCATCCGCGTCGAAATCGGCTGCCGCCGCCGGGTTGTTCGTGTCGCTAAAATACTGAATCTGCCAATTCTGAAACACCGTCAACACGTTGATGTAATTCGGCTGGGTATTGGTGTTGACGCCACAGGGACCGCTGACCACCAGCATCACCGGATAGCTGCCCGCGAAGTATGTGTGGACGATGCTGTTAGTGGTGACGTTGGTCGTCCCGCCGTCACCGAAATCCAAAAACCGATTTGTGATGAAACCGGTTGAGGCGTCGGTGAAGGTCACTACGAGCGGTTCGACCCCATTGGTCGGGCTGCCGGTGAAACTGGCCGTCGGCGGGAACGCCGTCACTGTGAGTGAGACGTCGCGGGAAAGCGATATGCCTGTGGCTGTATTGCTGAAATTGATCGTATCCGAATAGGTGCCGGCGCAGGGCGAATTGGGGCCAGAATTGATGGACGCGGTGATGTTGGTACTCCCGCCCGCACCAAGCGTCAGGTTTGTCGCCAACGTGGAGATGGTCAGCCAATTCGAAGTCTTCGTCACACTCCAGAACAGAGGAATGGTGTCGCTGTTGGTCAACGTGTAAACCTGGCTGGGCGGGCCGAATGGCCCACCCTCATTTCCACTGCTGGCAAAGGCCGACGCTGGCGTGACGTCAAAATTCGTGGCGCCGCTCACCGGAAAGGAGTAATTTACGAACACGTTGAGGTGATCGGAGGCGGTTGTGCTGTCGCTGGTGGAGCTGCCGGGGATGACACTGGTGTACTGCGATCCCCAAACCGAGGAGTTGAACACGTAGCCCGAAACCGCCGACAGCCGGTTACTCCCGGCCAGGCAATAGTCAAGCCGTCGCGTTGGACTTGTCGAGCTGATCGTCTTGCTGCTGCCGTTCAGGGCCGTGGGGATAAACTCGACAAGATTCCCGTTGGTGCGGACCATGGTGATCGGCCGATAAGTGCTGGTCAACGAGCATTGCGGGTTGGCCTCATCCTCATTCCAGTCGCCGGCGAAAATATACGGAAGGGAATTGGTTGCGGCCCAGGCACGGATGGTGTTCGAGGCAAACACGGCGTTGGTCTGGCGCTCCTCGCAGTCCCCGGTGCCACTACAACACTTGAAATGTGCATGGAACACTTGAAGCACGTTCGTACCCTCCATCTGCACTCTGAAAGCGTGGAGCCCGCGAATCATGTTGGCACTGGTGTACGTTCCCGCGGCGAATATCGGGTACCGGCTGACAGCGGCGTTGCGGATGAAGCCATCCGAACTACTCGAAGCTTTCACGTAAAACGTCACGCCGGGTTGTGTGCCAAGATAGGGAACGTTGTTGGTGATCCAATCAGTGATTGCGGCTTCGTTCGAGGCAACACTCAAGTTGTTGCTCTTGTCAATCTCGTTGAACAACAGGATGTCGGGCTGGTTGTAGTTGACGATACGGGCGATGGCTTTGGCCTGCGCGTTGGTGTTGTTGGACTGTCGTCCGAGGTTACGCTCGACGTTCCACTGCATCACGCGCACGGTCTGCGCATGCAACGCCGGCAGCCAACAGAGGCTAACGACCCAGCAAACAAGACTAGCATGCTTTCTCATCGGCGGAATATACTTCGGATCTCTCCCCGAAACAACAGTGCTGAATCATGCCTTGGAGGCCAAGAAAAGTCAAAGGGAATCTCCCCTCACGCCGGGTTATTGCATCAGTTTGATGCGGTAGAAGCGGCGCTCTACCGTCGCTCCGCCGGCATCGATTATCTCGATCAAACCGCCCACACCGGCCACGTTGTTGGTGACGGTGGTCCACAAGCCAACCACCAGATCGTCGCAACTCTCGACGCCGTAGGTCTTGCCGGTCACCGTGGTAAAAGTCACCGTCCAATCGTCGCCGCTGCTGCCGGTGTCAGTAATGCGTAAACCGCTGGTTGCATCGCGCGGGTCGGTGCCGGCGAGAAACTCCGCGAGGTTGGTCATGCCGTCGCCGTCGGCATCCTGCGCGGCGTCGGTTGCGTCGTTGGGGTCGAGTATGTAGGACAATTCCCAAGTGTCCGGCATCCCATCCGAATCGCTGTCACACTGGCCGGTGCTGTTGGAGCAAACGGGCAACAGGAAGGTCAACTGCAGGCCTGCCGTCAACCCAACCGGATTTCCAGTGCATCTAACCCGAGTGAAGCGGGTCGTGTCTTTCTGTGCTCCGACCGTGGCGCTTGCGCCGGCATCGTTCAGCGCGTCGAAGATGAGATCGAACCGCGCTTGCCCTTCGTACAGTCGCACCTCAAAGTTGACATTCGTGGTGAGGGCATAATCGACGGCGCGCCACTCGATGTTGAAGATCCGGTCGGGTGCGCTACCGGTGATGGAAGTGAAGATTCCGTTGCCGGAGCCGTCGGTGCGCAGATCGTCCCAATAGGCGAAGATCGTCGGGCCAAAACCGCTGCGCGGCAGGCAGAGGTTTTCGAAGGCGTTGGTGTCGCCGTTGAACTGCAAATAGCCATTCGAACTCAACGTCACATTGGTATAGGTCTCGTCGTAGAACATGTACGGGAACGGGAGCGCGATGTTGGTCGCGCAATCGTCGCAGTACACGCCCAAGTCCGTCGTACCGGGCTCGATGGCGGCGCCGGTCGAGTTCGACACCAAGCCACTGGTGGCGAGGCTGAACGTGCTGGTCGTCGCGCCGCCGTCATAGGTGGCGATGAGGGTGAAATCGATCGATGCACCGCACGAGAAAGACGGTGAGGTCTCGATGACGAACAACGTTATATTGGTCGCTGTCGCGCCGGGGTCGATGTCGGCATAGGTCGACAGTGGTTGCAGGACCGTGACCCCGGGCGTGCTGGTCGATAACGTCGCGGATACAACGGTGCCCGTCGTGGGCGTATTGTTGCGTAACATCACGGCAAGTTGGTTGCATTCGTTGGGATCGACCAGTCCGTTGCCGGCAGTGACACGGAGACCGACGACGCTCAACCCCGGCAAGTCAAAAGCCTCGATGACGTCCAGGAAGTTGGTGTGGCTGCCGCCGTCGTAGGCGCTGAAGCCCAGGCCGCGTTTGGCGAACGCCCGCCAGAGCAAATCAAGATGTGCGCCGCCGTACCGGATCTGATCGGCCTGCAGAATCGCGTCGCGCGCGTTGAGGAAAGTGGGGTTGCACGGCTGGAGCTTCAGCCCGTCCATCACCAACTGCAACGCGATGTTGTTGCCAGCCGCGCCCGTATAAAGATTGGTGCTGAAGCCGCTCGCATCCACGAGATTCCAATACATCTCCCACAACGCCTCGCACCAGATCTCCCCGACATAATGCACCTCGCCGGCGGTGATCCCGATCGAACCATACGTCAGCGGATTCTCCGACAGATCCGTGGAGTACCGGAAATGCCGGATGCCCACACCCGTCGGCGGTTCACCGAGAAGATACGTGACGAGGCCGTGAGTCCGGTTCGTCTGTGCCGTCAACACCAACGCCCACCAATCGCTCCAGCCCTCGCCCATGCCGCCGCTTTGGATGCCTTGAAGACAACTGGAGTTTGACGGCCCACCCGTCAACCGCGTTGACACGCCGTGGCCGTACTCATGAATGATCACGCCGTTATCAAAATCACTATCCCGGCGCGGCGACGTGTACGTCCAAATAAACATCTGCATCCGGCCCGGCTCACCATCCGTCGGCGTAAAAAAGTTTGCGTTGTTCGTGTCCGAGCCGTCTTGCGCGTCGGCCTGCACGGCGTCGTTGCTCAGACCACCGCGATCGTAGTTGTTCTGCTGAAAATTGCCGGCCGCCTCGTCGAAACCGTACTGATAATGCAAATCGTGCAGGACATTGTTCCAGTAAAACAGATTCACGATGGCGGCGGACTGATAGGTTTCGTTCGTCGGATCCTGTCCCAAGTCCAGCGCGAAATCAAAATCCAATCCTGCCCCACCGTCGGGCCGGGTCCCGCCGGTATCGTTGGCGTCCGCGTCCTCCTGTGCAAACACATTGTTGCCCCGCGTGTCGGTGAACTCCGCGCCCGCGAGGCCGTCGGTGCCGTGCCAACCAAATGGCGACGCGTTCGTGGCGACGCTGAACGTGTTGGTCTCCAGCGTGAGCGCCCCGTCGTCGGGACTTTCCAGCGGCATGGCAAACACCCCGTAGGTGTCGTTGACGACCTGGTTGAATTTCGCCAGCACCTGGCCGGTCTTGGCGTCCACGAACATATTCCAGCAATGCTGTCCGTCCACCCGCACTGTGAAATTCCACGTCAGCCGTACACGGTCTGCCTGAGGAAAATACATGAGCTTGACCGGGCCGGACTTGATCAGCTTCAATTGCAGATGTTCCGCGGCACGCGCCACCGCCTGCGGCGCAGTAAGAACGGGCACTCGCCGATCGATCTTGCCGGCCAGGTTCGGCACGAACCGGTTGCCCAAGCTGACTGCGCGCCCGTCGCGCGTCACGTGGATGCCGACGTCGGCGTTGAACACTTCGATGCCGGCGTGGCGCTGCCTCAGGTAAATGTGTGTCGTGCCGGTCGACTTCGTCACGTAACGGTCCTTCATGACGTGATCATTCAGGTCCGCGTCCGTCAGTCCGAGCTTCCGTTTCTGACCACGGAGATGGGCTTCGGCGACGTTCGACGGATCGCCCGTCGCCGCCCATACGACTGCGGGGATCGCCAGTAACGCAATGATTGCAAGCCTCACCGGGCATACCAAACCACTCAACCAGCCCATTTGCAAGTGAGCGCCCCGCCGTGCTATCAATCCGCCCATGCGCCGCGCCGTCATTGATATCGGCACCAACACCATCAAACTCCTCGTCGCCGACGTCCGCGACCATCAAATCTTCCCGGTTATCTCCAAAGACACGACCACGCGCCTCGGCGAAGGCGTCGACGAAACCCGGCACCTCTCGCGCGTCGCTATCGTCCGCACTGTCCAAGCTATTACCAACTACGCTGCCGCCGCCCGCGAACATGGTGCGATCGACATCCTCGCCCTCACCACCTGCGCCGCGCGCGACGCCGACAACCGGCAAGACTTTCTCGATGCCGTTCGCGCCAACACCGGCCTTGAGGTCGGGATCATCACCGGTCAGCGCGAGGCCGAACTGATCTTTCGCGGTGTGTCGAGCGATCCAACATTCGCGCGCAACCGTCTGCTTGTCATGGACATCGGCGGTGGCAGCGCCGAGTTCATTCTCGGCCGCAACAGCAAGATCGAACGACTCCAAAGCCTGCCACTCGGTGCTGTGCGGCTCACCGAGAAATTTCCCGAGTTCGCCGATCTCGCCGAGTTTCTCCGCACGACGCTGCACCGCGAACTTGCCCCGCTCCAAGCGGGGCAAGCCGGCTTCGACGATACGCGTCTCGTCGCGACGGGCGGGACGAACACGACACTGGTCCGGATGTTGAAGGGCCATGTCGATCACGCGACGTTCACGCTCGACGAAGTGCGCGCGCTGGTGATGCGACTCAACGCGATGCCGCTGGCGGAACGAAAGAAAGTCTCCGGTTTGCGCCCCGAACGCGCCGACATCATCGTGGCCGGTGGCGCAGTGGTTTTGTTTGCGATGGAGACGCTTGCTGTGTATGAGTTGACTGTGAGCATTCGCAATCTCCGGTACGGCGCGCTGCTTGAGTAATCATGCAAACGTGGGTTGACAATCTCGGTGAACGCGCGCTGCATTCGCCGGCAGGACTGCGTGCCCGGTGGCGCTTCGGCTATGCGGCATTGACGGCGGCGTTGAGCGTGCCGCGTTCGCTACGCCGGCAAGTGCGCGCGCACACTGCCGAGCAACTCTGGCATTGCGGCGTCCGGCAATTGCCGATAGTCGGGTTGCTCGGATTGGCACTCGGGTTACTCGTTGTCGGGCAGGCGGTGGCGTTGCTCCGGCAAGTCAGCGCGCAACGTTACATGGGCACAGTGATGGTGACGGTGGTGATACGCGAACTCGGGCCGTTGCTCACGGTATTTCTACTCGCGGCGCGGGCCGGTACGGCCACGGTTGTGGAGCTCGGCGCGTTACGGCTGAGCGGCAAGATCGGCACGCGCGCGATGCGCGAGTTGGTCGTGCCGCGGGTCAAGGCGCTGGCGGTCTCGACGTTTTGTCTGACGGTGTATTTGATTTTTATCGCGCTGGCGACCGGCTACGTCGTGGCGTTTTTGCAAGGCGTGCCGCTGCGGCTGGCGGGCTATTGCGCGCAATTGGCCGATGCGATGCACTGGATGGATTTCGTGCTCGTGACGGTGAAGGCGGCGTTGTTCGGCGCGGTGCTGGCGGTGGTGAGTTGTTACCACGGGCTGGAACGAATGGGGCAGATCGAAGATTTCTCGCAGGCGACGACGCGCGCCGTGGTGGAGAGCTTCGCGTGTTGTCTGGCATTGGACGCGGTATTTCTGGCAGGATATTTGGTGCGATGAACGAAACTGAGGCAGAATCGCGGCGAACCGAACGCGTGGTCGGCGTGTTTGTCGTGGTGGCATTGCTGTTGTTGGTGACCGGGTTCGGCTATTACCTGTACCGAACCTCCGAACGAAAAGGTTGGCGCGTGCCGCGGTGCCCGTACTTCACCCTCTTGCGAAGTGCCGACGGCCTCGAAGTCGGCGACCCGGTCCGGATGATGGGCTTTGAGGTCGGCGAAATCACCACCATCGAAGCGCAGCCGCCCGGCTCCTACTACGGCGTGTTCATCAGCATCCAGATCAAGCGGCCATATTACGGATACATCTGGACCGATTCAAAAATCAAAGTCGCGACCTCCGGCCTGCTCGGGCGACAACTTGAAATCCTCAAAGGCTACGACGGCAACGCTACCGTCAAGGAAGCGAACAACCGGCCCGCCGAAGTCCTCGTGTCCGGCAAGTACGTCCCGTTGAGCGAAGCCCGTAATGGTTCGTTCCTCTCGCCGGAAGAATCTGCGAGCGTGACCGAGCGCGCCGAGAAACTACTGGGGCAGGCCGAAGCCGCTTTGCCCGACATCCTCGCGTTGACCAACCGTCTCAACGTAGTCCTCGACAACTCCGCCGCGCTCACCGCCCACGCCAGCGCGTTGACCTCTAACGCCAACGACCTCGTCACCGAAGTCCGCCCGGCCGTGAGCAATCTCACGCTCCGGCTCGACGGCGTGCTCGTTTCCGCCAACACCAACCTCGACATTCTCGCCAGCAGCCTCAACGATACGTTGCTGAATCTCGCGTCCATCACCAGCAACCTCAACTCGCAAGTGCAATCCAACGACGAGATGTTGTCCGGCATCTCCAAGCTCGTTGTGGACGCCGACGACCTCGTACAAGGCCTGAAGAAACACTGGCTCATCCGTGGGTTGTTTCCCAAAACCAACGCGCCGCCCGCCCAACGATGAAATCGAGGCCGTGGCTGCCGTACGTCTTGCCGATGGGCATTTACATGGCGTTCCTGCTGTTTCAATCCAACGCCAATCTCCTGTGGCTGTATCCGGTCAAGACGTTCGCAGTGGCCGGGGCGTTGTGGTGGTTTCGCCGGGAGTACGTCGAGATGCGGCGCGGGATGGCGTGGCTCGGGATCGGTGTCGGCCTCGTCGCCATCGTGATCTGGATTGCGATTGATCCACTGTATCCGAAACTAAGTCACGCCGCGCCATTTGATCCGAGTGGCCGGTATGGGTTCATCGCGGTTCGCGTCTTTGGCGCGGTCGCGGTCGTGCCGTTAATGGAGGAGTTATTTTGGCGAGCGTTTCTGATCCGGTGGCTGGTGAAGGAAGATTTCAAGTCTGTGCCAGTTGGCACGTTCACGTGGCCGTCGTTTCTGATCACGGTGGCGCTGTTCGGCGCGGAGCACAACCAGTGGCTGGCCGGGCTGATTTGTGGCGCATTATATAATTGGCTGCTGTACCGGACGCGCTGCGTCTGGTCCTGCGTCGTCGCCCACGCCGTTAGCAACGCCGCATTGGCTGCGTGGGTATTGGTGACCGGCGACTGGAAGTTTTGGTGATGAAATATACCGTGGTTGCCTTCGCGGTCGTGCTCGCGGCGTTTCTGCGGTTCTACCAACTCGATTCGATCCCGCCTGGCTTGTATGCCGACGAAGCCACCGACGGCAACGATGCCATCGCCGCGTGGCGGAGCGGCGACTTTCGAGTTTTCTATCCCGAGATCAACGGCCGCGAAGGTTTGTACGTGAATCTGACCGCGCTCGCGTTTGGTCTGACAGGACGCGCGAAGCCGTGGGTGTTGCGCTTGCCGAGCGCGTTGCTGGGGACGCTCACGGTCCTGGGCGTGTACGCGCTGGCCCGGCAACTAGGTCTTCGGCGAACTGCATGGCTCGCCGCGTGGTTTATGGCAACGAGTTTCTGGCACATCAACATCTCGCGCATGGGAGGGCTGCGAGCCATCTCGGCTTTCTTCCTGGTGTGGTCGCTGTGGCTGTGGGGTGTGGCAGTCGCCACAACCGACCAACGCCGTGCATTGATGTGGGCGGTCGCGGCCGGACTTGTGTACGGCCTGGGGTTTCACTCGTACCAAGCCTACCGGCTGACGCCATTGTTGATATTGATCTATTGTAGCCGGCCGGGAGCGCGGCCGACGTGGCGCGTTGCCGCGGCGGCCGGCGGGGTAGCGATGTTGACAGTGTTACCGCTGGCGGTGTTTGCCTTGCGACATCCGGACCTCTACTTTTATCGCGCCGTCCAACTACAGACGCTGCCGACGGCGCATCCGGTGTCCGATCTAATCCACAACGCGTGGCGCACGGCCGGCATGTTCAACGTCATGGGTGATCTGAACCCGCGGCACAACCTGCCCGGTCGCGCGATGTTGTTCTGGCCGGTCGGCGTCTTATTTCTGGCCGGCATCATTGTGGCGGCGCGACGGCAACGGTTTTTGTTGTGGTGGTTGGTGATCGGTGCGGTGCCGGCCATCCTTGCAAGCGAAGGCATTCCGCATTCCGGCCGCGCCGTGTTGGCGATGCCGGCGGCGATGCTGTTAGCCACGTTGGGCGCGGAGTGGTTGGCGGAGCGGACACTGTGGCGCGTGCTGGCGCCGGTGCTGGCGGTCGCTGTGGCCGTCGAAGGCTACCGGTCGTATTTCGTTGTGTGGCCGCGCGATCCACGAGTGGCAGAATGGCTCGACAGTTCACTGCTGAACGTCGCCGCCCGGCTCGACGAGTTGCCGCGGGAGTTACCGAAGTACGTGATTCTCGATCCCGATCCGATGATCGTGCACGGATTGCCATTCGCCGCGCAAACAATCATGTTCTTGACCGACACCGCGACACCGGAGCGGCAGGCCGCCAAGAACATTCACTACTTGTGGCCGGACCAAACCAACCAAATCGCGCGCGGTTACGTTTTCGTCACGCACATCGAGACGACGCGGCCATGAA
>CAZMKD010000232.1:0-1938 GCA_964566575.1 uncultured Verrucomicrobiota bacterium
GTTTTGGTGCCTCCTCATAGGCGGAGCCGATGCGACACAACTGATCCAGTGTCTCAGCGAACAACTCAAACAACAATTTCAAGCGTTCCACGTCCTTGATAATGCCATGGACATGAAAACAGAGCTCGTCAGTGTCGGCAGGGAAGGCCGTTCCCAACCATCCCTCGTCGTCTTTTACCGTTAAGTGAATCTGTGGCTGGGCGGCAATCAACTCCCTGAGCCTTGGGTTGTCGAACAGCGCACGCAACTTTCCCTCCTCTGTGCCCTTGATTATGAAATCCCGGTCGAAGTCCTCATGACCGACCGAGATGTCCTGCATCCCGAGCCACTTGGCAATATCGCTGAATAGCCCACGACGGTAGATGGTGAACCGGAAGTGGTCGGGGTTGACGTAGGGTGCTCTCAGTCGGGTGAAAACCATTGTGGTTTTGCCGGTGGATACCGCGTAAGTATCCAGCGTGATGGTCCATTCATCGTGCGTGGCCTGGACCTTGTCTCCCTTCCAAAAGCCGCCCTGAACGTAGTCCGCACCGGTTTCACTGGAAAGCTGTCGCCAGATTTCCTCTCTGCTTGGACCGAACAATTTTCGCAGCGTGTTCATAATAGTGTTTCAATAATAGCCCATACGCGTAGTGCCGCCTAGACAGTATGGCTGGCGATGAAAGCGAAAGTGGTGCCTGCTCTCCTGGAACGGGGATTGCGACCCGACGTGTGTCGGGAGACCGAGCCCCAATATTGTGAACCGAAGTTCAAATTCAAACAGCAGTTCAAACAACATGAAAGAAAAGCAGACACCATGAAGACCTACATACTCCGCGACCCCAATACTGTCGAGCCGCAAAGCCCGCCGCTCAAACCTCTCCGCCAGGACCCGGCCGTGACCGCCACGGTCGAGGCGATTCTGGGCCGGCCCAGGCTCAGCGCCACTTCGCACGGCCCCGTGCTCTTCCTGGGACTGGACATGCACAAGGACTCCATCGCCGTGAGCCTGGCGCCCTCGGACTCGACCGAGGTGCGGCGCTACGGACTCCTCGGGGGCACCCACGACGACGTGCTCAAGCTTGCCAAGAAGCTGGAGGTCGCCCATCCAGCCACCGAGTTGCGCTTCGCCTACGAGGCGGGGCCAACGGGCTATCCGCTTTGTCGCTGTCTGCGCGCCCACGGCCACGGCTGCATCGTGGTGGCGCCCTCCAAGATCCCGCGCAAACCCGGTGACCGAGTGAAAGTTGATGAGTTACCTCGGCATGGTGCCCAGTGAAGACACCACCGGCGGGGATCGCAAGCAGGGCGGGATCACCAAGATGGGCAACGGCATCGCGCGCAAGGCCCTCATCGAGGCGGCGTGGAACTACCGGGCGCCGGCGCGGATCAGTCGCGGCGTGCTGGCCCGCCACGAAGGCCTGCCCAAGGCCGTGACCGACATCGCCTGGAACGCGCAGACCCGACTCCATCAGCGCTACAAACACCTCACCGGCACGCGCCACAAGAAGTCGCAGGTGGCCGCCGCGGCGTTGGGGCGCGAACTAGCCGGCTTCGTCTGGGCCATCGGAAAAATGGTCAAACCGCACCCGGCCAAACCCGGCGCGCTGCCGCGCGCCCCGAAGCCGGACGCGCCGCAGGGATGAGAAGATTTTCCGCCGCGTGGCGGAGAGAAGAAGAAGACAGCTTTTAAGAAAAGAAAAAGAAAACCATGAAGCCAAAGCCCGCGAGACTTGATTGAGGCAGGGGCAGGGACCCGGTCAGGCGTGACACTTGATGGTCGTTTGAGGCGGTAACCAATCCGACCCTCGTGCCTAGACTAAGTCAAACGCCGCGTCGGACCGTGACCTGTTGATAACTTCGTGGTGCGCGAGCACTGCGAGTGGACTCACGTATCTCAGCATTGATCACCGCAGGAATAAAAGCGTTCCTGCCTCTGACTCAATCAAGCCGCGGTGA
>CAZMKD010000233.1:0-5770 GCA_964566575.1 uncultured Verrucomicrobiota bacterium
CGCCATCTATTTTGGGAAACCGGCATGATCGGGCAGGTCCTCTACCTGGAAGCCGAAGCCCAGGGCGTGAGAGCAACCGGCATCGGCTGTTTCTTCGACGATCCCGTGCATGAATTGATGGGCCTCCCGGACGACGCCTTCCAAAGTCTTTACCATTTCACCGTGGGCGGCCCTCGGGAAGACGCCCGGCTCGCGACCCTCGCAGCCTACCACCACTTGGAAGCATCGGTCCGTTAGCCCCCCAAGCATGGAACATCACATCTGCTTCGGACGGTCAGGCCTTGGTTCGGCGTAGGCAGTGCTTGTCAAAGTCTTTGACGATGTTCGGACTGTAAAAACGTTGCTTGGAAGTTCTTGGGTTGTCCGGGTTCAGGCAGCGCGTGAGGACTAATTTCCTGTCTTTCTCAAGCGGCCGACGGATCGATTGCCCTGCTTGGTGACAATTGAAACTGTACCACTACCTTCTCTGTTGGAGGATTGTCAGTGCCCGGCAACTATGTTATGGGTCCGTCGGATTCTAGCCGTGCGTCGGATATCGCTGGTTGAACGGAGGATGGGCGTGCAACTCGGAATCAAAGCAAAATTCATCGGCATTCTTCTTATCGCTTCCGCCGTTCCCTTGGCGATCGGCGTCGTTACCGTGTGGTCACTCGGCTATCGTGACTACCAACAGAAGCAAGGACTCCTGTTTGAAGCGGCAGCCAGCCACTTAGCCCTCGGACTGGCGGGTACCATTCAGAGCCACGTGGAAGAACTGGAAGAATTGACGACGATCTCCACCATCGCCGATTTGCTGCTGCGGCAGAACGACGCGCAGCCTCAGCTTGCCGACACGGACTTTCGCGCGCGCATCGAACAGGTCGAATCGCGTTGGCCGCAACTTGAGACCGGAGATGCCGAATTGCAAGCCGTGTTGACCAATAACATGGCCCGTCTGCTCGCGTCGTTTCGGGAAGCACGGTCGCATTATGCGGAGATCTTCGTCACCGACATTCGCGGACAACTCGTCGCCTCCACGGGGAAGACCACGGACTACTGGCAGGCGGACGAACGCTGGTGGCAACAAGCGTTCGCCCTCGCTCCCCGGCAGGCGCACCTCGAGGGCGTCCAATTCGACGCCAGTGCGCGCGTGCACTCCATCGACATCGCGCTGCCCTTGTTCGATCCCGCGGCCCCGTCACGGCCCATCGGCGTCATCAAAGCCGTCCTCAACACTTCGCCACTGTTCTTCTCCGTCACACCCATTCTGGACTCCGACGAACCCGTCCGCCAATTTGTTCAAGCCGATGGACGAATCCTGGTTTCGCTCGCCGGCCACCAGCAAGTGCTACCCCTGCAGGGCACGGTCGGTCAGGAACTCACCCGGCAATTGACCGTTGACCAGCCAGGCTGGACCGTCGTCGAATTTGACGACGGCACGCCACGCCTCGTCGGGTATGCGCCCGTCAAACCCACCGGACTTGCGCCACTCCGCGTCAAGGCGACCGGACTGTCGCCTCTGTACGTGGTCGTGCATCAAGACCTCACCACTGTGATGTTCCCGATCCGTCGCCAGTTCTGGATGCTGGGTGCGGCCGGCGCGGTGTTGTTGCTGATCTTCAGTTGCCTGGGGTTGTTTATCACGACGCGCAAAATCATCCGACCCATCCGCACCTTGCGACTAGCTGCACAAGCCGTCGCGGCCGGCTCTCGTCCCGGGACGCCGTCGCCATCAGCCCAGCCGGTCGATCTCATGTTGCGCCAGGTCGGACGAATTGATACCGGCGACGAGATCGAATCGCTCGCGAAGGATTTTCTGGTGATGGCTACGCGCGTGTTGCGCTACCACGACCAACTCAAGGACGAAATCGCCGTCAAGACCGCCGAGATCCAGCGCGACCTCGACGTCGCTCGCGAGTTCCAGGAAGCCCTCATGCCGCGCACGTACCCGGAAGTCCGCAGCCCGCCCGGCGCCGACGCAATCAGTCTGAATTTCCACCATGTCTACATGCCGACCAGTTCCGTCGGTGGAGATTTTTTCGACGTGGTCAAACTCTCGGACCATCGCGCGGCCATTTTCATTGCCGATGTCATGGGGCACGGGGCGCGATCCGCGTTGGTCACGGCCATCCTACGCACGCTGCTTCAAGACCTCGCATCGCAAGCCGGCGATCCGGCCACGTTCATGGCCGCGCTCAACCGGCACTTCTCCACCATCATCAAGGAAAGCAATCAATTCATTTTTGTCTCGGCGTTCTACCTGCTGATCGACACCGAACGGGCTGTCGCCACCTACGCCTCCGCCGGTCACCCGTCCCCGCTGGTGCTCGATCGGGGGGCGCGCCAAGTCAGTCCGCTCATTGAGCATCTCGAAAACAACCCAGCGCTCGGTCTGTTTCCCGACAGCACCTACGCCAATTTCTCGCGCCCGATCCGGCCCAACGATATGTTCCTATTGTTCACCGACGGAATTTTCGAGCCGATCAATGACGACGGCGAAGAGTTTGGCCGCGACCGCTTGCAGCGCGTGGTCGCCGAGCATCTCGACCAGAATGCCCATGATTTGACGCACCACATCATTGAAGCCGTGGAAAAGTTTTGTGGAAACGTGAGCCTGGCCGACGACATCTGCCTCGTTGCCTGCGAGATTCGCCCCGCCGAGAAAGGCCGATCTCATCCAGCCGCGACGGAGGCGGCGGTGGCTTAAACGGACGCGAGGAGTTGCCGGAGCACGAACGGCAGGATGCCGCCGTGCCGGTAATACTCGACTTCGATGGCAGTATCGATCCGGCAAATCACGGGCACGCGCTCGTCCTTGCCGGACGCCCGGCGAATCACCAGCGTCAACTCCTGCCGTGGCTTGACCGCATCGCTCAACCCGAGCACGTCGAACGTCTCCGTGCCGTCGAGTTTCAACGTCTGCGCCGTCGTGCCGTCCTTGAACTGACACGGCAGCACGCCCATGCCGACCAGATTGCTGCGATGAATCCGCTCGTAGCTCTGGGCGACGACCGCCTTTACGCCGAGTAGCCGAGCGCCCTTTGCGGCCCAGTCGCGCGAACTGCCGGTGCCGTATTCCTGCCCGGCAAATACCACCAGCGGCGTGCCGTGTTTCTGATGGTCCATCGCCGCGTCGTAGATCGAAACGGTCTGTCCATTTCGTTTCGTCACTCCGCCTTCGACACCCGGCACCATCAAGTTCTTGATGCGGACGTTGGCAAACGTGCCGCGCATCATCACCCGGTCATTGCCACGGCGGGCGCCGTAGCTGTTGAAATCCGCTGGTGCCACACCGTTATCGATGAGATACCGGCCGGCTGGCGAATCCTTCTTGATGCTGCCGGCCGGCGAGATGTGATCGGTCGTCACGCTGTCGCCGAAAATGCCGAGCGCCTTCGCGCCTGTGATATCGCTGATCGTACCGGCCTGCATCGTGAAGCCGGTAAAGAACGGCGGCTCCTGGATGTACGTGCTGCCGGCATCCCAGCGGTAGACCGCGCCGACGGAGGAGGGGATTTCGTTCCACGCCGGGTTCTGCGTCGCGAAATCCTTGTAGAGCGACCGGAAGACTTCCGGCTTCAACGCCGCCTTCATCGCGTCGCGAATCTCCGGTAGCGTCGGCCACAGGTCCTTGAGGTAAACGCCGTTCTGAATCGGTTCGGTCGTCAGATCAATGTTCACGCGCCCGGCCAATGCGAACGCCACCACCAAGGGCGGCGACATCAGAAAGTTCGCTTTCACGCTTTGATGGACGCGCGCCTCGAAGTTGCGGTTGCCAGATAATACGCTCGCGGCGACGAGATCGTTCTTGGTGACGGCTTCCTCGATGGGCTGGGGGAGGGGACCAGAGTTGCCGATACACGTCGTGCAACCGTAGCCGACGAGGTTGAATCCGAGGCGGTCGAGATATCGCTGCAGCCCGGTCTTCGCCAGGTAATCGGTGACGACGCGCGAACCCGGCGCGAGCGAGGTCTTCACGTACGCCGGCACTTTCAGGCCGCCTTCGACCGCCTTCTTCGCGAGCAACCCGGCCGCGAGCATGACGGACGGGTTCGACGTGTTCGTGCAACTGGTGATCGCCGCGATAACGACCGAGCCGTGGCCGATCTCAAACATGCCATTGCGCGTCGGCAACACCGCCGCCACGTGATTGGGCGTGGGATGCTGATCGCGCATTTCGGATTCGCTGGCCGAGACATTGTCTTTGGTCAGGCCGTACGGTTTGTCCACGCCGGCTGCCATTGTCATCGTTCCGAGATGTACCGTCACGCACTTGCCCAAATCGGCGGTGGTCTTGCCGTAACCGCTCTCGGCCATCGGCTTGAGCAAGACCTTCGTGAATTCCTCCTTCAAGTTCGGCAAGTCAATGCGATCCTGCGGCCGTTTCGGCCCGGCCACGCTTGGCGTCACTTCGGCAAGATCGAGTTCGAGATCAACGCTGTAATCGCATTGACCTTTCTTCGGGATGCCCCACATGTCTTGCGCCTTGAAATAACTGCCGAACGCGACTACTTCCTCGTTGGTGCGACCGGTCGTGCGCAAATAGTTGAGCGATTCGTCGTCCACCGGGAAGAAACCCATCGTCGCGCCGTACTCCGGCGCCATGTTGGCGATGGTCGCGCGGTCGGCCACAGGCAAGCTCGCGGCGCCGGGGCCGTAGAACTCGACAAACTTCCCGACGACCTTCGCCTTCCGCAGCATCTGCGTGACGTGCAACGCGAGATCGGTCGCCGTCACCCCGTCGCGCAACGCGCCGCTCATGTGAACGCCGACGACTTCCGGGGTGAGGAAATACACCGGTTGCCCGAGCATGCCGGCTTCCGCTTCGATGCCGCCGACGCCCCAGCCGACGATGCCCAGCCCGTTGATCATCGTCGTGTGCGAATCCGTGCCGACGAGCGTGTCCGGATAGTAAATGTCGCCGGCATTCAACACGCCCTTCGCGAGATACTCCAGATTCACCTGATGCACAATGCCGATGCCGGGTGGCACGACCTTGAACGTCTTGAACGCCTGTTGTCCCCACTTCAATAATTGGTACCGCTCGCGGTTGCGGTTGAACTCCATTTCAAGATTCTTCCGCACCGCGTCCGCCGTCCCGAAGAAGTCCACCTGGACGGAGTGATCGACAACCAAATCCACCGGCACGAGCGGCTCGATGATCTTCGGGTCTTTGTTCAATCGCGCCACGGCCGACCGCATCGCCGCCAAATCCACCAGCAACGGCACGCCCGTGAAATCCTGCAACACAATCCGTGCGACGATGAACGGGATTTCCTCCTGCGCCGGTGACTTCGCGTTCCAGTTGGCGAGCGCGCGCACGTCACGCTCGGTGACTTTCTTGCCGTCCACGTTGCGCAGCACCGATTCGAGCACGATGCGAATGCTGACCGGCAACCGCGAAATCTTCCCGATGCCGGCCGCTTCGAGTGCCGGCAGCGAGTAATACTTCCCGCGCCTACCGCCGCTAAGATCGAATTCCTGAAGCGAGTTGAAAAGATTATGCGGAGTGCTCATCCCACTCGCATTATACGGCGCAGCCCCACGAAGGCAAGCAACCGGACTAGCTGGTACCAGTGGCGCATCTCCTCCTCCACCGCCCCGACGAACTGGACGCTGAACCGCAGGAAATCCTCCCGCCAAATCGTTAAGGGAACCTCCGGAAACTGCTTTTCGGTGCGGGGTTGATTGTTGAAGTTCGATTTTCGGTGTGGCTGTGTTCATGGCGGCTCCTTTCGGTTGTGTTTTCATGACGGTTGATCCTCTGGCGTTGATTGGTTGTCGGTCGGTC
>CAZMKD010000234.1:0-8983 GCA_964566575.1 uncultured Verrucomicrobiota bacterium
GGAAGCGACGCTGACAGCAACGCTGCGTCCGTTCTGGGAAACGCCCGCCCGCGTGCTATCGCTGGTGCATCACTGGCTCCACACTCAAGCAAACGTTACGCCCTGACTCATTGTTCCGACAGTCTGTGAGAAATGGTATCACACCATTACCGGGGGCATCATGGGGGTGCGGTACTGCCAAGCGTGCTTCCGCGGTCCGCTGGGGAGTGGCGCGGAAGATTCTTTGGGCTTGGATCCTGACAATCCCGTGTTCGGCGCTGGTCGCGGCCGGAACGTACAAGTTGATCAAGCTCCTGTCTCTCTAGCGCGTCACTGCGCCTTCGCTGGCGCTGGAAACCAACTTCGCGTACTTCGCCAGCGCCCCTGTTTCATACCGGGGCTTCGGCGCTTTCCACTGAGTGAGACGTTTCTGTATCTCCGCGTCTGGTAACTCCACATCGAGCCGGCGTTTCTCCACGTCGAAGTTGATGATGTCGCCGTCGCGCACGGCCGCAATTGGCCCACCCTTTGAGGCCTCGGGCGCGACATGCCCCGCCGTGAAACCGTAAGTTGCACCGGAGAACCGGCCATCGGTTATCAACGCTACCTGATCGCTGATGCCCTGACCAACGATCGCGGCGGTGACCGCGAGCATTTCGCGCATACCGGGTCCGCCGTGTGGACCTTCGTACCGGATGACAATCACGTCGCCAGGCTTGATCTGTCTTGCCTGCACCACCGCGAAGGCGTCTTCCTCGCAATCAAACACACGCGCCGGTCCGCGGTGACTCGTGCGCTTGTGCCCGACGAGTTTCAGAACGCAGCCCTCGGGCGCGAGATTGCCTTTCAGAATGACAAGGCCTCCGGTCGGTTTGATCGGATTGGAAAGCGGATGGATGACCGGCTGTCCGGTTGTCTCCTTCGCGGCACGCGCCTCCTCGCCGATGGTTCTGCCGGTGACCGTGATTGCGTCGGCGTGCAATAGGCCGGCATCCAGTAATCGTTTCGCGACGACGGCCATGCCGCCGGCCGTGTGCATGTCCGTCGCGACGAATTTACCACCGGGCTTCAAGTCCGCCAGCAGCGGAGTCTTCGCGCTGATGAGGTCAAAATCATCAATCGTGAGCGGCACGCCGGCTTCGCGCGCGATGGCCAGCAGATGCAGCACGGCATTGGTCGATCCGCCGGTCATCACGACCCCGGCGATGGCGTTTTCCATAGACTGCCGGGTAATAATCTTGCGCGGTGTGAGATTGCGTTTGAGCAACTCAACAATCTGCTGGCCGGTTTCGAAGGCGACTTGTTGTTTCTTCGGGTCTTCAGCCGGCACGCCGTTGTAGCCCATGATGGAGATGCCGAGCATTTCGGAGGCGGTGGACATCGTGTTGGCGGTAAACTGTCCACCGCACGCGCCGGCGCCGGGACAGGCGGCGATTTCCAAATCTCGCAAGTCTTCGGCAGTGATCTTGCCGGCGGCACAGGCTCCGACGCCTTCGAATACGTCCTGAATCGTAACGTCCTTGCCGTGCCATCTGCCGGGAGCGATCGTGCCGCCGTACAGCATCAAGCCCGGCAAGTCTGTTCGCGCCAGCGCCATGATTGTGCCGGGAATGGTCTTGTCACAGCCGGAGATGGCGACAACGGCGTCAAACAGATAGCCGCGCAACACCAACTCGATGGAATCGGCGATGACCTCGCGGCTCACGAGCGAGCAACGCATCCCTTCCGTGCCCATCGAGATACCGTCGGAAATCGCGATCGTGTTCGCTTCGAGCGGGACACCACCTGCAGCGCGGACGCCCTCCTTGACCTTCGCGCCCAGCCGCTGCAAGTGAATATTGCAGGGCATCGCCTCGATCCACGTGTTGGCGATGCAAACGAGCGGCTTTGTGTGTAAATCTTCGTCGGTCAATCCGACCGACCGCAAATACGACCGCGCGGCCGCGCGGCCAATGCCTTCGGTGAGAACCCGTGATCGATGCTTCAAATCCATGCGACGTTTCTATCAAAGCTTGAAAGTATGGGGAAGCAATTCCGACAGGAGATTCACGCAAATCCGTCGCGCGTCGCGAGAGTCGGCGCAGACGACGACCATATCGCCGAACTCCGCCAACACTTGCCGGCAAGCGCCGCACGGACTCAGGCTCGCGCTCGGAGCGACGACGGCAATCGCTTTGAACTGCCGGTGGCCTTCACTGACCGCTTTCGTGAGCGCGACACGCTCGGCGCAAATCGTGAGACCGTAGCTCGCATTCTCCACATTACAGCCCGTGTAGACCTGGCCGGATTTCGTGAGCAGCGCGGCGCCGACGCGAAACTTTGAGTATGGCGCGTGGGCCCGGCGCTGCGCGGTTTTCGCTGTGGTAAGAAGTTTGCGGAACTGCTGCATCAGAGCATCCCGAGGAACTCGGTGAGCAGTTTCGCCAGTTTCGCTTGCGCCGCCTTGCCGACTTCAAGGACTTCCTCGTGCGAAAGTTTCTTGCCGGTAATGCCCGCAGCCATGTTGGTGATGCAGGATAGACCGACGACTTCGAGATTGTGATACCGGGCCATGATGACTTCCGGCACTGTGCTCATGCCGACGGCATCAGCGCCAATCCAGGCAAACGCCTTGATCTCCGCCGGCGTCTCATAGCTCGGGCCGGTTCCGGCCAGATACACGCCGCGGCGGACCGGGATCTGCAGTTTCTCTGCGGCGGTGTCGAGCTTCTCACGCAGACGTGTCGAGTACGCTTGCGTCATGTCGATGAACTTGATGCCGCCGTTCTCGCGCCAGCCGACGAGCGGATTGACGCCCATGAAATTGATGTGGTCTTCGATGATCATCAGGTCGCCGGGGCTGAAGGTCGGGTCGATGCCGCCGGCGGCGTTGGTGACGATGAGGATTTTTGCCCCGAGCGCGTCGATGACATGAATTGGGTAAGTGATTTCCGCGAGGGACCGGCCCTCATAATAATGAAATCGGCCGCTGAGCACCATCAGGCGCTTGCCGCCGAGTTCACCAAAGATCATCTGACCGGCGTGGCCGGCGACGGTCGGTTGCGGGTAATGCGGGATGTCCGCATAGGGGACAGTGACGGGCTTGTTGATCGCGCCGGTCACGCCGCTCAAGCCCGAGCCGATGATCAGCGCGATCTCGGGTTTGACGCCGTTGAGTTTGGTTTCGAGAAACTCCTTGGATTCCTTGACGCTGGCCATCATTGCTTTAATCGATTCGCTCAGTGATGAGTTTCGGTCGGACCACAACAGGGTTTGGACGGATGTCATACGCTTGTTGCACCATGCGCTCGGCTTCGGTGGCTCGGCCGGTATCGTTGTAATGCATCACCATCAATGGTTCACCCTTTTCCACGGGATCGCCGATCTTCTTCGGATGCTCGAAGCCCACGCCAAAGTCAATCGTGTCGCTCGCCACCTTCCGGCCACCGCCGAGTGCGATGACGGCGTAGCCGATCTGGTCGCACTCAATGGCATGCACGTAACCGGCACCACCTGCCCCAATCGTTTGCGTGTGTCTCGCCGCTGGCAGCGGTCCGATCTTGCCGCCTTGCGCGGTGACCATTTCCTGAAACTTCCTCAGTGCTTCGCCACTCGCGAGTTTCTTTTGCAGGATTTCGCGGGCGGCTGCAACACTTTTCGCCACCCCGGCCATTACCAACATCTCCGCCGAGAGCGCGAATGTGACTTCGACGAGATCATCCGGTTGAGCTTTGCCGGCCATAATGTCGAGACACTCCTGGACTTCGAGGGCGTTGCCAATCTGTTGACCGAGTGGTTGGTTCATGTCGGTTTGCAGCGCGACGACCTTCTTGCCGTAACGCTTGCCGACTTCGACCATCGCGCGGCCGAGTTCGAGCGAAGATTCCCGGGTGCGCATGAACGCACCGCTGCCCCATTTCACATCAAGCACGAGACCGTCGACATTCTCTGCGAGTTTTTTCGACATGATGCTGGCGACGATCAACGGCAGACACGACACCGTCGCTGTCACATCGCGTAACGCGTACAGCTTCTTGTCGGCCGGCGCGATTTCCGGCGTTGCACCGATCATGCAACAGCCAACGGAATCCGTGACGCGCTGAAATTCCTCGAGCGACAGGCCAGTACGAAAGCCGGCAATGCTTTCGAGCTTGTCGAGCGTGCCGCCGGTCGGGCCTAGACCGCGGCCGGAGATCATTGGCACTTTCACGCCGCAGCAAGCGACGAGCGGTGCGATGATGAGCGAGGTCTTGTCGCCGATTCCGCCGGTACTATGCTTGTCGGCGTAGAAGGGGCCTGGCTTCCACGGTACGACCTTGCCGGACTCGACCATGGCGCGCGTCAGCCACATCGTCTCGTCGAAGTTCATGCCTCGAAAACAAATGGCCATTGCGAGTGCCGACATCTGGTAGTCCGGCAACTCGCCGCGCGTGTAGCCGTCGATGAAGAAGCGGATTTCTTCCTCAGTCAGCGTCTGGCCATCGCGCTTTCGTTGGATGACTTGTGCGGGCAGCAGCATAGTGAAAACAGAACGGCCTGCCCGAGCCAATCGGTGCAGGCCGTTAATGATTCATAGAATTGCTAACGAATATCGTTCCAGCAAAAAAGAAACCGTAAAATGTGGCAGATGGTCTCGTGGAATTGTCGGAATATGCAGCCCAGTGGGCCTAACGGGTGTGGATTTCCGCCTTGGATCGTGCCACCGGATTGCAGGAGGTTGATTTGGGCGGCAAGTTCCTCGATCTGGGAATCGCTCAGCTTCGCAAGGCGGGTCTGGATGTCGGCCTGCGTCACGCCAAGCTGGGTGAATTGATCGACGACGACCTGTTCGCTCAGAAACGCATCGACTTGTTGCCGGGCTGCGGATGCCCGCGCGGACTCGACGGATTCCACAGGAGCGGCCAGTGATGAAGCGATGTTGACGAATGCGGCGACGGCCAATGGAACGACAAGTTGTGCAATCTTCATAAAGCGCCTCCGGGTTTACGAATCGAGTATAGGCGAACTCGGGGTTGAGACAAGGAAATTTTCTGCCGTACGCATTCCAATTCGCGGCAGATGTTGTCGATGAGCCCGTCACGCCCGCGCAATTACTCCGGCCATGGGAAGGTTTCACGATTTCTAGCACGTCGGTTTCGAGACAACGCCAGAAATCGTCAAGTGTTTGGCCCAAGAAATCCCTCAGCGCGTAGCGGATGGCGGCTTTTGGCATAAGCCGGTCAGGAACTCGATGGAGCGCCGCGCCACTTCAGGGGCACGATGGCTGTCGCGGGACAGTTCGACGTTGACAAGGCCGGTGTACTTATTGTCGCTGATCACGCGCAGGATGGCGGCAAAATCGAGTTCGCCCTCGCCGAACATCAGGTGCTCGTGTTTGCGGTTACGTATGTCCTCGATGTGGACGTTGTGGATCAGGCCGCCGAACTTGCCGAAGACTTGCCGGAATGGCGCGCTCTCAGTGCAGAACACGTGGCCGACGTCGAGCGTCAGGCCGAAGCGGGCGCTGGTGATGTGTTTCTTGAGCACTTCGAATTTCGCCATGTCGTCCACAAGCATGCCAGGCCCAGGTTCGAAGGCGAGTTGGACGCCGCGGCGCTTGGCGTGCTCGGCAAGCTGCAGACAGCCGGTCACCAGCCAATCCCACGCTTGATGCTCCGACACGCCTGGCTCGGCCATGCCCGACCAGAAGCTGACGCATTCGGCGTGGAGTTCGTGCGCAATATCGACCGCCCGCCGCAGGAACTCCAGCCGGATTTGTCGCCCCTCGGCGCTGACGAGCGTCGGGTAATGTTTGCGCTGCGGACTCAACAGGTAACGCGCGCCGGTCTCGATCACGACGCGCAGTTGCAGTTTCTCCAGTTGCGCTCGCAACCGGGCAAGGTCGGCCGGTTCCGTGGTGAACGGGTTGCAGTGATGTGTGTCCAACGTCAACGCCACGCCGCGATAGCCGGCTTCGGCAATGATGTCGATCGCCTCGTCGAGTTTGTGGTGCGCGAAGCCGTTGGTGTTGTAGCCGAAGCCCAGATTCATCTCGCTACTCGATAAATAGCGGGAGTTTGTTAAATTGGCGAGAGGAAATGAACGGCTTGCTTCTCGGAGTGTTGATGGCGATCTCGACAGAGTCGTCAGCCACGGACTCCAGTCTCTACAAGAACACCGAGCCCGTCCGGCAACGTGACCCCGCCCGCTGCGTTGTGTTCCAGGGACGCGGCAGCGAGTTGGTCGCAGACGGCAGGTTCGAGGCGGCCTCCGAACAGTTTCGCCACGCCGCCGCCTACGACCCACACAACGCCAAGCCGTTGGTCAACCTGGCCTTCTGCCTCGACAAGCTGGGCCGGTACGAACAGGCTATTGTGGAACTCAAGCGCGCCCAGACGCTCGATCCTAATAACGCGATGATCTTCCTCAACTGGGGCAACTCGCTCATCAACCTCAAGAAATTTGAGGACGCCATCGAGCCATTGGTGATGGCCACCAGCCTGGACGGAAGTAATCAACTGGCGCGCATCAATCTCGCCGCCGCCTACACCAACCTTGGCCGCAACAAAGAAGCCGCCGCCCAACTCGCCCAAGCCGCCGACATTAACCCGAACAATCCCGCCGTCTTTTTAAGCTGGGCCGTTGTGCTCTCGTCTCTCGGTGAAAACGAACAAGCGGTTAAGAAGTACGAACGAGTCATCGAACTCGATCCAAAGAATCTTTCAACGTATTACAACTGCGCCGCGCTCCTTGAAAAGCTCGGCCGACTGGAAGACGCCACCGCGAAAATCGAAGCCGCGCTCAAAATTGACCCAACCAACACGCTCCTGCAGGAGATTCTCACCAAACTCAAAGCCGCCACGCAGAAGCGTCAACCGAGTAGTAGCTGGCACACCAACGGCGCAAGATCAGTGGCCATCACTTTGTCCGGCAAGCTGGAATAACCGGGTGCCAGGCCGACGACGTTGAGGGTGACGACGTGTTTAATCATGTCATGGCGGCTGTTTTACTGAGGACAATCGCCGGTACGAACAGGGAAAGCACAATCGCCGCGCCCAGCCAGTCGCCAGTCAGTCCCACAAGCGCGGCATCCACCACGATGATGCCGAGGAGCATTCGTTTCACCACGAGTCGCAATCCCGGGCTGGTTGCTTCATTGCGCGCCACAAACGTCAGCGTCGCGCAATACAAGCCGAGCGCGACGGGCGCCAACCACAGCCGCGGCGGGCAACAGCGCATGCCGAGCATGAAATTAGCGAACCGGCACGTCCCCATCGTTAACGGGCCGAGCACAGCGAAGTGTTTGAACCAGGCGTTGTAGAGAAAAATCATGACCGCCAGAAACACTGCGATCCCGAATGCCACGGGGCCGGCCAGCATCGCCAGTCCCAGTCCGGCAACCATGAGCATTGCGCCAAGAATCCCGGCCGCGCGCCGCGAGATCGCCCCGCTCGGCAGCGGCCGCTCGGGTCGCTCCCGGCAATCGAGCCGGTAATCGAACAAGTCATTGAACACGATACCGGACGTGTAGAGGCATGCGCCCGCGCCCGCCAACGCCGCGACCTGCCACGCCGGGCTGCCGCCGCCGACCACGAACCAACCCGCGAGCGGGTCGGCCGCCGCGGTGAAGATATTGGGCAGTCTGAGCAATCGGGCATAGGCGAGAGGTTTGGAGTGCGCCATCGCGCGGATTGTTGCCAAAGACTGCTGGCATTGCCAGCGGAATAGCGCGGGCCGGCCGTGGCGCGAGCCATCAAGGAGTTGGGGCATCGATTGCGAAATCCCGTTCCCTAAGATTGCGTAATCAGGCAACGAACTGACCGCCGCTGACTAATTGCTGGTTTTCAGCCGATAGAAGGCGCTACTTCCGGAGGCGGGCAGATTACTGAAAGTGACGCTGGCGGGGTTTGAATGTGTAATGCTTGTATTGGGATCCGTGTAGGGGTAGGGCGTTGAGTTGAAGTTGTTGCTGTTCACGCCAACTGTCTGAGCAAAGCTGTCGAGATTGCTCCAAGTCGCGGCTGTTATGTCTCCCTTGAACTGCGGCGTTACGGTTGCTCCTGATTGTACTTTCGCAACGACACTGGCATTCGTCGCGTTGACGTCCAGACTGGTTGGAACTGTATTCGTCAAGAACCTGCATGATATGTCGACGTAGCCGTAAACAGTTCCGTCTGGCGTATTGCGTGATCCCAGGTAAGCCAATCGTCATGTTATTGGTGACAGTACCGATCCAATCGAACTGCGTCACAGATGGCGTATATGCTCCGTCACAACGAATTTTGGCCAGATAAACCCTGTTTGAATACGAACTATCTAAGCGAACAAATTTAAAGTTCAGGCTATTTGTTGCAGTTAGATTTCCGCCGCTTCTTTTTATGGCTTGCAATTCACAATGATAAACACTCTCGCTGCTAGTATTTCTGCCGTCTACGCTCAAATCAGTTCCATATGGGTTAGTATAAATGTTAAGAAACTGGCCACCGGGCGGATCTGGTGCGCAACAAAAGACGTCGCTTGAATCAATCTCCTCCAAACCGGCATTTGTATGGAGCAAATCAACGAAACTTGAAAATACTGTAGTACCATTCCTCTGTTAGTTATACGCGAAACCTCTCCAGATATCGTACCGGCAACCAGCATCGAAATACCAACGAAGGCGCAGTGTGTGATGGTCCGTCGGAAGGCAACCCCCGTGTTCATCCGGTGACAGATCGTTTCTCGAAGCTCGGCGCGTGCAGATCCACATGCCATATCGACTTTCTTAGCAGAAACTAGGCGGCATGTCCAGAATCAAACAACGGCCGAACCGCCATTGACAATGGCTCTTGGGCCGGAATTAAATCGCGCTTGCACGGGAAAGGTTTTTCACTCATCTTGCCGCGGCGATCATCGGGGGGAATGAATGCAAGAGTTGACCTGTCCGAACTGCAACGTGGATGTCGATCAGGTGGAGTTGAAGCAGAATAATCTGCACTGCCCGACGTGCGGCTTTGACATGAGTGACACGGAAGACAAAGGCGATCTCGACGAGGAGGATGAAGCG
>CAZMKD010000235.1:0-1959 GCA_964566575.1 uncultured Verrucomicrobiota bacterium
CGGCATCCTCTACCCCATGCCTGTTCACAGGAATGACCGCGATCGGCGAAAAGCGTGAGGCCGCCCAGGAGGGGCGGAATGGCTCGATTGGATTGACCTTGCCCCTTTGCTGCGGCGCAGCGAACCTGCATCCCTGGCCCATTGTTGCCGATCGAGAGAACGATCGAGGACAGTGCTCGGCTCGGCGAGATTGCGACTAAGCGCGTGACATTGATCGACCGGCTGGGGCGCGGGCAGCGGTCATTCGCTGAAATCGAGGCTGCTTCGTAGCTCGGCCTTTGGCGTCCCTTTCGATAGTGGCCAACGCGCCCGCGACCTCGGTGGCGGGATCGCCGCGCCGCTATCGGCTTCAGGCGATGATCGACACGCAGCAGGGCGGCGTCCAGGTCACCGCGTGGCCGTATACTGAACAGCCAAGCGAAAGCGACAATGCCCGTTAGCCTGTAGCGCCGCCACCATCGAACCGTGATCACGGGGCGAAGCCGAGTGCGCGACTCATGATAAAGTGAGAAAACATTCAGAGGGTCACAAGCAATGCAGCCGACAGCGGAGCAGATGGCGGCCCTTGAACAATTCGGCACCGGAAAGACTTTAGAGATCGCGGCGTTCGCTGGAACGGGCAAGACGACGACGCTGCGGCTGCTCGCTGAGTCCCGAGGATCGCGCGGGCTTTATCTGGCGTTTAACAAGGCCATCCAACAGCAGGCATCCGAACAGTTTCCAAAATCAGTAGACTGCCGAACAACTCATTCACTCGCATGGCAGGCGGTAAAGCAGCAATATTCAGCGCAAAAGATGACTGGCAAGTTGCACGTCAAGCAACTCGCCAAGGAGTTGGGCCTTGAGGACCGGATCGTTGGCGGGCAGCTGAGGCTAAACGACGTGCATCAGGCCTTCTTGATGATCGAGACTACGCGCCGGTTTTGTCAGAGCGCAGACGTTCAGATAGCCAGCAAACACGTGCCTGCGTATGGAAGGTTACTTGGCGCAAGCACAGACATTGTAGCGGCGGTGCGCGCGTGGACGCTTGAGGCGTCCACGATACTTTGGTCGCGCATGGTGGACCCCGGTGACCTCATGCCCCTCGGGCACGATGGCTATTTAAAGATGTGGGCGCTTGGCAATCCGACCCTGGGTGCCGATTACATCTTGCTTGACGAAGCGCAAGACACGA
Organism: uncultured Verrucomicrobiota bacterium; assembly: GCA_964566575.1. Taxonomy (GTDB): domain Bacteria; phylum Verrucomicrobiota; class Verrucomicrobiia; order Palsa-1439; family Palsa-1439; genus CAZMKD01. The sequence goes on from CAZMKD010000235.1 coordinate 1,175, forward strand.
ACCCCGTTGTTTTGGGCGTGCTGGCTGCTCAAGGTGCGCAGATTGTTTACGTCGGTGACAGCCATCAGCAAATCTATGAATGGCGTGGCGCGGTGAACGCGATGGCGAAAATCCACGATTGCCAGGAAACGACCCTTACTCAGTCCTTCCGGTTTGGAATAGCAATTGCCTACAAGGCTACACAAGTAATAGTGACGCTCGGGGAGAAGCGCTCACTCAAAGGAGACCCAACAAAGAAGAGCGAAATCTGTGCCAGCGGGAGCGCAAATGCAGTGCTCGCGCGCACCAACGCCACAGTCATCCTCGAAATTCTCGAGGCTTTAAACTCAGGCAAGAAACCATGCGTGGTCGGTGGCACCAGTGAGTTTGACCGTCTTCTTAGCGACGTCTACGAGTTGAAGGACGGGAAACCCGCAACAACCCCCGAGTTCTTCGGGTTCACCGATTGGCGAGAGGTGGTTGCGTTCCCGAGACCGACGAGGGCGAGGACATTCGAACTTTCGTGCAGCTTGTAGAGCAGCATGGAGAGGGAAAGCTGTGGCACGCGGTGAAGAGCGCCCAGCAGGATGAGATTGGCGCGGACGTAATCCTCTCAACCGCACACAAAGCCAAAGGCAGGGAATGGGACTCTGTGCGGCTTGCGTGGGACTATCGGCAATTTCGTGTGAGGGCCTCCACACTGCGATCTGAAGGAGATTCGCATGGCCCGACGCAAAGCCCCATCCATCCCCGATTCGGTGCTCGACCAATTGCTGCAGGGCCAGGAGGCCAAGGACGCTTTCGGG
>CAZMKD010000236.1:0-4357 GCA_964566575.1 uncultured Verrucomicrobiota bacterium
GTGTTGGCGCATGGTGAATGTTGCCAGTAGAGACACCGAAACTCCTGCAAACATTCAAACCCAGCGGCCAGATTCGCGCGTCTTCATACCCACTTCATTCCACGCCAGCCGACTTCAGAAAAGTTCTCCGCCAACCACTACATATCCCCGCCAACTCTTCGAGCGCTTTGACAAATACCAGCGCTGCGTCACAACCGCGCACGGGAAGTGGAAGATTCTGCCATCCGACATCGACAGCACTGCCAGACACAGGTGCTGAGCACGGACTTACCGTCAAACGACAGCGGCAGAATCCCCATCAGACTCATTACCACGTCCGCCGCTGCCAGCGTTCACTCCCCAAACAACGCGACGGGACATGCGATCATTAGCGATGCGTTGCCTTCGCCGACCAGCGCGGGTACCGTCCGCGGCGAGAATGGCGTAAAGATTTTTTAAGGAGGCCAGCGTCGCTGCAAAGCACAAGTAACCGTTCCGAAATACCTTACGCCGCACCACCGACGGTAACGTACGCCCGTGTTGTGAACGACTGAGTGCGATAGCCGTTTGATCTAGCTCTTCTTCCTCTCAGAAGTCAGAATGCCCCAGCAATGGTGCCGCGGCGATTGACTTACATCGTGCTCGCTATCGTCGTCACCCTCGTGGTTGTTATCTGCGTGGGGCGGGCGCGGGCGCGCCATCGATTCAAGTTTCCTCGGCGAACCCTGACGAGCGTGCCGGTTCGTTTCCCACGACAAACGCAATCGGACGTTTCCGACGATGGTTCGTCGGAGACAACCACCACTGCCGATGTCGCGGCAAGCCAGGTCGTGACGGTTGGAGATCTGCATCAGCGGTTGCTGGGATTGTGTAAGGGAAAGTCGAGCCGCCAACGCATGGATGCGGTGTTTGAGTTGGGGAAGACGCTCGGCGCGGAGGACTTCGACCACGCCTTGGCGCTCATGAAACAGGTGCCGATCGAATGGATGCGAAGCGTGCTGTGTTCCGGCATCTTTTTCTCCCGCGGACGTTCGCAAGGGCGGCAGACCCTCGACGTCGAGGGCAACTTCTACAATCTGCCCGGCTTTGACGACCGTTTCGCAGCGGGCGGCGCAATAATCGGTTGGGCCAGCGCCGATCCGGTGGCGGCGCTGGCCTTTGCGCAGGAAAAGGACAATCTGATGCTCCCGTGTTTGGCATACGCGGCCTGGGGACTTCAGGACTTGGATGCAGCGCTCGCCCATGCCAACATGCTGCCACCGGGAATGGAGAACGTGCCCGGTCAGGATGATTTTCTAGGGTGGGCCAAGAGCGACTCCGAACGCGCGGTCGAGTATGCCATAACGCTCGATGAAAGCTTGCGCCCCACCGTGCTCGAACGCATCGCGCACGGCTGGGCGTCGAACTGGTCGGAGAACTACCAGCCCGATTTCACGAGCTATCTTTACATTGCGGTCAACGGTAACTCGGACGATTTCATATCCGATAGAGTCACGCTATGGTGGGCGCAATATGAACCGCAAGCCGCCGTCGAAGATTCCGCCGGTCTGGACCCGAAGAATGACCGGGACAAAGAGTTGCGCGCAGCCTGGACGTGTTGGGCCGAGGCGGATCCGGGCGCGGCGATGCAGTGGTGGAACGATTATTCTCTTCAACACGCCGATGGCCGGGAGTTGGGCAGTCGGATCATTGACGATCTCGCCGCCGTCAACCCCGAGAAAGCGAGCCAGATGCTGGACTCGACGCCGGCCTTGGCCGATGACGTAGGCCTTCGATCGGAAGTGTTGTCCAAATGGATGGAATGGGATGCGCGAGCGGCGTTTGATTGGATTGCCGTGAAGCACCTCGACCATGAGACGATGATCGCGGCCAGCCGGTCGGTGGCGGTGAATCTGAGCCAATGGAGTCTCGATGACGGCTTGGACTGGGCGCGCAATTTGTCAGACGCTTCGCTGTGCCCGGACGCATTGAGTGGCGTGGCCTTGGTTCAGGGATATGCCGCGCCGGAACGCTCCACGGATTGGATTCGCGACCTGCCGACAGGTCTGACGCGCGACCAGAGTATCTTCGGCTACGTGAGCGGAGTCTTGGATCACGCCACAGGTTCAAACACGCCCGACAAGAACATCTTGGACCAAGCCGAGGCCAACCTGCCGAAGCTCGCAAGTATGGTTCAAGACTCCACTCTCGACGAGCGCGAGAAACAGCGGTTGCTGGGCCTCATCTACGGCTGGCCGGCCCCCCGGTAACTGCCCACAACCCAATCGCTGAGGAACTTGTCGGGCGCGGCGAGGGCGACAGCCGGGATGATGAACTCGGTCTGGCCGTTGTTGGTCTTGATGAGATTGAGTCCAAACTGGTAATCGCGGAACAACTCACTGCAAAGATCGCTGACACACTTCTTGCCGGCCAGCGCGCGATTGACGATTTCCTCCGTCGCTGCGTCATCGAACTTGATGGTGAGACTGTGTTTCTCGGAGAAACGGCGCTCATACTCGCGGACGAACTGGCGCATGAGCTGGCGTTGTTCGTACTCAGGCTCGTGCAGGATGCGTTGAAGCTCGGCGCCGGGACGCTCGACGACCGGGCGAGTGACGACGAGTTGCCGGATGTTGCTGCTGGGTAATTCGTATTTGAATTCGCGAAGGACGCGTTCGCAGACCGTGAGCAAACCGCGCGCGCCGGTGTTCTCCGTCGCCGCCAGATCAGCGATGGCGTGAAGCGCATCGTCGGCGAAGATCACGTCAATGCCGAACGCGCGAAAGCTCGCTTCATATTGCCGGATGACCGAGCCTTCGCTCTGTTTGAGGATCCGGTACAGATCGTCCACGCTGAGTTTTTCAACCACCACGCGCACCGGCAGGCGACCGACGAACTCTGGCTCGAAGCCGAACTTAATGAAGTCGTGCGTTTCCGAGTGGCGGAGCAGGTCGGCATCGGGGAAATTCTCCGAGAGCTTCGCGGCAAAACCAATCTGCGATTCGCGCAGCCGGCGGCGGATGATCTCCAGCATCTGATCGAACGCACCGCTGACGATGAACAGGATGTGCATGGTGTTAATCGTCTCGCGTTTGACCTTGCCGCCGCGTCGCTGGAATTCGAACGCGGCTTGTAGCTGCGCCTGAATGTCAGTGGGCGAACGCAACGGGACTTCCGTCTCTTCCATCAACTTGAGCAGATTCGTTTGCACACCGCGGCCACTGACGTCCCGGCCAATGATGTTGGCCGGACTCGCGATCTTGTCAACCTCATCGAGGTAGATGATGCCGTACTGCGCCAGATGGGTGTCGCCGTCGGCGCGATGGACCAGTTCGCGCACCAAATCCTCGACATCACCGCCGACATAGCCGGTCTCGCTGAACTTCGTGGCGTCCGCTTTCACGAACGGCACGCCGATGAGGTCGGCAATGGTCTTGATCAAGTAGGTCTTGCCGACGCCGGTGGGCCCAATGAGAATGACGTTCTGTTTCACGTAATCCGGCAAGTCGTCGCCGCGTTCGCACGCTTTGACGTGGTTGTAGTGATCGCACACCGCGATACTGAGTGCCTTCTTCGCGTCGTCCTGCTGGATGACGAACCGGTCCAGGTGCGCCTTTACGTCTTTCGGCTTGAGGTCGAAAGCGAACTCGACCGGCCGCCGCAGCGTCTCCTCGCCGGTCGCCCCGGTCTCGACAGTTTCCGTCTTCGGCGCGGCAAACACGACCCTTTCGCCGAATTCCCTCTTCATAAACTCGCCCAGCTTGTGCTGAATCTCTTCCGGCGATGGCATTGGTTGATCGGTGCTCATCGTCCACACGACTAGCTGCCGTAATTCTTGGAAGGCTTCTCGCGGACGACCGTTGCATTCTGACCGGCGACGATTTCCACGTGCGCCGAATAGCCCAGTTGACGGAGAAACTCCTCACAGTCTTCCCACGTCAAACCAAACGCGCGCACGTCGGCCAGTCCGAGGCGAGACACGACGGGTGCGACCGCCTCAGCATCGCGTTCGGCGAGATTGCCGTCGAGCATGATGTTTTCCGCCCAGTCCACCAACTGCGCGAGCGAGATCTCGTGCCGAAGATAGCCGGCAAGTTTCTCAACCACGGTTTGCTTGGTGACAGTCATGGCAGAATCCTACACCTTCTGGTGGCCCTTATCCACCGGGTATTTCTCGTGAACCTCGACGAGGCGACCTTGGTCGTCGAACACTTCCTGCCAGAAACGAACCGTCCTTTCTGCAGGGTCGACTTCCTTGAGGGAACCTCCGGAAACTGCTTTTCGGTGCGGGGTTGATTGTTGAAGTTCGATTTTCGGTGTGGCTGTGTTCATGGCGGCTCCTTTCGGTTGTGTTTTCATGACGGTTGATCCTCTGGCGTTGATTGGTTGTCGGTCGGTC
>CAZMKD010000237.1:0-61314 GCA_964566575.1 uncultured Verrucomicrobiota bacterium
CAGGACTCCGACCCAACACCAACACGCAACCTTGACAGAAAGATTCCACTTTCTTATGAACACAACTGCCAGCGTCGCTGCGCTCCGATGGGTGGAAACATAAAAGCGAAATCACTGGTAACTTTCACCGAAATCCGCACTCAGGAACATGAGGAATTCAGATGTTGCTCCCAACAGCCGTGTAATTTACGGTCGCCCGTACGAAGCCAATCTGGTGAATGCGTTTGGCGGGCCGGTTGGCGACACGGCATACTGTCTGGTAGGAATCCGAATCGACATCAAGGGATACCCCCTTTGGTGAGTCCCCCGCAGTAATCGGCGCGTTGGCAGACAGCCGGAGCGCGCACGTGGCCGTCGCTAAATCATCAGCAACACCGGCTCGTCGCGCACCAATTCCCGCACCACGGCGCGCCGCACGTATTCTGCCACGGTGAGTTTGTGGCCACGCACCCGTGCCTTCACTTGCTGGTGGATTGGCTTCGAGAGATTACACCGCACTTGTGGAGATCGCGCTTTCATCACATCATCTATGGTTTGCTACCGATAATCCTCCGTGCCAAGTTTGCTTCTTCAATGCGTTTGGCACGGCGGAACTCTTCGTACCTAGGGGCAATCGCTTGTTGGAGAGTGTACCGCGATAAAGGGGTTCCCTGTCGGGCCTCGTCGAGAAGTTTGCAGAGTGCATTCAGCCGTGCCGCCTTCTCAGTGAAGGGGCAATACTCAAATTCGTACCAAGCACGCTTAATCGGTTCGAGCAACTCCGGCTTCGCCACCAAAAACCTCCGCCAGAATCTGCGCGCTGTGCGCAGATGACATGCCACCGTACCGGGTTAGGTGCTTCACGCGAAGTTCCTCGACTACGGCATCAAAATTCGCGGGATTCAAACCAACTGCTTTTAGGTGGGTGTCTTCGATGCGTTTGAGTTGGAGTGAAAGCATTCCGCCCAATCCCATCAGTGCTTCCAACAGAGGCCGGTAGTACGAGGGGATACTCCCCGGTGTCTGCAAATTCAACATTCGCTCTTCGGCAGTGGAGAACAGGCGAACGGCGGAGAGCCAAAAACCAACTTGTGTGAATGTGTTGTCACGAATCGATTCCTCGTTTACCTCACGGATTAATTCGTTTACAGCCGCCCAATCGCCGGGTGTGATGTCTAGAGGCAAGTTCTGCTGGTGTGGATTTTGTTCTAGCTGGCTCATCCCGATCCTCTCTCACTGCGTTGTCGCCGCAATTCGATATTGAAATCTACGCTTCGCTACCGATGTTGACAAGCTCTAATGCCAACGTGCTCATTCTCATGTAACCATTAACAGCAGACATTGAGCCAATGCACTTGGGAGATCGCGCTTTCATCGGGAGCATCGGGAAAAACGGGGTGGCGATCATTGTAACCCCATCGAGTCTATAAAATGCTGTTTCTGTGCTGTTGCTGAAGGATCTTCAGCAACACTATAATGGGTGGTTGTTTCCGTGATTACCCATCGACCGCCCTGATAGACAAGTGATGATGTCAGGCGCGCGTTCCCCTCTTTATCCAGCAACCGTATCGTGCCGACAAACGGGGACACCAAGGAGTTTACCTCGTGTGCGGAGTACCAGACGGTGCAGCAGTTGGAATATTCCGCCCGCACCCTTTCGACACACTGCTCCAGTTCGGCTGTCGCCCTTTTCTTCACTTCAAACGGCCCCTCCTTCTGACGGCAGCCCGTCACCAGCAGTGACGCGAGGACAATGGCTTTCAGCAGCGGTGTCGTAATCATGCGCGGTATTCTAAGGTTGGATGGGTTGCGTTGGCGATCTCCCGTGAATCGGTAACGGTTGCGCTTAACTGGATGCCGGTGCCCGTCTGGTGAGCGGACATGGTTTTCAAACTCGATCAATGGCGGAGGTGCTCTCTACCGAACCTGACATCAAAAGCCGACGGCGTAGGAGACTCCCTACCGGGCGGGGGCTACAAGGCAGGCAGGGCAGACGATTCGACGCGGGCTAATTCGTTGCACACCGCCCGGCGCACGTAGGCTGCCACCGGCACGCCGAGCCGACGGGCACGGGCTTGAACAAGTCGCAGGACTGGCTTGGGCAGGCTGGCTTTGATCTGAGACGGGCAAGGGCGTTTCGTCATGCTCGGTTGATAGCACCGGCAGAGACGGCAATCAAGGCACTCTCTTTTTCAGATTTTGCGCAACCCGACGCCGACGTGTAGCACCGTCCGCTGACGATTGTACCCGCCCCCTATCGTGTTGCCGGGAGTACCGACTTATCAAGCGCACTTGTAAAGTCTCACCCCGAAATGCCCTTGATAAGTGCCGATTAGACTTGATAGGTGGGGAAGCTGGTAGTATAAAAACCACCAGATTCCTTAAGAAAATTGGCTCCGCAGGTAGGACTCGAACCTACAACCCGCGCATTAACAGTGCGCTGCTCCACCATTGAGCTACTGCGGAACCGAAAGTGGACGGCTCTATATAGTCAGAACGCCGAGTTTCGTCAACTCCCGCCGCACTTGCTCCGCGCTCTCGAATTGAATCGCTTGCATCCCTACCGCACGCGCGCCATCGACGTTGGCCTGCAGGTCGTCAATGAACAGCGTGCGCTCCGCCTCCAGACCGCATTGGCGAAGCGTGAGTTCAAAAATCGCGGGATCAGGCTTCAGCAGACCAACCTCGTGAGAAAGAACCTGCGCGTCGAATTCCTGAAACAGCGGGAAATGCTCGTGGATATATTGCATGTGAATCGCATTCGTGTTCGAGAGCGCCACGCGCGATAAACGCGTCGCCAACTGTGCCGCCAATTCCATCATCGGCTCGATCGGCGTCAGCCCCTCATTCCAACAAGCAGCAAACTCCTTGAAGCTGCCGGGAAATCCCAAATCGCCTGCCACCGCCCGGTAAAACCCGCGCGGCGTTATCCTGCCAAGCGCCAACTCGGTCACATGCGGCGCGCTATGAATGTAGCGCTCAATCTCCGCCGGTGTTTTGCCGGTGCGTGCGGCGAAACTGCGCAGCACCAGTGCTTCGTCGTAGCGAATGAGCACGTTGCCGATGTCGAACACGATCGCGTGCAGACATTTCACAACTTCGCCATCAACCGTTCCACCGCCTCGTTCGCTTCCCGCATCGTGCGCCCCAACGCCACGAACCCGTGATGGCGCATGATGACAACGGCGTGACCGCTCAACACATCCAACACTTCATCCGCCATCGCCGGTGTGCCGTACGGACGTTCGCGACGGGTCACCGGCAAGTCGAGTCTGCCAGCGGCTTCAAGCAACGCGTTGCTGTGACCGTGAAACACCGCGCCGATTCCAGGCCGCGCCTTGTAAATCGCCGCATGCATCAAACTTTCGCTCGATGGCTGATGCCGGCCCGCCACCGTCAACGTTGGCGGCGCGAACGCGGTCGTGACCACCTCGACCGAATCCGCCGCGTTCAACTTCCTCGGATCGCTGCCGGTCGGCGTGATGATGAAGCCGGTCTCGCTGCGAAAACTCAGGTTGCCCATCGCCGTGCCGATCCAACCGGCCGCCGCCCAACGCCGGCACCACTCGAGAAACTCTGCGGTGCCGGGGTGCGCCGTCGGCTCACCGCGCACGAACTCGGTCCGGAACTTTGTGCCGATGTAGACCTCAGCCACGCCCGAAGACCTTTCTCAATTCGCCCGGCTTCACAATCCCCCGCTCGGTGATGATGCCGGTAATGTATTTGGCCGGCGTCACATCAAAGGCGGGGTTGCCGGCCTGCGCGCCGCGGGGCGTGACGCGTGTGTTGCCGACGAAATGCACTTCGTCTTCGTCGCGTTCCTCGATCGGAACATCGTCGCCGCTCCGGCACTGCAAGTCGATCGTCGAACTCGGCGCAGCCACGTAAAACGGAATGCCGTTTTCTTTCGCGACCACAGCTTTCTGATACGTGCCGATCTTGTTGGCAACATCGCCGTTTGCCGCGATCCGGTCGGCGCCCACGATACACAAATCCACTTCGCCGCGCCGCATATAGAAACCGCCGGCATTGTCAGCGATGACCTTGTGCGGCACGCCTTCCTGCATAAACTCCCAACTTGTCAGATTCGCGCCCTGATTGCGCGGCCGCGTTTCATCCACCCACACGAATACCTTCCGCTTCTTGCGATGTGCGAGGTAAATCGGCGCGGTCGCGCTGCCCCAATCCACGATGGCAAGCCAACCGGCATTGCAATGCGTCAGCGCTCGGCAACCATTCTTGATCAGCGGCAACCCGGCCTCACTGATCTTGCGCATCCGTTCGACGTACTCATCCGCAATGTGTTCGGCTTCGGCGACCGGGTCGTCGAGATGTTGCATCACCCGGTCGAGGGCATGTTTGAGATCGGCGGCTGTCGGGCGCGTGCGGAGCAGCGTCCGGTAGGCTCGCCGAAGATCAACGCCCTCAAGACACGCTTGTGCCAACCCATACGCCGCCGTCGCGCCGATTGTGCCGGCGCCGCGAATCATCATGCTCTGGATGGCGTGTGCGGTCTGACGGTGGTTCGTCAATCGCCGCAACGCAAACTTGTGCGGCAGCAACGGTTGGTTGATCACGATCACATCGCGGCCTTCCATCCAAACCGCCCGGTAATTCTTGCCACGCACCTTCACAGGCAGTCATGCTAACGTCGCGCGCGCGCGCCGACAAGCCCGTTCAATCGTCCGGGGGATGTCGTACCTAAGTAAACAATCACGCCGCGCGAACGCGGCTTCCCGGCCTGGGAACTCCCCTGCGGTCGCCCCAGCGCTCATTCCCGGGCGGGACCGAAGACACCCAAAATATCGGTTTGCAAAACCCTTGCTCAGTAAGGCTTTTGCCGGACCGATATGCCGGCTCACAATCGCGGTTAACCGTCGTCCCTTGGCAGCTTTCCAACCAAACTCCAGTTTTGACTTTCGCTCCCGAGTAAGGCCGAATACTAATGATAGGCGACGAGAGACTATGCCAGACCTAGGATTACAACCGGGAGAGAGAGTTGTTGAGTTGGCTGCGGTCGTGCGGACGGCAGCGATTGTGAGTGGTGCTGTTGCTGGAGTTGCTACCACGTGGCTGGTCAGACGGAGTTGGTGGTTTTCTCTAGCAGCTTTCGTCTTGGGCGCAGTCGCCGGTTTTGTCGTTAGTCAGTTCGTTTCGCGGCTGTACCGTTCAGCCGACGGCCAGACAGTAGTTGCAAGAGTCGGGAGCACTTCATTGCCCGCTACTATTCCGGCAGGCTTAGCTGGTGGTGTATCGGTCGCCTTGGTGGTCGGCATAGCCGTGATTCTGCTTTTGTCAGCGCAGAGCCGTGCGGTGCCGGTACTCGGCACTTCGCTCGGCTGCGGGATTGTGCTCGGCATTATCTTCGCGTGCTTGGCATCGCTTGTATGAGTGCAGAGCCTATCCATGCAGTCGAGCGAACCGTGAGCCAGCCGACCGGCCGGGTTGCCGGCGGCGGCGTCAGGGGCGGCTGGCTCGCGTTCGCTCACTTTTATCGTTAGGAAGCATCTATGAACACACGCGAACTTTGGTCACGCATTCTGATCACTGTTGGCGGGATCGCCATGCTGGTCGGAGCTCTTGATCCGCTGGAAGGATCGCTAGTTATTCTTCCCGGCAGCGCCGTCGTGACGCTCGGCACATTCCTAAGCAACGGTAGACGCGGGTTGCTCATTTACTGGATATGGATTTTCATCCTGATAGCAGCCGGGGTGGGCGCGATGTTTGCGTTGAGCGCGTTCGGAGGTATTGGCGGACGTAGCGGGCATTCAGTGTGGTGGGGGCTGCTGATCGTGCCTTATCCCGTTGGTTGGATTATGGGAATCGTCAGTCTCGTGTCTAGGCTGATCGGAACCGTTCGAAACCGCCATGCCGCTTCCTAACCATCCGCTGGAGGCAACGCGGCTTCGCCGCGTGCCTCAGCTTGAGCGTAAGCTGAATGCGGCCGGTGCAGCACGGCGCCTCGAAAAAGTTTTGGGAATAACCGCAGTCGGGATCTTTCGTCAATAACCGGCCGGTAATTGGATTTCCATGAACGCCGCGTAGCGCTCGGATCATCGATTCACGTGCCCATACGATTCGAGCACCTCGCCATGTTTGCGCACAAACAATGGTTCCGTGAAGAACATTCGGAAACACTCGCGCAACGTCACCGGCGGACTGACCAGTTGAACCTTGCCTTGCCGGATCGCACGGAAGATGGACGCTTGCGTCGGTTCGGCGTCCACCAGTGTGTAGTGCCGACCGAACATCCAGAGGTTGTGCGCGTCGGAGTTGGCGATGATTGTCTTGCCGTGTTTGCGCGCGATGGCAACGGCGCGTCGGTTGAAGAGGTCGAACCATCGCAGATGAATCTGCGCATACTCGACGGCATCGAATACATCGATGTAGCGCTCGAACTCCGGCCCGAGGCTGTGTCCTTTCGGATACAATGGATGCGGGGCGACCACGAGCAGGTCGTCGCCGCGCTCGCGCTTGTAGGCGCGCAAGTCGTCGAAGCTCTGGAGCCGGTTGGCGTCGCGTTGCCTGATGTTGTAGAGCAACACGTCGCGCCCGTTGATGTTCCATTCGACGGCGCGGATGAAGAGCAAACCCTTCTGCCGCGCGTAGTCGAAGACGCGCTCGTCCTCGATCACTTTCTCGTGCAACGTGACCGCAATGGCGGCGTAGCCGAGCTCCACCGCCTTGTCGATCAACTGCACCGCCGTGTAGCGCAGTCCGTCGTGCGGGTCTTCGCCGGAGTGCATGTGGAGGTCGACCTTGATCACAGTTGCACCTGCTCGCTGGTGGCAAGGAAGAACAACACCGACTCCGCGACCTCGATGCCGGCCACTTGCTTCAACGCGTCGCAGTAGGCCTGCATTTGCGGCCGGTAGCGCTCGGTCTTCGGCCGCGAGTCGGTTTTGTAATCGACAAGCGTCCACCGTTTTCCTTCCCGGAACAACAAATCGATCTTGCCCTCCATCGTCCCGACCGTGAACGGCAACTCGCGGTACACTTCATCGGCTCTTTGCGCGCGCTGGAGCAACTGCGACTTCAGTGCACGCTCGATCATTTTCCGCGCGTCCTCCGGCAACCCCGTGGCATCCGAGCGCTCCAACGCCTCGTGGACAAGGATGCCGAATTCCATCGCGCGTTCGCGGAAGATGCCGGTCGGCTCTTCTTCGCGCGGTTCAGCTTCGTGGGCAAGCTTCGAGGGGCTGATGCGGGCGACCGGCTGCGAGGCGCGCGCCAACAAGGCCGCGCGTTCGGCCTGCCATTGCCGGCGCTTCGCAATGAGTTCATTTGGAGTGCTCCGACTTGTCGGAGCTTTGCCGTGGCTCTTCACAGCGGCGACAAGTCGCTGCACTCCAAAATCAACTTCGACAAGTTTGCTCGCCTCCGGTCTGATACCCAACAGATCGAGCCGTTCACCATGTTCCTTGAACCACGGGATAACGAGCCGTTCTTTCGCGCGTGTGGCGGCAACATAGAGCAACCGGATTTCCTCGGCTTCGTCCCGTTTGGCCTGTTCCTTCGTGGCGTCGTCGAAGCTGGCGGTGCGGTAACCGGCAAAGCGCAGCTCAACGTGACCGGTCGCGCGATTCGTCACGAGTCGCACGCCACTGTCGCTGGACTTGCCGGCCAGATCGGCGAGCACGACGACTGGAAATTCCAACCCTTTCGACTTGTGCATCGTGAGGAATTGGACGACGTCGGCATTCTCCTCGGTGGACGGCGCCGGCTCTTCGTCCGCGCCGCCGAGGACGGTGGTGCGGAGTTGCCGGACAAAACCGCGCAGCGAACGCACGCCCGCCACTTCGAGCGATCGGGCGAGGCCGAGCGCTTTCAACAAATTCGCGACGCTGGCCGGGCCGTCCGGGGCGCACGCAGTAAACGCCTGGCAGATGTACGTGCGGGCAAACACCAATTCGACAAACCCGGCCACCGAGAGGGCGTGCCGCCGCTCGTGCAGCTCGCGCAGCGAGCCGAGCGCGTCGTTGTGCAAGTAATCGAGTTTGCCGGCGGCCGACGCGAGGAATATCTGCTCGTCGCTCCAACCAAACAGCGGCGAGCGCAGGACGGCGACGAGGTTGAGCTTGTCATTGGGGTTGTCGAGTGCACAGAGCAACGAAACCAGCGTCTGGATTTCCTGTCGTTGATAGTACCCGCGTCCGCCGACGATGCGGAACGGCACGCCGTGTTCGATGAACGCATCCTCGAAAATCTCCACGCCGGTAAAGCTGCGGAACAACAGCGCCACGTCGCCGAACTTGAACTTACCGGCGTCGACCCCTTCCCGGAGATGGCGCGCGATCGCCGCCGCTTCGGCTTGCCGAACTTCCGTGATCTTTTCCGCGAACACTTTCGGGCGCAGCAACGTGACGCGCGGCTCATCGATCTGGAACTTCGCTTCGAGCGCGATGTAGTCTGGTTGGTAATCACCGTCGGCTGGTTTCTGGATCAATTTCGCGAATACCTCGTTCACCCAATCGAGGATCGTCGACTGGCTGCGGAAGTTTTGCTGGAATTGCAGCACCTGTCCCATCTTCTCGATCGCGCGACGTGTGTGGACGTACATCTCGATGTCAGCCCGGCGAAAACCGTAGATGCTCTGCTTCGGGTCGCCGACGATGAACAGTTTACCCGGCACGTCGCCGGCGAGCGCGAGCACGATCTCGACTTGCACGGGGTCGGTGTCCTGAAATTCGTCCACGAGCAAAAACCGGTATCGCTCCTGCAGTTGCCGGCGCACGTCGGCGTTGTCGCGGAGAAGATCGCGCGCCTTCTCCAGCAGGTCATCGAAGTCGAGCACGGCTTTCTGGCGTTTGACCTGTTGAAAGTGCGCGACAAATCCCTGCAACCACCCGGCCAGCTCAACGAGGAAATTATGCTCCACCACCGCCGTCAACTCCGCGATAGCCGACTTGAGTTCCTTGATCGCCGCCTTCGCCTCGCGGAACACATCCTCGGAATCAAAATCGGCTTTGCGCTTTGGCTCAGTCACCTCCAGCGCGCCCAGCACAGCGGCTACGCGATCTTCTGACGCTCGTTCCAACAGTGGCAATGTCTCGCGCAAGGCCCTTGCCCGTTCATAGAAGTTCTCGCCGCGCGCGACGCAATGCTTCAGCGGTGATTCGAGCGCCCCGGCAATCTCGTTCAAGCGACGCAACACTTCCCGGACTCGTACCGGCTCACGCCCCGGCCACTTCAGTATTTGCGCCCGGTGATCGACCAGTTGCACCGCCAGCTCGCGCAACGCCTCGACGCGCACCTCGCGCACCAATGCCTGCCGCAACGCAGCCGGATTCTTCGACAGCTCCCCTTCGAGCCATTGCGTCCACGCCTCGTCGAGCAACAACTCGCGTTGCATCGCGTCCGCCACGGCAAATTGCGGGTCGACGACCGCCTCGACCGGCCGCTCCCGCAGCACCGACGCGCAGAACGAATGGATCGTCGTGATCGAAGCGCGTTCGAGATCGCGCAACGCCTCGGCGAGTTTCTTGCCGGCCAGACTCTTCTCCAATTCCTCGCGCAACCGGACTTTCAAATCGCCAGCCGCCTTCTCGGTAAACGTGATGGCGACAATCTCGTGCAACCGGGCCCGATCCTTCTTCACCGCTTCGAGAATGCGCGACACCAGCGCCGTCGTCTTGCCGGTGCCCGCCGCCGCCTCCACGAAGAACGTCGTGTCCAGCTTTTCTCTGGCGTCCTTCCGCGCAACGGCGTCGCTCATTTCACGGTCTCCTTGATTTCGTGAAACGTTGTAATCCGCGCGTCGCCGAGTTTGCGCGCTGCGAGTTTCAGGATGCCGTTGCCACAGATCGGACGGAAGTCGCACTGCCGGCAATTTTCCGGTGTCGCGTGCTGCGCGAACACGCCGTCGCGAATCATGCCGGCGGCGGTGTCGAGTAGCTTGTTCACATCATCGCGTCGCGCTTCAAGTGCGCCCCGCGAGAAATGGATGTCCCGGTATCCACCTCGCAGCGTGAAGAACAAGTAGCTCGCCGCCTCGACACTTACGTCCGGCAAGAGCTTCTCGGCCGCCAGCAAGTACAGCGGCAATTGCAACGCTTCGCCGCCGGCCAGCGCGTCGTCGCGCAGCCCGCGCGGCAGCTTGCCGGTCTTGTAATCGAGCACGCGGGCGCGGCGTCTGTCAGCGCTGAGGTCAATGCGATCGATTGTGCCGCGCAATCGCACGGGCGCGGCGACCGCGAGGCCGTCGAATTTCTTTTCAAATTCCACCGGTCGCCAGTCCTTTCCGCGGTCGCGCGCGACGAACGCGGCGAGTTCGTCGAGAATGATTTCCTTCTTGATCGCCCAAACGGCCGGATACCCGGTCACGCCTTCGCGTTCGAACCGCTCGAAATGTTTCTCCGTCACCGCCACCAGTTCGCCGCCCCGGTAGTAGTCTTCGAGAATCGCGTGATAAAGCGAGCCGAGGTCCTTTGACTCGATGACGACCGTGGCTTCCGGTTCCTCCCAGCGCTCGATGCCGAGCACGTGCTTTTGAAAATAGTAAAACGGACAACCGAAGAAATCCTCCAGCGACGTCGCGCTAATGACGAGTTTTTCCAGCCCGAACCGCTCGCGCAACAGTTGCCGGGCGTCCGTGCCGTCGATCATGCCGTCGTACCGGGTCAGCGCACGCTCGCCCCAGCGTTGCCGGTAGGCTTGGACGCCGGTCCGCAATGTCAGCGAAATCTCCGCGAGATAGTCGTCGTTCACGACTTGCAATGCCTTCAAATCCAACTCGCCCTCGTCGAGCGGCGGCTCACCGGTAGTTTTCAGGACGAGTTTGTCGAGCGCCTTGAAGTCCTTCGCGCCGGTATGCTCCAGCAACAGGAACGACGGTACGCGCGGACGCGCTGTGGCCGGCTCGATGCGCGGATAGCTGAGCACGAGTTGCTCGCGCGCCGTCGCCCGGGCGAGATCGAAGAGTAAGTGTTCCTCGTCGTACCCGCGTTGTTTCAGCGGCAGATCGGGGCTGATCTGGCGGCGTTCGTCGTCGAGCAGCAGCGGGTCTTCCCGGATGACGCGGGGGAAACTCTTCTCGACCAAGCCGAGCACCATGACAAAGGGAAAACTCAGTCCGCGCGCGCTCATCACGTCACCAACAAAGATGCCGCCGCCTTGAAACTTGCCGGTCGGTTCGCGCTCGGCTTCGATGGCCTTCTGGCAAAACTCCGCGAACGTCTCAAAGGTCACCGGCGATTCGAAAGCGTCCAGTTCCGCGAGCGCGCTGATCGCTTCGCTGACGCCGAGATGGCTGCCTCCGAGCGCGCGAAACGCGGCGAGCACCGGCTCGATAAACTTGGTCCACTGGCCCTTGGCCGGGATGGCTTCAGCGAGCGTAAAGATTTTGGTGATGAACTCAGATAACTCACGGTCGGGAGGGCGCAGCCGGCGCTGCCACTGTGACTGGCCGGCGACGATGCCGAGTTCAACCGTGCGCGCGTCCCACGGCGAATGCGGCCCGATGTGGCAGGCCAGTTCCATCATCGTGGCGCGGCTGTAGTTCGATCGGATGACTTCGAGCAGCAGCCAAAGCAGCTTCGCGTCCGGGTGTTCGGTGAGCGGACGTCCGCCGCGGAAGTAAATCGGCAAACCAAGCGCACCGGCAGTGTCTCGGATGATCGCGTCGTATTGCTCGCGGCTGCGGCAGAGAATCGCGCAGTCGTTGAACGTCTTGCCGGTCTCGGCGACGTATCGGAGCACGGCACGGAACGCTTCGCGGACTTCGGCAGGTTCGCCGGGACAGGAGATGATGGTTGACGGAACTGGCTGTGGGCGCGACGAAGCGACAGGGCGCGACTGAAACCAATCGAGGAGCGGTTGTGAGAATTCCGCGTGCTCGACCCGAGGGAAGAAGATCGCCGCTGGGTTGAGGCGTTCGACGAAGTCTTTCTGGATCATTGTGAGATCGTAGAAGCCGTAAAGAAATACCGGAGATTGGAGATTAGAGACCGCCGATTGGCGAAAGTCGTGGTCGTCGAGCCATTGGCGGTACGTTGTATATGCCCTGGCGAGTTCTCGAAGTTTCTTGGTCTTGCCGGTGAATCGGCTGATGCCGGCTTGTTCGAGGTCTTTGAAAGTTTCGAGCAGCGCGGTGGCGAAGCCGGGGGTGTCGTTGACCGGAGCGAAGTAATCTTCGCAGGATTTTGCGAGTCGCCGACAGAGCAGTTCAAGGCCGAAACGCGGTGCAGCCGGCATCTGGAGCAGATCGTCGAGGGTCGTGAAACGGAGATTGGCGTGCGGCACGAGCGTGCGTTGGAGATGCAAGCCGAGCAGTCGCGTGGGGACGACGACAGTCAGTGGTGCAAGCGGGCCGCGCGTTTTCTTGTAGGCAGTTATCTCGTCCGCGAGTGCGGCTTCGAGGTGCGGCTGAAACGCGCCGAGGTAGAGTTTGCGTGGCTGGGGCATACCTGATAAATGTTGCGGCGTCCGATGAAAATCTTGCCGAAGTATATCATACGGCAGACGCTCGTCACTTTGTTCTTCACGGTGAGCGTGTTCACGTTCGTGCTGATGCTGGCGCGGATGTTGAAGCAGCTCAGCGAGATGCTGGTGAACCGGCAGGTCGGGCTGGACATTGTGGGATGGTTTATCCTGTTGCTGATGCCGTACGTGATGAGTTTCTCGTTGCCGATGGCAATGCTGGCGGCGTCACTGCTGGTGTTTGGGCGGATGAGTGCGGACAACGAGATCACGGCGATTCGCGCCAGTGGCGTGGGATTGGGACGTGTGGCGTCGCCGGTGATTCTGTTGGCGTTGTTGATGATGGCGTTGTGCTTCTACATCAACACGACCCTCGCGCCGCAGTGCCGGTTTCAGTTTCGTACGCTGTTCCTGCGGTTGGCCACAGAAAATCCGATGGCGTTGCTCGAAGAAGGCGTCCGGATCCGTGACTTTCCCGGCTACGAGATTTACATCGGACAGAAAAAAGCGAACATCATCGAGGACGTCCGCATCATGGCGATGGACGACAGAGGAAACGTCACCACGCGCCTGTATGCCGAGAAAGGCCTCGTGAAGGGTGACCCAGTGACGCGCAAGCTGACGCTTGATCTGTACAAGGTCACGGGCGATCTACGCGACCCGAAAGATCCAACCAACGTTCGCAAGATCCGGCCCGGCACGACGGCCGACCGGTATCCCATCGAACTCGACGTCGGCGCGGCGTTTCGTCAGGCGCGGGTCTCCCGCGGCTTGCAGGACCTACCGTTCGGTGAACTACGCGATGAGATCCGGCGATTGCGCGACAATGACATCTATCCGGCCGCCGCGTTGATGGAAGCGCATCAACGCGTTGCCGCCGCTGTGGCGTGCGTGGCATTCACGCTGATTGGAATTCCGCTCGGCATCAAGACCAGCCGGCGCGAGACTTCGATCGGGATCGCCCTGAGCCTCGGCCTGGCGTTGATCTGGTACTTGGTGCTGGTCGTGTCGAACACGCTGCGCAACCGGCCCTACCTCTTCCCGGAAGCGATCCTCTGGACACCGAACCTGATCTTCGAAATACTCGGTGTCTGGCTGCTGTGGCGTGTGGCGCGTGTGTGAGCGGTGCATTATTTCCGCCGATGAGCAGCGCGGTCCATAACCACAGTACGACACGCCTGAAGCGATTCGCTCCTGATGCGGCTGCCGTCGCTGTGTTGGCGATTGTTCTCACCCTTTTCTATTGGGGCTTCCTACTCGGACGATATTTCATGTGGAATGACACGTTGACCGAATTCTATCCCGGGGTGAATTATTTCGCCAAATCGATCCAGGCGGGTCGGTTCCCCCTGTGGTTCCCGGGCGTCCACAATGGGCAGCCGTTCTATTCCGACCCACAGATGGCCGTGTTCTATCCACCGCAATGGCTCTTAATTCCCTTTGTACAGAATGGACGATTGCCATTTCTGGTTTATCAGAGATACATCGTTCTGCATTACCTGCTCGGCGGCCTTTTCATGTATGCGTTGCTGAAGCAGATCAAGCTCAGTCCGATTGCGGCGTTGAGTGGTGCTCTCGTCCTCTGTCTCTCAGGTTTTGCCTCACTGCGAATCGTGAACTTTGTCATGATCCAAGTGTTCATATGGCTTCCACTCCAACTCCGTTGCGTCCACCGCCTCACTTCCGGCGCGAGTCGTTGGGATTGGCCGGGTCTCGTTGTCGCCATGCTCATGTCGTTGCTGGGGGGACATCCGCAGACAACCGTCTACTGCTGGTATCTGGTCATCGCGTATTGGTTGTGTCGCTGCTATTCCGGGCGCCGAACGACTGGTTCTCGACGGTGGGCAACGATACGGCAAGTTGCGAGACGGGACGCCCCAAAATTGGCTGGCACATTTGTGCTCGTCTTTGGTCTGAGCGCAGTCATGGTGCTGCCGGGAGCGGAGAACTGGTGGCGGTCAGGACGACCGCGCCAGTCATTTGAGGCCGTGGCTGACACGTCGTTGCCATATCACCAACTTCTGACGTTGTTTGTACCCAATTTCTTCGGAAAGGTGCAATCCTCAGGCTCACCTGTCCCGTTCTGGGGTTTTGATCCAGACAGTTTGACTGTCATGCTAAACACTACCGAAACCGCCAACCGTGGTTTTTGGCAATACTGGGAACTCGGTGGCTACGCCGGGCAAATTTTCTGGCTAGCACTTCTCCTGATGCTCTTCAACTGGCGGGGCATCGAAGATAAACTGACGGCGGGATTCTTCCTGGCAACCTGGCTTGCAGCGACATGGTTCATGTTGGGAAGATATGGTGGTTTGTACCAAGTCTTGTACCACATCCTTCCGGGCGCATCCCTATTCCGTGGGCCCGCCAAAATGTCCTGTGTCGCCACTTTTGCCGCTGCGACTCTTAGCGCTTACTCCGTAGATCTTCTGAGGCGCCGCACGAAACCGTTACAATACTGGCCGGTGTTCCTTCCAGCAGTGGGTTGTGCATGTCTCGCCGTGGCGTTGTCCGTCAGCGGGGAGCATCTTGCGGCGGGACTGCGTAATCTTGACAGACTGAACTGGTCACGGCACGAAACGCATTTCGTTCTGGTGGTGGGCGTGATCTGCGCGCTGGCCGTCGTCGGCACAGTTCGCGCTCAAAGCCCGCGAATCCAAACCGTGTGTTTAGGCAGCCTACTGGTAATCTTGGTCGCCGATTTTCACCACGCGTATGGAGGTTTCCATCGCGGGCACATGAATCCCGACGTGTATTATCCAGAAACCGATAACCGCTTACTTCCGCTCTTGGAGGACTATCGCGATCAACGTGGCCCATTCCGCTTCGGTCAGATCATCAGGGGCCGAGTCCGCGAGGAATCGATCACGCATCGGAACCTGGCCTATTTCCATGACTTTTTGGAAGTCCCGGAAGGCTACACCAGCTTGTATTTGGACAACGTTGCAAGATTTCAAGGAATCACCAACGAGGAAGCCAAGATTGCCATTCAGAACATCACCTATATGGTCACGATGGAAAGAGACGAGGACGGCGTACATTGGTCTGGCACACGCACAAACTTGCTCCCGCGTGCGAAGTTTTTCGCGCGGATTCGGCGCTACGAGTCCAACACTGCTTTGCTGGGTGCGTTGGAGTGCGGCGAGATTGATTGGCGCAGCGAAGCAGCCGTATGCGAGTTGCCCGCTGTTGGCGCGTCGCGTTGGGGCGAGCAAGACCAAGCGACTGGCACGAATGACGTAGTTCAGTTTGAGAGCACTACACCGGAGAGCTATTCGATCACCTACAACGTGAGCCGGCCGGGCATCATCTTCGTCTCACAGGCATTCTACCCCGGTTGGGTGACGACAGACGAGCATCTGACGCTGGTAGAAGTCTTTGGCGCATTTCAGGGGATTGTCATCCCTGAAGCCAGCCGGGGACAGGTCGTGGTGCACTTCTCACCCGCAGTGTTAAAGCTGGGGATCGCGACCACCATCGTAAGTTTCACGATACTTGCTGCGTTGGCATTCGGAACTTTGGGTCTCAATCCAAGAAGCCGATAACAGAAAGTCTTTACCGTGGCCTCCTCCCTTCCATCTCTCGCCTATCCGCGCCCGTCCGCCGCGTTCGACTGACGCTAAAATCGTCACGTTCCGCCGAGCTGTCTGCCCATCACTTCCACTAGCGGGCGCAGTTCGTTCATCAATTGTGCAAACTGCATCGGCTTGAGCTGCTGGCCACCGTCACTCAACGCCGTGGCTGGATCCGGGTGAACTTCGATGAGCAAGCCGTCCGCACCAACAGCGACGGCAGCGCGAGCGAGCGGAATAATCATATCAGCCCGACCGGCGGCGTGACTGGGATCGACAAACACCGGCAAATGAGTTTCCTTTTTCGCCACGGCG
Organism: uncultured Verrucomicrobiota bacterium; assembly: GCA_964566575.1. Classification (GTDB taxonomy): domain Bacteria; phylum Verrucomicrobiota; class Verrucomicrobiia; order Palsa-1439; family Palsa-1439; genus CAZMKD01. The sequence goes on from CAZMKD010000237.1 coordinate 16,284, forward strand.
ACCGCACTCAGGTCGAGCGTATTCCGGCAGGCGTGTTCGAAGGTACGGATGCCGCGTTCGCAGAGGATGACCTGGTTGTTGCCGTGGACGCAGATGTATTCGGCGGCGAGCAACCATTCGTCCACGAGGCCGGACACGCCTCGTTTCAGCAGAATCGGCTTACCGGACGCAGCGGCGACGGCGAGGAGCGGGACGTTTTGCGCGTTGCGCGCGCCGATCTGCAAAACGTCGGCAACCTCGGCAACCATCTCGACATCCTGGGGCGACATGACCTCGGTGACGATCGGCAATCCCGTGGCTGCGCGCGCCTCGCGGAGCAGTTCGAGGCCAGCGCGGCCCAAGCCCTGAAAGTCGTACGGTGAAGTGCGCGGCTTGAATGCGCCGCCACGAAAGAGCGTTGCGCCGCTCGCCTTCACCGCTTTCGCGGTCGCCAAGGTTTGCTCGCGGTTTTCGACGGAGCACGGCCCGGCCACGACATGAAAGGCGCTCCCGCCGATCTTGCAGCCAGCCACGTCGAAAACGGTGTCGTGCTGTTGGTATTGCCGGCTCACGAGTTTATACTTCTTTTGAACGGGCGTGACGGTCTCCACCTGCGGCAGGACGATGAGCGATTCGAGGGTGTGATGGTTGCGTTCATCGCCCACGCATGCGATGACAGTCCGCTCGACGCCCCGGATGAGCTTTGGCTCGTAGCCAAACTTCTTGACGGCCTCGCACACTTGCTGGATTTCCGGTTCCGGGCTGCCGATTTTCAGGACGATGATCATGGCGTTCGCTCCTTCAACAAAAAAACCGCCCCGCATCGCTGCGGGACGGTTGACATGTGCGTCGTTGGCGTCAACACAGCGCCCGCAGCGCGCGGCTAAAGTAGAAAAACCAGAACCACGCTTGCGTGTTGCAGTGTTGACGACGGTCGTTCATTGCGAGACGAAGACTAGCAGTTTGCGGCCGGTAAGTCAACCTAGCCGCTAACAGTCGCGCCAAAGTAACCATCCCAGGCGAGGTCGATGACCTCTTTTGAGAGCCGAATGGTTTCGCGGTTGTACTTGCAGACTTCGATGGCCCGGTCGATGAGGTCGCGTGGTTCGCAGGCTTTCGGTTCTCGGTTTTCCTTGCCGTATCGTAGTTCGAGGTGCGCGAGCAGTCCCGGCTCGATCGCGAGGCCGCGTTTGCGCGCGTAAGTGGCGAAGATTTGCGCGTAGGTTTGGGGACCGGGCGGCATGACGTAGAGCCGGTAGCCCATGCGCCGCAGAAAGGCTTCATCGGCGAGGTCGGACACAGTGAGGTTAGTGGCAAAGACGATGACCTGCTCGAATGGCACTTGGACTTTCTTGCCGGTGCCGAGGGTGAGGTAATCGATGCGGCTCTCCAACGGGATGATCCACCGGTTGAGCAACTCCGCCGCGGAGCACCGCTGCCGGCCGAGGTCGTCGACGACCAACACGCCGCCGTTGGACTTGAGCTGGAACGGCGCTTCGTAAAATCGTTGCGAGGCATTGCCCGTCAGTTCCATACTATCGATCGTGAGTTCGCCGCCCACGACGACCAACGGTGGTTTGATCTTGATCCAGCGCTTGTCGTAGTCACTGGCCGCGACTTTCACCGGCCGGTGCGTGTGGGGGTCGAACAGCCGGATGACTTGTCCGTCCACTTCGATGGCGTGCGGAATCCACAGGTCGCCTTGGATGCCATCGACTAGCGCCCGCGCCATCGCGGTCTTGCCGTTGCCGGATGGTCCACTGAGAAACAGGCTACGCCCCGAACTGGCCACGAGACCAAGAGTTTGTTTGGCCCCATCGGTGAGCACCAGCTCGTTCATCGCGAACTCCAGAGCCGAGCGTGTGGTCGGCATGCGCCCGCGAATCTGTGCCGTGAGACGCTGCGTGTATTCATTAAGCGCGACGGGCGCCGGCCCGCAGTAGCTGCTGACCGCCATCACTCGGGCAACCTCCGTCCAGCCCCGCTCAAGCATTGCGTACCGGTGGTTGTGGGTGCCGACAACTCCTTTGATTTCGATGAGCCGGTCGCGATTGAGCCGTTGCAGGAGTGTGTCGGTCACCATCAGGCCCAGATGCAAACGCGACGCGATTTCTGCGCTCGTGGCGGCCGGCTCGAGCGCCATCGCCTTCAGCGCGAGGTCGCCGAGCAGGATCGGAGAAAGGCCGAGCGCTTCCAATGTCTGCGAAAAGGCCGGCATGAAGGCGTCGCCGGTCTCGACCAATAGTGTCGAGTCCGTCCCGAAGACATCGTCTTTGGGCATGTAAGTGATTGGTGCCGCAGTCGGTGTTTGGACGGCAATCATATGTACTTCCTAGTCTAAATTAGCGGCTTCCATGCCAAAACCGAGATTCTCTCGGACTTGCAACACCCTGCCGGTTTCCCTAGACTCGCCGCATGAAACAACTGCTTCTCGCCTCGGGTGTTGCACTTTTTTGCGCGTTGGCACCGTCGGCCACCGCCCAGCAGCCTGATCCTCACCAACTCGGCATCCTCGACGAAAAGGTCAGCCGCCTCAATGCGCAGATTGAGGACCTGCAATTCCGCCAGCAGCAGACGCAGAAAGACCTGGAGCGGATACAGACCGAGTTGCAGGAACTGCGCCGCGCCGCCGGCGGGGTCGCGTCGAGCGATCTGAAAGCGCTCGAAGATCGCATCGTCGCCGTCGATGCTGCCCGGCAAAAAGACAAACAAGCAATCATTGATCAACTCGCCAAAGAACTGGCTTCGATCGGTTCATCCAAATCGAGCAAGACAGAGTTGCCGACGACCGGAACAAAGGAGCACATCGTTCAGAAAGGCGAAACGCTGACGACCATCGCAAAGGCCGCCGGAGTCACAGTCGCCGACCTGAAGAAAGCCAACAACCTGACCGGCGACGACATCAAAGTCGGTCAGAAGCTCGTCATTCCGCGGTAGCAGCCCATCGCTCGCGGCGTGTGCCATTCTTCGCCGCCATTTTCTCCGTGTCCACCTTTAGCCACACGGAGTCTTCACCGAGGATGGCTTCCAACTCTTGCACGAGTTTCTCGGTCGGGGCGACGGCGAAATAGTCGTTGGCTTCGAGGAACACGAGTTTGCCGTCGGGGTAGATGAAGCAGAACATTACCGGCACACTGCCCTTGGCGCTGCGCAGCACGTCGTGCACGCGCCCGAGCACCTCCTCGCTCGTGCTCGCGGCCGAGAGACGGATGTGCATCGCCTTCGTGAAATTCTTCGGCACGTCTGTCAGCGGGATGATCCGGTCAGCGTAAATCTTGGGTTTGTCCTCGCGCAAGTTCACAGAGCCGCACACGAAAATCGCGGCGTCCGCTTTCAAGTGCATCACGCACTTCGCGTAGGCTTCCGGAAAGACCAACACTTCGACTGAACCGTCGAGGTCCTCGACCGTAAGGATGGCCATCGGTTTGCCCTGCTTGGTCGTCTTCGGCTGCAGCTTGCTGATGATGCCGCCGATTCGCGTCATTTGCCCGTCCTGCAACGACGCGAGCTGCGTGCTCGACGCCAGCTCATACCGGCGTAGAATCTCGGCGTACTCACTCAGCGGATGGCCGGTGACGTAGAAGCCGAGCAACTCTTTCTCAAATGCCAGCATCTCGCTCTGTGACCACTCCACCTCCGGCATCTTGCCAGTCGCTTGCTTGCGGGCGTTGACCGGCGCGACATCGAACAATGCAGCTTGCCCGCGTTCCCGGTCGCGCTGCACGGCCGCCGCGCGATTCAACTGGTAGTCAATCTCAGCAAAGACTTGCGCTCGTGCCGGGTCGAGCGAATCGAACGCGCCGCACTTGACGAGACATTCAAACACCTTGCGGTTGACGACGCGCCCGTCGACCCGGTCGCAGAAATCGGCGAATGATTGGAATTTACCGGCCGCCTCGCGGACGGCGATAATGTTTTGGACGGCGATCTCGCCGACGTTTTTGATCGCGGCGAGGCCGAAGCGGATCCGGCCCTTGTCGACCGTGAAGCGCACGCCGCTCTCGTTGATGTCGGGCGCGAGCACTTCGATGCCCATGCGTTTGCACTCGTTGATAAAGAACTGGATTTTCTCGGTATTCGCCAGCTCGTTGGACAACGACGCGGCCATGAACTCAACTGGGTAGTTTGCCTTGAGCCATGCGGTCTGGTAGGAGACGACGCCGTAGGCGGCGCTGTGCGATTTGTTAAAACCGTACCCGGCGAACTTCGCGAGGGTACCGAAAATCTTTTCCGCTTTGGCGCGGGGGATCTTGTTCTTGTCGTGGCACCCTTTGATGAAGATCTCGCGTTGCTTCTCCATTTCCTCGGGCTTCTTCTTGCCCATCGCACGGCGCAACACATCGGCGCCGCCGAGTGTGTAACCAGCCAGCACGCTGGTGCTCTGCATCACCTGCTCCTGATAGACGAACACACCGAACGTCTCTTTCAGAATCGGTTCAAGCAGCGGATGGTCGTACTCGACTTTGATCTTCCCGTGTTTGCGGTTGACGTAGTCGTCGAGCATGTTCATCGGCCCGGGGCGAAACAACGCGATCAGCGCGATGATCACGTCCACCGAATCCACCCCGATGCGCCGGCACAGGTCGCGCATACCACTCGACTCAAGCTGGAACACGCCGGCCGTATTCGCCTTCGCCAGCATGTCGAACGTCTTCGCATCGGTCATCGGGATCTTATCCATGTCGAGGCGCTGGCCGGTGGTCTGCTCGACGAGGTCGAGCGCGTCCTTGATGACCGTGAGCGTTTTCAGTCCCAGGAAGTCCATCTTCAACAACCCGAGGTCGCCGAGCGGATTCATCGAGTACTGCGTGACGATTTCGTTCGAATTTGTGCCGGTGGTGAGCGGCACGATATTGGTGAGCGGCTCCGCGCCGATGACCACGCCGTCGGCATGGGTCGAGGCGTTGCGGGCGAGGCCTTCGAGCGTCTTGCCGTTGTCGATGATGCGGCGGACGATGTCCTCGTTCTTGTACGCCGCCTTCAACTCCGGGTTCATCTCCAGGGCCTTGTCCAACGTCATCCCGAGGTCCGGCGGGATCATCTTGGCGATCCGGTCACACTCGCCGTAACTGAGACCGAGCACGCGGCCGACGTCGCGCACGACCATCTTCGCGCCAAGTGTGCCGAACGTGATAATTTGTGCCACGTGATCGTCGCCGTATTTCTTGCGGACGTAGTCGATGACTTCGGGCCGCCGGTTGTAGCAGAAATCCATGTCGATGTCCGGCGGTGAAATGCGCTCGGGATTCAGGAAGCGCTCGAACAGCAAATTGTACCGGAGCGGATCGATGTCGGTGATGCGCAGCAAGTACGCCACGACGCTGCCGGCCGCGCTGCCGCGGCCCGGGCCGACCGGGATGCCGTGGTTCTTGGCGAAGTCCACGAAGTCCCAAACGATGAGGAAGTAGCTGGCGAACCCGGTCTTCTCGATGACCTTCAGCTCGAACTCAACGCGCTCCACGATTGATTTTTCGCGAGCGTCTTTCGGTTGTTTCCATACGATGCCATACCGCCGGCGCAGTCCGTCTTCGACCAATTGATGGAGGTACTTCTCCCGGCTCAAGCCGTCGGGCGGATGATAGACCGGGAAGCGCAGCTTGCCGAATTCGAGCCGGAGATTACACTTCTCGGCAACGGCGAGCGTATTCGTCACCGCCTCCGGCACCTCCGCGAACAACTCGTGCATCTCCTCCGGCGTCCGCAGGTAGAACTGTTCAGCCACGTACCGCATCCGTTTCTCGTCGGCCACGAGCGACTGCGTTTGCAGGCAGATGAGGCAATCGTGCGCCTCCCAGTGTTCCCGCTCGACATAGTGCACGTCGTTGGTCGCCACCAGCGGCAGGTTAAATTCCTTCGCCCAATCCATGAGCACCCGATTGACCTTCTGCTGTTCTGGTATGCCGTGGTTCTGCAGCTCGACGTAAAAGTCGCCGGGCTCGAAGATGTGACGGTATTCGTCAAGCGCGGCTTTCGCTTCGTTGAGTCGATCGTCCTTGATTCGGTTCGGCACTTCCCCCTTCAGACACGATGTAAAGCCAATCAGCCCTTTCGAGTGTTGCGCGAGAATTTCCTTGTCAATGCGCGGTTTGTAGTAAAACCCCTCGAGATGCGCCGAACTGATGAGCTTGACCAGATTCTTGTACCCGGTCTCGTCCTTCGCCAACAAGATCAGATGAAACGCCGCATCGCGCGCGCTGCTGGATTTCTTTTCGAGCCGCGACCCCGGCGCGATGTACGATTCGCAACCGATGATCGGCTTCAACCCCGCCTCCGACGCCGTCTTGTAGAACTCAACCGCTCCGAACATGTTGCCGTGATCGGTCATCGCGATGGCCGGCATCTTCGAGGCGTGCGCCTTGTCCACCGCGTCCGAAATCCGGCACGCGCCATCGAGCAGGCTGTACTCGGTATGCAAATGTAGGTGAACGAAGTCAGAATGTTTCATGCGCGCGCCGACGCCACTGTAGATGTGCGCCGAAACGCAATCAAGCCTTACCGGAAAAGTCCACCGGTAAGCCTGCAAAAAAACTGCCCGGCTACATTGGTGCTGACGTTCGCCGTGCCGTGAGCCGAGTCCGACGAGACGGCGCGATGTAGTATTCGCGGCAAATGTTGGTAGAGCGCGACCGCCGGGCGCACCGTTTGGTCTGGAAACGGACGGATGGCCCGGCGGGTCCGTCCCTACCGGGAAGGAGCAGACGCCGCACGCGACCGTTCCGCATGAAACGCTGGCTGGCAATCAGGTTGACGCGCTTTGCCCTTCGTCCTAATCTGTCGCCGTGGAGAACGTTAAATGCACATTTGTCTTTTGCCGCTGACTTTGTCCCATTACTAATGTTCGAGGAAAATACCATGACGGGTTCCATGCCTGGGATAGTAAGCCGGAGAACAGCATTGGTGCTGAACGCGGTTATCGTCGTTGCTTACGTTACCATTGGCGTGCTCGCCCCAACGCCTTGGATAATGTTTGGCGGTTTCCTTCTGCTGGCCGTTGCGATTCGGTGCGCGACACTTTGGTGGATTTCGAGCTCTGTGCAAGATACTGAGGGGGGCTCGCCACACTTTGCCCTCCGCATAGTGTTTTTGAATCTTTTTCTCGGTCTGCTTTTCGTCACTGCTGTTATTGGTCTTCTCTGGTGGCTCGGCCACTATTGGCTTTCTGGCATCAAGGTCATCGTCCCCTTGGTCGCTGTGTTCGTTGCATACAAGTCAACGTTTCCGGTGATTTCATGGAGTTCGCGATCGAAGGACGACAGAATCCTCGAACCAGACGGTGCAGCGAACGGGAGCCAGCCGATTCGCTCAGAGACGAATACAACGTCATCGGCGGCTGGCTCCCGTCGCTGACCTTTACGTTGGGCGTTCTATCTACGCGATGATAAGATACATTCAACGTAACAAGGAGTGGATTTTTTCGGGAATAGGAGTCGCCATATTGTTGCTTCTCCTCTCGTTGTTTAGGTTTCTTCTCACATCCACACGTCCCGAATCACGAACGCCTGCGGCACTCGGCTCAAAGGCGTTAGCGCATTCTTCAACATCCTCTCCGTCGCAGTCGCAATTCTCGCCAATAACGCTCGATGAGGTGCTTCAAGCGTCATCCGATTCGTCACGCACTGAGCTTCAGAAGGAAGAATTTCGGCGGAGATATGAAGGTAAGATAGTTGAGTGGGATGCTTAGGTGGACAGCGTGTCGAGCCAGGGGTCGCGGGCCGATGAAGAAATTGTTTTGGTATGGCATTCCCCACATACGAAGCCTTCCCCGTCGAGCGATATTTTTTTCGCTGCAACCTTTCCGGCCAGTTACAAAGAGAGCCTGCTCGACCTTCATCCCGGCGACACGATTACGGTTCGTGGCACACTTCAATTTGTGAACAATTCATCGCATAACCCGAGGCTGGTTAAGTGCGAGCTGATACAACTTCGAACGTAATGAACCCGCAACGGCAATGCGCTTCAGCGAACAGGACTTACGCCCTGTCGCTGAGCTTTTACGGAATGCGGCCGAGAACGACACCGCGCTTTGAAAAAGTTTAAAAAACAACGATCCAACCCCCGTGAATTCTGTTTCCGGTTCTTAGCAACAATTTCCCAGTCAACTCCGAAAACGTTCGGGGTTGAATCCGGCACGCCTCGTGCCGTATAAGTTCCAACTGGAACATGAAACCGACTGACCTACGCGGTATCCTGCATTACATTCCGCAGTTTCGCGACAAGGTGTTTATCATCGCGATCGATGGCGCGGTCGTGGCCGATGACAACTTCGGCAACCTACTGCTCGACATCGCCGTGCTGCGCAGCCTGAACATCCAGATCGTAGTCGTCCACGGCGCCGGCCAGCAGATCCGGCAACTCTCGCAGCAGCTCAACATCGCCGCCACCAACTGGGACGGCACCGGCATCACCGACGCCGCGACGTTGCGCCTCGGCATCATGGGCGCTACGCAAGTCACGCACGAGATTCTCGAGGGACTTTCGTTGAACAACCTCCGCGGCGGCCAGACCAATTGCATCGAGGCTGTGCCCCTCGGCATCATCAAGGGCATCGATCATCAGCAGACCGGCAAAGTCCATCAAGTGGACGTGGAAATGCTGCGCACGTTGCTCGACAAGGGTATCATTCCGGTCATTCCGCCGCTCGGATTCGACGGGGCCGGGCGAACGTACCGCCTGAATTCGGATTCCGTCGCGGTCGAAGTGGCGCGTGCGCTCGGCGCCGTGAAATTGATGCTGATCACCACACGCAATGGACTGGAAATCGACGGCAAGCTCATATCGCAAATGTCGGTCGTGGAATTGGAGACCGCGTTGAAGACCTCCACCGACAAGTTTGCGCCCGAAATTATTTCGAAAGCGCAGCACGCGCTCCGGGCCGGCCAGGGCGGCGTGCCGCGCGTGCACGTCATCAACGGGCAGGTGGACGAAGGGTTGCTCGCCGAAGTGTTCTCAAACGAGGGAATCGGCACGTTGATTTACGCGAACGAATACCAAGGCATCCGGCCCGCACAGCGCAAGGATATCCGGCATATCTTTTCCTTAATCAAACCGGCGATCGAAGGCGAGCAACTCACGAAACGCTCGCGCGCCAGCATCGAGAAGCACCTCAGCGAGTATTTCGTCTTCGAGATCGACAACAACATCGTTGGCGTCGTCGCCATCATCCCCTTCCCAGCCGAAAAGAAAGCCGAGCTGGCCTGTTTGCAAATCAACCCCGCGCACGAGCACCGCGGCATCGGCACAAAACTCGCGGCCCGCGCCGAGCAAGTCGCGCGCGAACTGGGGATGGAAACGATTTTCTGCCTCTCGACGCAGGCGTTCACCTTCTTCCAACATAAGCTCGGCTATGCGGAAGGCCGAGCGGATGACTTGCCGGTGACGCGGCGCGAGAAGTACGAGCAGAGTGGGCGAAACTCGAAGATTCTGCTGAAATCGCTGGTGGCTGGTCCCGCGGCGCCAACCGCTCCTCTCGCGGCGGTTACGAGCGTAAGTTGACGCGCGAGCGACCGCCGGCCGTCGCGTTCGCCGAACCGCTCGCGGCCTGCGTTCCGATCTGGGCGACGAGTTGATTCAACTCCGCGGTCACCTGCTGTTGCGAGGTCTCCAATCGAGCCATCATCACGAGATCGCGATTGACGTCATTGATGCGGGCGGCGAGCCGGTTATTGATCTCAGTGCGCTGCGTTTGTAGTTCCTTCAACTTGTCGGTGATGATCACCAACCGGCTGCGCAGATCCTCACCGGCTGGCACGGGCTTCTTCTCCTCGACCGCGCCAGTCTTGGACGATGCTTGACTCGGCGGCGGTGGCGCCAGCGCCGATGTCGGTTTCGGCGGGACGATGACGTCAATTCGGCACTGCGGACATTGGACGATCATGCCTTCCGCGACAACGTCCACCACGAGACTTTTCCGGCAGGCGGGGCATTCAAAAATGATGTCGCGGGGCGAGATCGCCAGTTCGCGTGTCAGAGAGTCGGTTGGTTCGAGCTTAGTCATCGTGGTTGTTATCGACATGATGCCGCCCGAAAGAGCACTTTGCAAGCCGGAAGCTCCCTGTTAGAGTCGTCGCGCTTTGCAACGCAAGCCAACTCCAATCGTCGCCGGGTGCTGCGGATTCGCAATGGCGCAGCCAAAGTATTACCGGACATTTCCCGTTGTCGAGATTGACTCCAGCTTCTACCAACTTCCCAAAGTTGAGACAGCGGCTCGCTGGCGGGCGAGCGCACCGCCGGGGTTCGAGTTTGCGCTGAAGGCCTGGCAGGTCATCACGCACCCGTCCACCAGTCCGACGTACAAACGGACGCGGATCGACGCGCGCGACCGAGAACACTGCGGGTACTTCGGCTTCAATCCCACCGTGCGCTGGGCGTGGGACGAGACATTTTCTGTGGCGCGGGAGTTGGGGGCGTTTCTGGTCTTGTTTCAGTGTCCGGCCAGTTTCCGGGCCACGAAGGATAACGTGGCGCGAATGCGACAGTTCTTCGAACGGGCCAAGCGTGGCCGGTTTCTCATGGGCTGGGAGCCGCGGGGCGATTGGGACATGAACCTCGTTGCCGAACTTTGCCGGGACTTGGATCTCATTCACGTCGTTGACCCATACCGCACCCTGCCGGCGGATCGCGGCAAAGTGCAGTATTTCCGGTTGCACGGACTGACCGGCTCCAATCACCATTTCAGCCGGGAAGAGTTGACCCGGCTCCGGGGATTCTGCGGTACGAAACGCCCGACCTATTGTTTGTTCAACAACGTGGCGATGGCCACGGATGCCCAACGGTTTGCCGCCATGGTCACTCCGCAAAATCGACTGCGGTAAACACCTGCAGCCGGGCGTCGGGCTCGCGCCACGCATCGGGCGGCAGTCCAGCTTTCCAGCACACCGTCTCCAGCGTCTTGCGTTCGTCCCACCCCTGCTCCTGCGCCACCTTCGGCAACAACAGGGCGTGCCGAACCCCTTTCTCGATAATAATGCCGTGCCGTTGCGCGTCGAAATCCTCCGCGCGCACCAACTCGACCGGCGGCTCGAGCACGGAAATCTCCAGTCGCAACTCCGGCAATTCCTCCGGTCGCACCCGCTCGAAGCGCGGGTCTTCCAGCGCCGACAGGACGGCCGCATGGACGACGTTTTCCCAGAGCGGCCGGTCGAAATCCATTTTGCCGATGCAGCCGCGCAGTTCGCCGTGCTTCTTCAACGTGACAAATGTCGCGTGAGGTGAACACAGTCCGGGAGTCAACTCGCCCGCCGGCACTGTCATCGGTTGTTTCCCGCGGACAGCCTGTTCGATCGCGGAGCGCGCCCATTTCAACAGCGTGGCCTGGTCGGCTGCGTTCACGCCGGCAGTGTATCTCAGCCGGCCAAATCCGGGAAGAGCGACGACGTTTCCGTCGTGGCAGGGTCCGGTAGGAAATCGACCGCCGCGTGTTTCATCGCGGCCACGTCCATCGGAATCTGTTTGCACGTCGCCCGGGCGCACACCTTGCCGTCAACGTCGCGCAACTCCGCACTCGACTCCCAGACCCGCCCCCGATCGGCCTCGAACTTCGCGACGATAAGATACTTTTCGCCCACGGTAACCTTTCGGAGAAAACGCACCGTGAGTTCCGCCGCGAGACAGAAGCGCTTTGTTGTCGTCGCCGCGGCCCAGAACATTGCTTCGTCGAGCGCCGTCGAGATGATCCCGCCGTGGATGATCTCGCGAAAGCCGGCATGATGGGATGACGGCGTGAAGTCCGCCCGGACCTCATCACCGTCCCGGCGGAAACGCAGATGGAGGCCGTGGCTGTTGTGCGCCCCGCAGACGAAACAATTTTTCGTATAGGGGAGTTGCATCCGTCAGCCCACCCATTTCGATACCAACCGGCCCATCAGGTAAATCAAGAACCAACACGGGATGGCGAAGATCAGGATCGCGGCCATGTTCGGCCAGTTCCAGGGAACGAGCCCGGCCTGCATGGCGTAGAACGTGATGAGGAAGTAGCAGGAGAATCGGGTGTGGCCGAGGACTTCGCACATGGCTTTGTCCTTTTTGCGTAGACCGAGCACGATCGCGAACACGCCAATCCCGATCGCGCTGCCGGCCACGACCCACGCCAATGCCTTCGAGGAGAAAATGTAGGAGAGCTTGCTCGCTTTGAGCAAGTGCCGCATCCAGCTCAGCCCCACCCACAACATCACAAACCCATTGCAAACCGCATGGCTGAAGGAGACTTTCTTCTTGTAGAGTTCCCCGAGGATCAGCGTGGTGTAAACTGGCAGGATTGGCCAGGCCGTTCCCAGATTGTCGAAGGGCGTGACGAGTAGATGTACGAACTTCACCAAGTACGCTTCCAATGGCACGGCAACCTCCTCCTTGTGGCCAGCGTTGATAGCAAATTCGGGTTTGCCGGGCAAGCTTTCGTGTTACAATCGGGCTGTGGTTTTGGAAATCGTCAAATATGGTCACCCCGCCCTGCGCACGAGAGGCAAACGCATCGAGCACGTCACCGCCGACCTCCGTCATCTGGCCGCCGACATGGTCGAGACGATGTACGCCGCCGAGGGTGTGGGCCTCGCCGCGCAACAGGTCGGCAAGCCGGTGATGCTCACGGTCATCGACGTTTCGCCCAGCGAACAGCCGTGGACAATGTCGCCGCAATTGCCGATGCCGCTCGTGTTACTCAACCCGGTCATCTCCAATCCCCAAGGCGAACAAATCGGCACGGAAGGTTGCCTCAGCGTGCCGGAGCTCAGCGCCCAAGTCCGCCGCGCCGAACGCGTCACCGTCCGCGCCCGCACGCTCGATGACAAGGAACTTGTCTTCGAATGCACCGGACTCCTCGCTCGCGCGGCCCAACACGAGTTCGATCATCTCAACGGCATTCTGTTCATCGACCGCATGGATGCCGCCACGCGCGTCAGTCTGGCCGGCAAGCTCAAGAAGATGAAAAAGGACACCGAAGCCACACTCGACAAGCCCAAGAAAGCCCGTCGCTCGCTCGCCCGGCTCTAACCGTCCTGATGAATTTCTTCCGCACCCTGTTCGCGTTGTGCGCGCATTTTCGGAATTACCGGGCCATCCGCGACGTTCCGATCACCACCTCGCTGAAGTTCATCGCGCGACTGCTCGCACTGCTGACGTTCATCCTGATGCTCAGCGCCGTCCCGCGCGCGCACACCGGCATCAACGAGTTTGCCACCCACCTTGATCTCAACCGCCCGGACTTCGAGCTGCGCGACGGCAAAGTCGTCACCGCCGCGTCACAACCTTGCGCCTGGGGCAACGAGACGCTGCGGTTCATGCTCGACACCACCGGCCGCGCGACCGCCGTCGATTCCAATGCCGCGCAAGGCGTGCTGTTCACGACCGACAGCTTCGTGTTCTGGGTGAAACTCACGAACGGTACGGACTCGGTGTTGCGCAGCCACGAATCGAGTCTGGCCGGGTTCCCGAACGGGCCGATCAACGGCGACTATTTCCGCGCGATGGTGCGAACGTTTCTGTGGGTGCTCGTCCCGTTCTCGTGGCTGTTTCTGACGTTGGCCGGTCTGCTCGCGTGCCTGATTCAGGCCTACGTATTCTCGCTGGTCGCCTCGTTGCTGGAACGCGGCCTGCCGCACGGCTTGCAGTTGCCGCAGTTGCTCAACATCGCCACGCACGCCGTCGCCCCGGCCGCGATCATCATCACCGCCTACAAGGCCATGTGGTTGGAAGGGATCGACCTGTGGCTGATCTATCTGATTGTCTACGGAATCTTTCTCGTCGGCGCGAGCAACGCCTGCCGGGAATTACCGGCGCGAACCGAAGAACCGTCAGACTGAGAAACCCTGTCCTGAGCAAAGCGAAACTCGAAGAGGCCGCCTGTTGTATGGCAGCAAATCTTGCCCCGACTACACGCTAAAACTTTCCCCACACGAGCAGGTGGCCGTCGCGTTCGGATTGTGAATCTTGAACCCGCCCCCGATCATCTTGTCTTCGAAATCAATCTGCGAACCGCTCACGTACAGCGCCGACTTCACGTCCACCAACACACGCACCCCGGCACTCTCGATGAGAATGTCCTTGGGCGTGGCCGGGTTCTTCTCGAAATCCATCTTGTACTCCAACCCGGCACAACCACCGCCGACGATTTTCACGCGCAATGCGCCATCGGCGACGCCATCGCGCTGCATCAATTGCTGAACCTTGCGCCCGGCCGGCTCGGTCAGCTTGACGAGCTTCTCGCTGCCCATGCGCGGGACAGTTAGCGTTGGAGGTTCCGTGCTCATCGTCACCACTCTATCACATTGCCGGCAAGATTACCGCCGCCGGCGCTGGACCCGGTAAGTCGCCCGGCGTTCCTTGATCACCAGTTTCATCTGAGCCGCCGGCGGCTCGTCCAAGCCGAGACTTTTCCGAAGTACTTTTCGCGCCACACGGCAATTAACCAGAGCTTCTTGGGCTGCGTCACTTGTGGCTGATTCCCCGGGGTAGCGAAAATCCACAGCGTAATGAGTCAGCCCGTCAACATTTTCACGCAATGACGCAAGAAGAGGTTCTGCCGGCTGCAACAGTTTCAGCAGCGCCACTAGATCGTGCGTCTTCGGAAATGCGATCCCCGCCTCGGCCAATCGCCCTTTGAGGTATTTCTCGGCGCACTGCTGGCAATGAAAGCAGACGATGCCCGGCACTGGCGATTTCCGTTTCCGGCTCAGATGCCGGGCGGCGGCGTAATCCTCCTCCGCCTTCCCCACCCATTCAGCGGTGAGCGGCTTCATAAAGGACGGTCCCCTTCTCCAGAATTTCCTGAATGAAACAATCGCCCCAGGCCAGCCGCTGACGAATTTTCTGCGGCGAACGCACCAGTAAGTCCATCGGGAAGGGCGCATCCGCTTTGCGCCTAATCTCGATGGCTTTTTCAACACCTCGCCCCTTCAGCGGCATGATCACCAGCAAATCTACATCGGAGTCGCGAGTCGGTCTTCCGTAAGCGTATGAACCAAACAAGATGATCCGGCGCGGACGAAATTGCCGGGCAATCTCTTGGGCGTACTCGCGAATTTGTCGGCGCGTGACCATAGCGCGTAAGAAACTACCGACGCGCCCCGCTCGGCGCAACCCTATTCCCCGCCCTTGCCGCGGATCCCGGGCTCGGTCAACGCGTGGAGGTTGAAGATCTCGTCGAGCTGCTTTTCGCTGAGGCCGGACTTCTCGCGGGCGACTTGCCGGACAGTCTTACCTTCTTTGTACGCAGTCTTGGCGATCTCGGCCGCTTTGTCGTAGCCGATGACCGGCGCGAGCGGTGTGCACATCGCGAGGCTCTGCTCGACCAGCGACTCGCAATGCTCCCGGTCGGCCTCGATCCCGGCCACGCAGGCGTCGGCAAAGTTGCGAGCGCTCGCGGCGAGCAGGTGGACGCTCTCCAACATCTGCGCGCCGATCAACGGCATCGCGACGTTCAACTCGAAGAAGCTCTGCAGTCCGCCGAGCGTAACCGACAAGTCGGCGCCGATGACCCATAGACAAACCTGAATCATGCTCTCGGCAACGACCGGGTTCACTTTGCCCGGCATAATGGAGCTACCGGGCTGGACGACCGGCAACTTGATCTCGCCGAGGCCACAACGCGGCCCGCTCCCGAGCAGCCGGATGTCATTGGCGACTTTTGCGAGGCTGACAGCAATCGTCTTGAGCTGACCACTGGCTTCAACGCAGGCATCCCGGGCGGCGGCGGCTTCGAAGTGGTTGGGCACTTCGTAGAGCGGCACGCCCAGTTCCTGCGAAATTTTCTCGATGGTGCGATGCGCAAATTCCGGATGCGCATTGAGCCCGGTGCCGACGGCGGTACCACCGAGCGGGAGACGCTCCAGTGATTTGACCGCGCGTTCGGCACGCCAGTAGCCCATCTCGACTTGCACGGCATAACCGGAGAACTCCTGACCGAGCCGCACCGGCGTGGCGTCCTGCAAGTGCGTCCGGCCGATCTTGATGATGTCGTTGAAGTCACCGGCTTTCTTGGCGAGTTGATTCCGCAAGTGGTCGAGCGCCGGCAGGAGTTCTTCCCGGATCGCCGTGATGACGCTGATATGGATCGCGGTCGGGATGACATCGTTCGAGGACTGGCAAAGGTTGACGTGGTCGTTGGGATGGACGGGCGATTTGTCGCCGCGCTTACCGCCGAGGATTTCGTTGGCGCGGCTTGAGATCACCTCGTTGGCGTTCATGTTGGTCGAGGTGCCGGAGCCGGTCTGGAAAATGTCGACCGGGAACTGCGCGTCGAGTTTGCCGTCCACCACTTCCGTCGCTGCCGCGACGATGGCGTCGTGAACTTTCTTGTCGATGAGGCCGAGGTCGAGATTCGTTTTCGCCGCAGCGCGTTTGATGCGCCCCATCGCATGGATGAATCGCGGCGGCAATGGCCAGCCGCTGATTGGGAAATTCGTGACAGCGCGCTGTGTCTGCACGCCGTAGTACGCATCCGCCGGGACTTCCAGCGGACCCATCGAGTCTTTTTCGGTTCGTGTCTTCATCGTAGTCCAAATACTCCTGCCGCCATGGTGGCTGCCTCGACCAACGGCTGTTGATAAATCCCCAGCCCAATCATTGCAAGCATACACACATACAAGCCGGCACGCATCGGCAGACTGACCGGGATCGGCGACGCGTCTTTGGCTTCCTCAATGTAGATCGCGCGGCCGACGTTAAAATAGTAATACAGCGACACGACCACCGCCCCTGCGCCGATGCCGGCTAGCACATAATAATGCCAATTGGTCCGCGCGGCTTCGATCACGGCGGCGAAGAGTTGGAACTTCCCGAAGAATCCGCTCAGCGGAGGAATGCCGGCCAGCGACGCCATCGCGAGGAACAATGCCACGCCCAGAATCGGCGACCGTTTCCCCAGCCCGGCAAAGCTCGCAATCTCCTCGCTCTTCGTCGCCCCGGTCACGGCGATGATCGCAAGAAACGCGCACAAGTTCGTGAACGCATACTGCACGAGGTAAAACATTACGGCTTGCACGCCGAGTTGATTCACCGCCGCCACGCCCATCAGCATGTACCCGGCATGACCGATCGAGGAATACCCGAGCAGGCGCTTGATGTTGTGCTGCGAAATCGCGCCGAGATTGCCGTACAGCAATGTCGCCGCCGACAGCACAAGGATTACCGGCATCCACACGCCACGCACCGGCAGCAATCCGGTCATCATCACGCGCAATAACAACGCAAACCCCGCCGCCTTGCTCCCGACCGCGAGGAAGGCGGTGACCGGCGTTGGCGCGCCCTGGTAAACGTCCGGCGCCCACAGCTGGAATGGCACGCTCGCGATCTTGAAGCCGAGCCCGGTCAATACCAACAGCATCCCCAAGACAAATGGTGGCGCCGGCGTCCCGGCCTGCGTCCGCAGGATTTCTGCAAGCGTGTCAAAGTTGGTCGTGCCGGTGGTTCCGAAGATGTAGGCAATGCCGTAGACGGTGAAGCCACTGGAGAGCGCGCCAAGAATCAGATACTTCGTGCCGGCTTCCAGCGATTGGCTCTGCCGGCGCAGGAAACTCGTCAGTACGTAGAAGGTGATCGTCACGAGTTCGAGCGCCACGAACAGCAAGATGAAGTCGTTCACCGACGCGATGATCAGCATCCCGGTCGCACAGAGCAACACCAGCGCGTAGAACTCAGCGACGCCGGTCTCAAACCGTTCCGCGAATTCTGCGCCCATCAACAACACAAACGCCGTCGCCAGTAAGAACAGCCGTTTGAAGAACAACGCAAACGCATCGAGCCGGTACATCCCGTGAAACAGCGGCTCCGGCAGCGTCGGCATGAGAAAGCTCGCCGCCAACGCCATCGCCACCAGCCCGGCCAGCACGTAGCCGAGCTTGCGTTTGTCGCCCGACGGTCGAAACGCATCCGTCAACAGCGTCCCGATGGCGAGCAACGCCAGCAAACATTCAAGCTGTGTGGCGTAGAGGCTCACCGATGCACCTCTAGCGCAGCTTTGTCATTCCGAGCAGGGCGAGGAATCTCTGTCGGGCCGGGAGGGTTGAGATTCCTCACTTCGTTCGGAATGACAGGTGAATAAGTAACGATTCGTTGCACACTCGGCTTGATGATGTCCGTCAGCAATCGCGGCCAGAAACCGACCGTCAGCAGCACCGCGATCAGAAACGCATACGGGAACTTCTGCTTCAGAGTCGTCGCGTCCTTGAGCATGTTCCACTTCTCATCGAACGGACCAAAGAAACTCGTCCGCACCGCCCGCAACAAATACGTCGCCGTGACCACGATGCCCCAGATTGCACAGATCGTCGCGATGCGGAACAGCGTCGAGCCTTGTTTCCACGCGCCGATGAAGACCATGACTTCGCTGACAAAATTCGCGAACCCCGGTAACCCGCTCGACGCCATCACGGCCATCACCATGCATACGCCGATGAACGGAATCTTCCGTGCCAGCCCGCTCAGGTCCGGCACGTTGCGGTTGTGCGTCTGATGATAGAAGAAGCCGATCAACGAGAACGTCAGCGCCGCCATCACGCCGTGCGCGAACATCAACAGCACCGCGCCGGTCACGCCGATCACATTCAACGTCGCGATCCCCAGCAGCACGTACCCCATGTGACTGACCGAGCTATAGCCGATGACAAACTTCCAATCCTTCTGCGTCAGCGCCGCCCAACCGGCGTAGAGAATATTGAAGCACGCCAGAATCGCCAGCAAGTCCACCCACTGCCGCGCCCCCTCCGGCAACAGCGGCAAGGCCAACCGGATGATGCCGTACGCGCCAAGTTTCTTCAGCACGCCGGCATGCATCATCGAGGCGGCCGTCGGCGCAGACGCGTAGCCGAGCGGCGACCACGTGTGAAACGGAAACAGCGACGCGAGGAAACCAAACCCAAACAACAACGCCGCAAACACCCACTTCTGATTCAGACCGGACCCGCGGAGATTCTCCTTCAACTGCACCATGTCCATCGTCCGTCCGCCCGCGTAGTACATCGTCAGCAACCCGACCAACGCCAGCACTGCGCCCGCCGTCAGGTACAGCGTCAACTTCATCGTCGCATATTCCTTCGTCCGCCCGTGCTTACCGGCGGGCAGCGACCCGTACATGCCGATGAGCAAATACATCGGGATCACCGCCATCTCGTAAAAGAAGTAAAAGAAAAACATATCCATCGCGCAAAACGTCCCGCTGATGCCGGTCGTCAACGCGAGAAACAAAATGTAGTACTCCTTCTCCCGCTCATGGATTTCGTGCGAAACCAGCGCCCCGCAGAACGACACGATCCCGACGAGCAACAGCAACGTCATCGAAATCCCGTCCACGCCTAACTTCAGATTGATCCCGAGCGACTTCACCCACTCGTGCGTGAACACAAACTGATACCCAGCATCCTGCCTGTCAAACCGTGAGAAGATATACAGCGTCAACACCAACGACACACCCGTTGCGAAAAGCGCCAACGCCCGAATCGCTCCCGGCTTCTTTGCCGGCAGCAGAAATGCCAAGAACGCCGACGCCAGCGGCAGCAGGACGGCTATGGTCAGTAAGTTTCCCATTTGTCTAGTTTGTCATTCTGAGTGCAGCGAAGAATCTCTGTTGGTCGTGTCTATCATGCAGCTGTCTTTCTCCAAATCGCTAGACAGCTATAATCTGTGTGGGTTATTCGCCCGCGCAGTCCGATGTCCAACTGGCGAACCTGACCGTTGAAGTTAAGCACCGCAGACAACCGGATGCCAACGGCGACCACTTGGTCAGTCGCCGGGTCGTGCACAAATGCGACATTGCTCTGTTCGTCATAGCCAAGTAGCAGCCACATGTGGCAACAAGCCGGACTTAGAGCGCCCGATTGCCAGTCGAGCATCCAAGTTGACACAACTACCGGGTGCTCTTGCACTGCGTGTTTCTTGATGAAGTCGAGCGCCTGCTCGGCCTTTGCGACGTCAAACGGGTTTTGGTCGCCCTGCTCAGTGAACACTTCGGTCGCAAAAACCGATGAAAACGTGGAGTGATTTTCGAGAGCTTGCACAATTCCGAAACCCACATCTTTCAGTTGCTCGTTCACATTGCTTTCGATTTGCTTGTTGTTGAGCGCATACCAAGCATCACGGATCTTCTCTTGTGAGAATTCCTCCGTGCCGAGCAAACGAGTGGCATTCGAGATAGACGCAGGGATACACCAGAAATGCCCAGCTTGCCGGGTATTCTTACCAAGAATGCCTTGGAATTTTCTCAGCAGTTCACTCATGAATTCTCGTTCTTCAGGCGATTGATCGATAATCAACGCGCTGCGCAACTGTAGTCGGCGATAGACGACCCAGCAGGATTGCCGCGTTCACCTAGAAGACCTCCTTACAAGTTTTCCGGTTATCGGATCGCCCCCGAAATTGATGCCTTTATACTCAGTAAGGTTCTCATTGAAGCGCAGATGAGCTCTAGTTGGATTTTCGAGTTGTGCTCGTCCAAGACTTCCCATCCTTATGATCGCCTCTCGCTCTCCCACGGATTCGACAAACGCTTCCCATCCGTGACGTGGGCATTGTACGCGCAGGGTGTCGTCGATAGTGATCGTCTCGACAGTGTCTCCAGGTGACCCCCCTGTCCAAGTCCAAGTTGAGTTCCTAAGGATCGTCGCTAGACGGGGACCGGTGCTGCTCCCGGAGCGACCTGACTGTTCCGGTCTCGGCGTCTTAGTTTCTGTAACATCGTCGGCAGTTTCCGATTCTGAAAGCCCTTTCTGCAAACGCTCAATCCTTCCTACCAAGTCTGTGACTTCCACAGGAACAACTAGGGGTGAGGTTCCAACCTTGATTGTGAGTTGTGTTCCATCCACTTTCATTAACCGGTACGTCTCGCCTCTCGACAAGCCCTGTACCCCGACCCTCTGCCCTTCGACGATTATCGGAAACGAAACGCTCTGAGTCATGGTCACAAACTTCGGCATTTGCTCCGCACTCAGTTCCATGCCGCGTGCGGGGTTGACAACCTCGTACTTCTTCTGGATTTTCTGAATCTCTTTCTGGGCGTTGACGGCGTCGTCGAGCTTGTTATCGATGGTCAGCTTTCGCTTCATATCCTCAAGCTGAGTGAGGTAGCTTCTTGCGATTTCCTCTGCCGATTTCTTAGGCGCTGCCAGAAACTTGTTCTGAAGGTCTCGAAGCTTAACGGGTATATCAACTACGTGTTTCAGGTCTAAAGACTTCTCCGAGGCAAATCGCTCGATTTCCTTCTTCACGGCAAGAGTCTTGTCTAGGTCGCCCTGTAGACGGAACTCATCAGCAAGTTTGTCCAAGGCTGCCCCGTAGTCTTGAAGCAGTTGCGCCTTGGTTTTCAGCACTTCGGCGTCACACTTCTCAGCAGCCCCCTGGTAGGACTCCAATGCACTTGCCGGCCTCACACCCAGTAGTATTACGAATGCCATCACGAGACTCACCGCAATAGTTTTCATACAAGGTCCTCCGATATGTGTTGTACTCGATTGAATTCGTCGCTGAAAATATCGAGTCTAATCCCAGCAAGCCACCCGAACGACGGAGATTCTTCGCTGCGCTCAGAATGACAGATGGGGAGAGCGAGCTTCATTTCACCACCACATAATAAATGATCACCGTCACGCCCAAGCCGAACAGAAAGGCGTAGCTCTGGATGTTACCGGTCTGCAATAGCCGCAGCGTCTTACCGGCCACGCTCGTCGCGCCGGCAAGTCCGCCGATACCGAGACGTTGCAGCACCCAGCGGTCGAACAATTCGCACAGCGTCGCGATTGTGCCTTGCACATACTTGATGATCAGTGCGTACAACTCGTCGAAATAGTATTTGTTCTCGACCCATGTCCACGCGCGACCCAACGCAGCCTTGACCGGCGCGTCGCTCGGATTCGCCATCAGGTAAATCTTTGCCGACAACAGGAAGCCCGCGGCCGGTATGAGCAGCAGTGCGAATCCCTTCCACGCATCATGGTGCTCCGCGTGCGCATTCGGCTTGAGGAAGTGCGGGACGTAATCGCCCCATCCACCGACAATCGACAGCACAGCGAGGAACACCAGCGGCAACGTCATCACGAGCGGCGATTCGTGCGGTTCATCTTCTTTGTGTGCTAGTGGCACAGGCGTCCCTGCCTGTGAATGTTCATGATGATGCACAGCGGCCTGTGCCACCCCATGTCCCCAGCGCGGCTTGCCGAAGAACACCACGAAGCATTCCCGGCCCATGTAGTATGCCGTCAGAAACGCCGTGAACGCGCCCATCACAAACAGCGCCTTGTTGTGCTCCAGCGCAAGCAACAGGATTTGGTCCTTCGAGTAAAACCCGCTCAACGGATACACGCCGGCCAGCGCCAGTGTGCCGATCATGAACGTCGCGAAGGTGATCGGCGTCTTCTTCCACAGACCGCCCATCTTCCAGATATCCTGTTCGTGGTGCAGCGCATGAATCACGCTGCCGGCACCAAGGAACAACAGCGCCTTGAAGAACGCGTGCGTTGTCAGATGGAACATTGCCGGCGTGATGCCGGTCAACCCGACCGCCATCACCATGTAACCGAGTTGCGAAAGCGTCGAGTACGCGAGGATGCGTTTGATGTCGTTCTGCGCGATGGCAATCGTCGCCGCGCCCAACGCCGTGATTCCGCCAATCCACGCGATCAACGTCAACGCTGTCTCGCTCGGCAAAATCACGAACGACACCCGGCACAGCATGTAAACGCCCGCCACCACCATTGTCGCCGCATGAATGAGCGCCGAGACCGGCGTCGGCCCTTCCATCGCGTCCGGCAGCCAGACATGCAACGGAAATTGCGCGCTCTTACCGACCGCGCCGCAAAAGATCAGCGCGGCAATGAGCGACAGCGTACCGGCAGGGATACCGGCAATCTTGCCCGGCAGCTCGGCAAAGTTGAACGTGCCGGTATTCGTCCACAGCAGGAGCACGCCGAGCATCATGCCGAAGTCACCGATGCGGTTGACGAGGAACGCTTTCTTGCCGGCTTCGGCGGCGCTGTGTCTCTCGAACCAGAAACCGATGAGCAAGTAGCTGCTGACGCCGACAAGTTCCCAGAAGATGAAGATCTGGATGAAGTTGTTCGAGAGCACGATGCCGAGCATCGAGAACGTGAACAACGACAGGCACGCGAAGAACCGCGAGAATCCCGGGTCGCCCTTCATGTAGCCGACGGAATAAATGTGAATCGCCGAGCCAACGCCGGTTACCACGAGCAGCATGAGGATGCTAAGCCGGTCAATCGTCGCGCCAAACTCAATCTTCACGGCGTCGATCACGAGCCATTGCAGCGGGGCCGGTGACTGCCAGTTGCCGTGTTGCAGGAACAATTGCATCGTGAGCGCGAAGCCAGTCAGAATCGCCGCGCACGAAATGAGTGCGCTGAGCATCTGCGCCTTGTGCGTCAGCAGCATGATCACCGCCGCGGCGCACAGTGGAGAAAAGAGGATAATCCAGACGGGGTTCATAGTCTCAAACGCTTGTCACCCTGAGCGCAGCGAAGGGTCTCTGTCGTTTCCGCGCCGCACCCCAACGACTGAGATTCTTCGCTCCGCTCAGAATGACAGCCTAGGAGTTTGTCGGACTTGGAAGAGAGATTTTTCATAAGTTGTTCATTATCAAGAGTCGCATTTTTCGTGGGCAAGAATAGTCAGGTTGATAATCAACGGCTTACATCAAAGTCCGACAGGCTGCTAGTGGAAGTTTCGAGTTCGTTCGTGTCTGATTCGTGTTCATTTGTGGCTACAGCCGCATCGAGTTCAGTTCACTCACGCTCACGGTTTGTTTGCGGCGGAACAGCGCCACGATGATCGCCAAGCCGACTGCCACTTCCGCCGCGGCGATGGCGATGATGAAAAACACGAACACCTGGCCATCCACGATTTTGTTGTATTTCGAGAACGCGATCAGCGCGAGGTTGGCGGCGTTGAGGTTCATCTCCAGCGCCATGAAAATCACCAGCGCGTTGCGCCGCACAATCACGCCGGCAATGCCCAGCGCGAACAACAGGCCGCTCACCCAGAGGTAATGGTTGAGTGTCAGCTCGGACGTCATTTCAAATCCTTCTTCGACAGCAGCACCACGCCGACCATCGCGACGAGCAGTAACAGCGCGGTGACTTCAAACGGCAGCATGTAATGTTGAAACAGCGGCTTCACGACGTTCTCCAGGCCCGCGCTCAAGTCGGCGGTGCCGGTCTGCAGCGAAGTGACCGGCTTACTGAGGATGATACCGAGTTCCCACACAAACGCCCCGGCCACCACGAGTCCGCCGAGGATGCCGAGGTACGCAAACCGCCGCCGCTCCGATGCCTTGATGTCGAGCAGCATAATGACGAACAGGAACAGCACCATCACCGCCCCGGCATAGACGAGCACCTGAATCGCCGCGATGAAGAACGCCTCCAGCAGCACGAACAGCCCGGCCATGAACAGAAACATCAGCACAAGACACATCGCGCTGGCGACCGGATTGCGGTTGGCAATCACCAGCACGCCGCAGAACAGCATCGCGAGGCTGAAGAACCAAAATAGTGTGTCGTGAAAGTTCATTCGCTTAGTGCTTTGACGTCGCCTCGACCGGCTTGCCATCTCTTACCGGTGCCGCGGGCTCGCCCGGCGGCGGCGCGCCCATGTACTTCCATTTCCAAATCGAGTCCGGCTGGACGCCGCCGAGTTCCAGCAGCTTCTGTTTGTTGAACTTCAACTCATCGCGGCTGTAGCCGGCAATGGCGAAATCGTTTTTGAGGAAGATCGCCTCCTCTGGGCAGACTTCCTCGCAGTAGCCGCAGTAAATGCACCGCAGCATGTCGATGACGAATTCCTGCGGTTCTTTCTCGACGTTGGCGTCGAACGCGTTCTCCGGTCGGAATCCCGGCGTAATGCGAATCGCTTTCGGCGGGCACACAAACTCACAGAGTTGGCACGACACGCATTTCACGCGGCCCTCCGGATCTTTCACCAACGTCGGCGCGCCCCGGTAAGCGCCGTACAGCGGCGGCTTTTCTTCGGGATACTGCCGGGTGAACTTCCGCTTCGGGATATGCTTCAACGTCAGCCACAGCCCGCCGATAATCTGCGGGATGTACGTTTTCTCCAACCACGTTAGTTTGGGTCGCTGGACTTGCATGTCACTTCACCACCAAGGCGAGCACCACGCCCACGAGCAAAATGTTTACGATGGTCAACGGGATGAAAATCTTCCAGCCCAACGCCATCAATTGGTCATACCGGAACCGCGGAATCGTCCAGCGCACCCAGATGTAGACAAACAACACGGCCAGCAATTTCGCCACAAACACGCCGATGTGCAGCAACCCGACGCCAAGCGTCTTGGCCGGCGCGTTCAGCGGCGCGAACGGCAGCGACCACCCGCCGAGAAACAGCGTCACGATCAGCGACGACATCACGAACATCGCCGCGTACTCGCCCATCATGAACATGCCGAACTTCATCGAGCTGTACTCGGTGTTATAGCCGCCGACGAGTTCCTGTTCTGCCTCCGGCAGATCGAACGGCAGCCGGTTGGTCTCCGCAAACGCGCTGATGCCGAAAATGAAAAACGACAGCCATTGCCACGGATATACAATCAGCCACGTGTGTTGCGCCTGATACTCGACCACGCTGCCAAAATTCAACGACCCCGCCTGCATGAATACCGGCACGACGCTCAGTCCAAGGCACACTTCATACGAAATCATCTGTGCGCTCGACCGGATCCCGCCGAGGAACGGATACTTCGAATTGCTCGCGTACCCGGCCAGCACGATGCCGTAGACCGACAAGGACGTGAACGCGAACACGAACAGCACGCCGATATTCAAATCCGCGATCACGCACTTCACGTTGTGCCCGGCAATCGGCAGATAACTGCCCCACGGAATCACGCCGATGTTGATCAACGCCGGCATCATCACCAGCGTCGGCGCGAGGGTGTACAGCACCTTGTTGACGTGATGCGGCAACACGTCTTCCTTCAAAATCAGTTTCAGCCCATCCGCCAACGGTTGCAGCAACCCGAGCGGCCCGACGCGATTTGGCCCGATGCGATCCTGAATCCACGCCGACACCCAGCGTTCCGCCATCACCGTGTACGCCACAATGCCGAGCATCGCACCGATGACGCAGGCGATCTTGATGAGGTGAAAAAGAAGTTCGATGATCATACCTTTGCCAGCATCGGTTGCGCTTCGGCCTTGGGTTCGGCCTGCTCAATCTTCAACTCCACACCCAAATCGCCAATCTTCGACAGGTTCAACCCCGCCAACGACGGTAACGTCCGCGCCATGTCTGCAAAAACGTCTTCAATGGCTGCGTAGCTTTCGCCGAGGAGAGCCGTGAGTGTCTGCCATTCCGGCCGCGCGATGCCGACCGGCGGAATTGCCGCGTTGAATCGCTGCAGCCGGTTCTTGCCATTAACGAACGTCCCGCGCTTCTCCGCAAACGTCGTCCCCGGCAACACGTAGTTCGCGTGTTCCGTCGCCTTCGTCGGCAACGTGTCGATCACGACGAGCAACTCAAGTTTCTTGAGCAATTCCTCCTCGACCGCATCTTCACCGAGCACAACGAGCGTCTTGATCTTACCGGCCTTGATGCCTTCGATGATCTCCGCAAGCTTGCCGGTCGCTACGCCGGTAAGTTTCGCGCCGGCAGTGTTCGGATTCCGGTCGGCCTGCAACAGCTTGCCGTCAGCCTCGCCGGTATGCGGGACGATGTCGACGAGTTCGCCGACGAGTTTCTTAAACAAGAAAAGTTCTTCGGTCGTCGCCCGTCCACTCGCGATACCGGCCACGCCTTTCGCCGCCTTCAGTTTACCGGCAATTTGCCGGGTGGCCTCAACCCACGTGAGATTCACGCGCTCGCCGTAGACCGCGCTCTTCACGGTCGGCGACGTGAGCCTGGCCGGGTCGTTGATGTACTTGAAATGCAACCGGCCGTAATCGCACATCCAGCATTGGTTGACGGCGTCGTTGTCGCGCGGCGTTTGCCGGTAGACGACGCCTTCGCGCGACCAGAGCACGGTGTTGCAGCCGGTCGAGCAATTCGGGCAGACCGACTTCGTCTCCTTCAAGAACCACACGCGTTGCTGGAAACGGAAATCATTCGAGGTCAGCGCGCCAACCGGGCAAATGTCCACAATATTAAGGTCGTAGTTCGTCTTCGGTTCTTGGCCGGGATAGCACGTGAGTGTCGAGTGACTGCCGCGGTCGATGAAGCCGAGGCAGTCCTGTCCGGCCACTTCCTTCATGAAGCGCACGCAGCGCGAGCAGAGGATGCAACGTTCGTCGTCGAGCATGATCTTCTTGCCGATAGGCGACATCTTCGGCTTGTGAACTTTCTCCTCGATGAATCGGCTCTCGCCCTTGCCGTAGTCCACGGAGAATTCTTGGAGCCGGCATTCGCCCGCCTGGTCGCAGATCGGGCAATCGAGCGGGTGGTTGATCAGCAAAAATTCCATCACGCCTTCGCGCGCCTTCACGACCTTTAGCGAACGCGTGTGCACGACCATGCCTTCCGCGACGCCGGCGTTGCAGCGGATCGCCAGCTTCGGCGCGAACATGATGACCGGTTTGCCATCCGGCCCGCTCTCCGGTTTCTTGTCCGGGCCGAGCTTCGGCATGCCGGTATCAACGAGACACATGCGGCAGTTGCCGGCGATGGTCAGCTTCGGGTGATAGCAATAGTGCGGCACTTCAATGCCCGCGAGCTTCGCCGCCTCGATGAGGTTCATCCCCTTCGGCGCGACGACTTCCCTGTCATCAATCGTGAGTTTGACTGTGTTATCGGCCATGTTCTAACTCTTCAAAGCGGCCAGCAATTGAATCGGAGTGAAAGAAAAATCTTTCTTCATCTGCTTCCCCGTCCACTTTTTCACGAGTGGCGTTTTCGAAAGTGCATTCAACACAACGTGCAAGGCGAAGTTGGCGTCATCAGCGGCGCGTAGCTCACCTGCTGTCAGGATAAATGATGGCGTGTTCCCGGAGACTCCCTTCACCTCAACTTTTCGCGTCTGTTCGCCCTTCACGCAAAGGAGATCAAAACCAATTCTCTGTTTCTCGACAGACTCTACCTCCCACCCCAATTTCCGGAAGTCACCAGTAACCTTTCGAACTGCTGCTTCTTCTACCTTTCGATTCTTGGCTGGGTCACCAAATCCACCGCCGCCTTGCTTCTTCTTGTCGGCAACAGATTTGGATTTCGCATGGCTGCCTTTCCAAGGCAGGAGTTTCTTCAACTCTGACTCTACATGCTTCAAGCTGACGACAGCCGCACGAGGGGCTACCCATTTCCGGACAAGTTGTGCGCTAATGGGGCGACCATTGAGTAGTTGTTCGCACTTATTGAGATCAAACTTGAGATCCACGAACCATTCTTCGCCGTCCTGCAACACATCGTTGACCTTGGCATATCCGATGATCCCGAGGTCTTGGTCTCCCGTGTACACATAGACCTCGTCGCCCTTCCGGACGTTGTGGAAGTTCGTCTTGATATACCATGCGTCGTCTTCAGCTAAGCGGCGGTTCTCCACGAGAATCCTGTACGTATCAACGGATACCGGCCAGTGACGACCGTCCTTAAGTTCAAAGTATCGGCCAGCCCGCTCTGAGATTGGATAGAGCCACGACGACATTACTTCAGTCCTCCGTTCTCGTGCGTTGTCACCCTGAGCGTAGCGAAAGGTCTCTGTCGTTTCTTCGGAAGCGACCGAACAATGTTGTAGCCACTCACGTAACTGCCGTTCGCGGTGTGAGTCCAGGACCACTGAACGTCTTCATTAGAAGCGAGCGCGACGCCTTGCACGGCAAGCGCGCCCGACAACGATGATTGCGGGGCCGTCACCCAGCGAATACCGGCAGTCGTCTTCGATCGCCGCGAACGACTGAGATTTGCCGCTTTACGACGAGCGGCCTCTGCGAGTTTCACTTCGTTCAGAATGACATCCAACGTGATCATCGCTGTGCTTTCCTTCGGGCTATCTGGTACTTTGCGCCACGCTCCCGAACTTGGAAGCCGATCTGTTTGCGCGGCGGTTCTGGCTCGGTCATGAGTTGCCGGATCGCCTCGAAGACGACGCGGAACTGCTTGTCGTATTTCTTCTCCAGTTCTTCGAGCTTGCGAGCAAGATCAGCGCGTGTCGCCAGCAGTTGCCGGAGCTTGACGAAGGCGCGCATGATCTCGATGTTCACTTTCACCGCGCGCGGGCTGTGCAGAACGCTGGAAAGCATCGCGACGCCTTGTTCCGTGAAAGCGTAGGGAGTGAACCGTCGCCCACCCCAACTTGAAATCACAATTCGTGATTTCAAGTTTGTAAGCTCTTGGCGTGTAAGCTGAAACATGAAATCATCCGGGAAGCGCTCGGCGTTGCGTTTCACAGCTTGGTTCAAGACACCCACTGGCACGCCATAGAGTTCTGCCAGGTCGGCGCTCAACATCACCTTCTGTCCGCGAATCAAGTAGATGCTGTTCTGAATCCGCTCAGCTGGAACAATGGAGGAGTTAGTGGCCATTCTTCCCCCCGTTCTTGCACGCTTCTTCAAACTCGCTGCGGTAATTTTTCAGGAACGCCTTGACCGGCCACGCCGCGGCTTCGCCAAGCGGGCAGATCGTTTTGCCGTCGATGTTGTCGGCAACTTCGAACAATAGATCGACGTCTTCGGGGCGACCGTGGCCTTCTTTGATGCGGTGGAGCATTTTCTCCATCCAGAGCGTGCCCTCCCGGCAGGGCGTGCATTGGCCGCAACTTTCGTGGGCGTAAAATTGGGAGACGTTCAGCGTGGCGTCGACGATACTCACGTCTTCGGTAAGCACGATGATGCCGCCGCTGCCGGCCATCGTGCCGGCTTTGCGCAGCGATTCGAAGTCGAGCGGGACATCCAGATTATTGGCGGGCAAAACTGGCATCGAACTGCCGCCGGGGATGACGCCTTTGATCTTTTTGCCGTCGGTCAAGCCGCCGCAGACATCTTCGATGAGTTGGCGCATCGTAAGTTTGCCCATCTCGAATTCGTAATACCCGGGGTGTTTGACCGGGCCGCTGACGCAGACGAGGCGCGTGCCGGTCGAGCCGGGGACGCCCATAGCCTTGAACCATGCCGCGCCGTTCTTCACGATGTGCGGGATATTGGCGAGCGTCTCGACGTTGTTGACGACGGTCGGGCAGCCGAACAAGCCGACCACTGCCGGGAACGGCGGCTTGATGCGCGGGTAAGCACGTTTGCCTTCGAGCGATTCGATGAGGCCAGTCTCTTCACCGCAGATATATGCGCCAGCACCGCGATGGACGTAAATCTCAACACCCTTGCCGACGTAGCCTTGGGCGCGGGCTTCTTCAATGGCTTTCAGGAGAATCTGCGCGCCGACCGGCATCTCGCCCCGAATGTAGATGTAAGCGACCTTCGCCCCGACGGCGTAACAGGAGATGAGAATGCCTTCGAGGAGTTGGTGCGGGTCGTAATTGATGAGCTGCCGGTCCTTGAACGTTCCCGGCTCAGATTCGTCGGCGTTGCAGACGAGATAGACGGGCTTGCCGGTGCCCTTGGCGAGGAAACCCCATTTGAGGCCGCACGGGAAACCGGCGCCGCCACGACCGCGAATCTCGCTGCTCTTGACTTCATTGACGATTTCCTCGGGCTTCATCGTCAACGCCTTCGCCAACGCTTGATAGCCACCTTCCTTCTCGTAATCGGCGAGCGAACCGGTGTAGCCGGGCTTGGTGATGTTCGAGAGCACGATGCGTTTTTCGAGTGGATGGGCCGGCAACGGTTTCGCGATCGGTTCTTTCGCGAGTGTGCCGGTCCGGCGGATGTCAGCAATGATCTGATTGAGCCGCTCGGGCGTGACGCTGTCGAAGTGCTCGTCGTTGATCATCATGGCCGGCCCGGTGCCGCACGAGGCGAGGCATTCGACTGTCGAAATCGTGAAGAGACCGTCGGGCGTGTTTTCATCGAGGCCGACGCCGAGTTTGTCCTTGAGCCGCTTCAGCAAACCAGCGCAACCGGCGAGGTCGCACGAGAGTGTCCGGCAAACTTTGACGTGAAACTTGCCGCGCGGCGTCTGGGTAAACATCGGGTAGAACGTGACGACTTCCCAGACATTGATCGGTTGCAGGCTGAGTTTCTGCGCCGTCCATTCGACCTGCTCGCTGCCGAGATACCCGAAGTGCTCTTGTAAGAGGTGGAGTAGCCACAGTACCGATGCCCGTTTGGTCGGGTAGTGCGTGATGATCTCGTCGATGTGACGTTCTAATTGTTCTGGTACGGTCATTTTTCTTTAGTGCTGTCACCCTGAGCGCAGCGAAGGGTCTCAGTCGAACCGGCCGAACGACGGAGATTCTTCGCTTCGCTCAGAATGACAAATAAATTTTTTCACCGGTCGCACTCTCCCATCACAAAGTCGAGACTGCCGAGGATGGCAACGGTGTCGCTCATCATGTGGCCTTTGCACAGCAAGGGTACGAGCTGGAGGTTCACAAAGCTTGGCGCGCGGATCTTGAGGCGATGCGGCGTGCCGCCGCCTTTGCTGACGATGTAGAAACCGAGTTCGCCTTTCGGGTTCTCGGCGGAGAAATAAATCTCGCCGGCGGGAGCGTTGATGCCCTGGGTGACGTTGATGAAGTGGTGGATCAATTCTTCCATCTTCGTCAGGACCGCCGTCTTGTCCGGCAACACGACCTTCGCTTCGGGTGCATGCCATGGACCCTTGGGCATGTAGTCGAGCGCTTGCTTGATGATGCGAATACTTTGGCGCATCTCTTCCATCCGGACAAGATACCTGTCCATGCAGTCGCCGACGGTGCCGGTCGGGATCTTGAAATCGAAATTCTCGTAGCCGCCGTAGCGATGCGCCTTGCGAATGTCCCATTCGACGCCGCTGGCGCGGAGAATCGGGCCGGTCGCGCCGTAGTCAATGGCGTCGGCTTTCGAGAGGATGGCAATATCCTTGTTGCGCTCGATGAAAATTTTGTTGCGCGTGAGCAGCTTGTCAGTCTCATCAATCGTCGCCGGCAAGCCCTCGATGAACTTCCGGCACATCGGGATGAAGTCGTCTGGCATGTCGTTGGCGAGGCCGCCGATGCGCGTATAGCTGGTCGTGAACCGCGCGCCGCAGATGAGTTCGCAGAGATCGTAGATCAATTCGCGTTGCCGGAAGGTGTAGAGGAAAACTGTCATCGCGCCGAGGTCCATGCTCATTGCGCCGATGCCGAGCAGGTGCGAGCTGATGCGGGCAAGCTCGGCGCAGATGACGCGAATATACTTGCAGCGTTCCGGCACGTCGATGCCGCAGAGTTTTTCGACGGCGTAAGCGTAGGCGACGTTGTTGGCCAGCGGGGCGAGATAATCGAGCCGGTCGGTGTACGGGATGAACTGCGTGTACGTCATGTTCTCGGCGATCTTCTCGTCGCCGCGATGGAGGTAGCCGATCTCCGGCCAGCAGTTGGTGATTTCCTCGCCGTCGAGTTCGAGCACGAGCCGGAACACGCCGTGCGTGCTCGGGTGCTGCGGCCCCATGTTGATGATCATCTTCTCGCCATGCAACTCTTCGTCGAACGCCTGTTGCGCCCGCGTAGCGGAATCAATCATCTCCATTTCATATTTCGCCGCCACGAGTTAGACCTGCTCCGTCTTCGATGGATTTTTTACGCGGTCGATGTTTTCGACAACGGTGTCCACCTGACGCGGCTCACGCACGACCGAACTGCCTGACCCGATGGCCGGCACGAACGGCCCGCCCAACATCGGCGATGCGCGCACGGTATCAGCATCCACCGCCGTGTCCGGCAATTCCGCCGGGAGACCGGCCAGCGGGAAATCTTTCCGCAGCGGAAAAAAGGGATAACCGTCCCACATCAGAATGCGTTTCAGGTTTGGGTGATTGCGAAAGCGGATGCCGAACATGTCGAACGCTTCGCGTTCGTGCCAGTCGGCTGTCTTCCAAACGCTCACAACGGAATCCACGATCAAATCGTCTTCCGGCACGCTGGCCTTGAGGCGCAGATGGCAGCGGTCGGTCATCGAGTACAGGTGATAGACGACTTCAAAGCGCGGATCGTCGCCGTAGTTATCGACGCCGGACACGTCTGTCAGCATGTCGAAGCCGCGCTCCGACTTCAGATACCGGCAAGCTTCGAGAAGTTTCTCGCGCGTGATCCGCACGGTCGTTTCACCGCGGAACTCTGTCGTTGTGCCGCCGAAGCGAGTTTCGAGTTCCTTCATCGCCTCCCCGCGTAATCGCCGCGAACGACGACGGGGCCGGTCACCTTATTCCAAGTCGTCGCTGCGCTGCCGGACTTCATTCCTTGGAGCGCCTTCTCCTGTGCGATCTTGCGCTGCAACGCCATCAAGCCTTCCAGCAGCGCTTCCGGTCGGGGCGGACAACCGGAAACATAAATGTCGACCGGCAAGAAATGATCCACGCCTTGGACGACGGCGTAGCTGCGATACATGCCGCCGGTACTTGCACACGCACCCATGGCCATGCACCATTTGGGATTCGGCATCTGATCCCAAACGCGTTTGACGACACCGGCCATCTTGTACACGCACGTGCCGGCCACGATCATCAAATCGCATTGCCGCGGCGAGAACCGCATCACTTCTGAGCCGAACCGCGCGATGTCGAACCGGCTTGCGCCGGCGGCCATCAACTCGATGCCGCAACACGCCAACCCCATCGGCATTGGCCAGACGGAGTTCTTACGAACCCAGCCGACGGCCGCGTCGACGCGTGTCACGATAACGTCGCGGCCTTCGACTTTCTGATCGAAACCGACTTCGAGACGTTCACTCATGCCGGTCCTTCTTCGGCGCCCAATCCAGCGCGCCCTTTTTCCAGAGATAAATGTGGCCGGCCTCGAGGATGAGGAGAAACAGCGCCGCGCCAATCATGATATTCCAGCCCATTTCCTTGAAAAGATCCCGGAACACCGCGCCCCAGCCGAGCATGAACACGACTTCGATGTCGAAAATGATGAACAGCATCGCTATCAGGTAAAACTTGATGCTGAACCGCGGCTGGCCAGCCTGCATCGCCGGCAAGCCGCATTCGTAGGCGCTGTCCTTGACTGGGTTGTGCGTGCGCTTCTTGCCGATGAGAGTCGGCAAAATGAGGTTGCCAATGGCAAAGCCGATGGCCACCAGCATCAAAATCGCAACCGGGACGTATTGATGTAATTGCTCGCTCATAAACAGTAACAAGGCGAACTGTCACGCCAAACAGCCGGGCCTTGTGATAAATTTCACAAGGAAACTACGGGGATTGGCCGTGCCATGCAAGAAGGATTTCGTTATCGTGATGAAATGATTGGCAACCTCGTGCTCATCGAGGACATCCGCACCGAAATTGCGCGCGCGGGCGGCCGGATCACTTTCGAGCGCTACATGGAACTGGCGCTCTATCATCCGCAGCACGGCTACTACACGTCCGGCAAGGCGCGCATCGGTAAGGCCGGCGACTTCTTCACCAGCGTCAGCGTCGGCCCCCTATTTGGCCGCATCCTCGCCCGGCAATTTCGGCAATGGCAGGTGTCCGAAGTCATCGAAGTCGGCGGCCATCGCGGCCAACTCCGGCACGACGTGCTCGCCGCCGCACCGGATTTGTCGTACCGAGTTTTCGAGGTCGGTGAGGAATTGCCGGACAAGATTACCGGCTGCTTGTTCTCCAATGAATTGCTGGATGCGATGCCAGTGCATCGGATTCACGGCGACCGGGAAGTGTACGTGACCGGCGATTTCACCGAGGAACTCGGCCCGCTTTCCGATGCGCGCCTGCCGCGGTTGCCGTCGGGGTACCGGTCCGAGATCAACCTGCGCGCACTAGACTGGCTGGAAGACATCGCCCGGCGGTTACAGCACGGATACGTGCTGACGATCGACTACGGTTTCGAGCGCGCTGAATACTTTGCGCCACACCACAAAGACGGCCACCTCCAGTGTTATCGACAGCACTCGAAATCCGGCAATCCTTTCGAGCACATCGGCGAACAAGACATCACGGCGCACGTCGAGTTCACGTCGTTGATCGAGCACGGCCAAGCGTTCGGTCTGGAGCCGGTCCTGTTCACGACTCAAGAGCGCTACTTGATGAAGACTGGCGAAGCCGAGATCA
Source organism: uncultured Verrucomicrobiota bacterium (assembly GCA_964566575.1). GTDB lineage: Bacteria > Verrucomicrobiota > Verrucomicrobiia > Palsa-1439 > Palsa-1439 > CAZMKD01. Next base: position 51,315 of record CAZMKD010000237.1, read on the forward strand.
TGCAGGCGACTGAACGCAATGCCATTCACCAACTACTCCACTCCACGATGGGCCACACCTTCAAGGTGCTCGTGCAGCGAAAGAGCTGACGGCTTGCATTCTTGAATAGCTAGGGATTATCCTTCGTCTCAATTGGCCTTGTGAAAGTAGACCGCGACAGACTGTTAATCTCATTCGGCTTCTGGATCGCGCTGGCGGTTTTGCTGGGCGTGGCGGTGATGACCCATCAGAATACACTGCGTCTGCTCGGCATCGAATCGCGGAGCGTCGCGACCGAAATGGCCGATCCCGCGCAAGCACAGGCGGTACGGCTACGAGCGCATCTGGAGACGAGCTTGTTCGTGGTCGGGACCGTCTTGAGTGTCACGGTTCTGGTGATCGTGTTCCTCGTACTCAACAACCAGATCGTTGCGCGCAAACTGGCCGAACAGTCCTTGACGGATGAAAAGGCGCGGTTGGAGTGGCAATATCGACGTCAAGCCGCGATAGCGGAGATCGAGTTGGCCATCAACGAACCGCACGAGTTGCAGGCGGTACTGCAGCGCATTACCGAGCGCGTCATGGAACTGTTGCCGGCCTCCGCCGCGAGCGTGATCCTGTGGGATTCAACGGCGCAAGACTTCGTCGTCAGCGCCACGACGGTGTCGCAACAGCCCGCACAGACTGCTAGCCAACGCGTTCGCCGCGCGGCCGGTGCCACGCGCTGGATCGTTGATCAAAAGAAGCCGTTCATCACGCGTGACGTTCGCGAAGATCCGTTTGGAGCAAACCCGATGCTGGAAGAGTTCGGGCTGCAATCCTATGTAGGCGTGCCGTTGATCATCGACGGCGAGGCGCTCGGGGTCTTGTACGCCTTGGACCGGCAAGTGCGCGATTATTCGCCATTAGAGATCGAATTCCTCACCGCACTGGCCGGGCGCGCTGCGTTGACGGTGGCGAAAGTCCGGCACTTTAATGAACTACAAGTCCTCAACAAAGAGTTGGAGCACAGCGCGCAGCAGCGCACCCTGGAATTGGAGCGGGTCAATACCGCGTTGTCGCGCTCGCAGGAATTGCTACAATCGGCCATCGACGGTTTGTCGGCCCACATCGCCATCCTCGACGAACAGAGCACGATTATCGCCGTCAACCGCGCGTGGCGCGAGTTTGCCAATCGCAATGGACTCCGCGAGCGTGATCACGGCATCGGGATGAACTACCTCGCGGTGTGCGACCGGGCTCAGGGTCCTGGCGCAGAGCAAGCGGCCCAGGTCGCGCAAGGATTGCGGGCGATCCTGAATAGCATGCGCGCGGAGTTCCGCTTCGAGTATCCGAGCCACGGACCCGAGGAGGACAGTTGGTTTCAGCTTCGCATCTCCCTCCTCCCACAGAGCCAGACGGGACGTTTGGTGGTCGCGCACGAGAACGTCACGGAAATCAAACGCACGCAAGAGGCGTTGCGCGCGTTGTCGAGCCAGTTGATGCACTCGCAGGATGAAGAACGCCGTAGTATCGCCCGCGAGTTGCACGACTCCACCGGCCAAAATCTCGCCGCGCTCACCCTGAACCTCTCCCGGCTTCAGAAGCTATTGCCGCAACCCGACGGTCAGTCCCACGCCATCGCTTCCGAGAGCCTGGCGTTGGCAGAACAATCTCAGCGCGAGGTCCGCACACTGTCGTACCTGTTGCATCCGCCGATGCTCGAAGAAGCGGGACTCGTTCACGCGCTGCGGTGGTACGCGGACGGCTTCACGAAGCGCAGCGGCATCCCGGTGGATGTCATCGCACTGCCGGACCTTGAACGCCTGTCGGCGGAGACCGAGCGCACGTTGTTTCGGGTCGTGCAAGAAGGATTGTCCAACATCCACCGCTACGCAAACTGCAGCAGCGCCAGCCTCCAGCTTACCCGGCAAGAGGGGTTGGTGACATTGGAAGTCAAGGACAACGGCCGGGGCATGGCCGTCAATCCGGCGTCCATTCCCAGCATGGCCATTGGACAGCTCGGCGTCGGCATCATGGGGATGCAGGAGCGCCTCCAGCAATTGGGCGGACGACTCGAGATCGAGACCGGACGACACGGCACGCTGTTGCGTGCCCTGATTCCGCTGGGAAGGAAATGAGAATGATCAAGATCCTAATCGCCGACGATCACGACGTAATGCGCCGCGGCATCCGGCAACTCCTGGAGACCCAACCTGGCTGGGAGGTTTGCGGTGAAGCCAGCAATGGCCGCGAAGCCGTCGACTTGGTCGCGAATCTCAAGCCGCACGTGGCAATCGTCGATATCGGCATGCCGGAGATGAACGGCCTCGAAGCGGCGCGGGCGATGAAGAAAGTTTCCCCGCGCACTGAGGTCCTGATTTTCACCATGCACGATACCGAGCAACTCGTCCACGAAGTGCTCAGTGCCGGCGCGCGCGGTTACGTATTGAAGTCCGATGCGTCACGCCATCTCATCAACGCCGTCGAGGCGCTGGCGGAACACAAACCCTTCTTCACCTCCGACGTCGCGGCCACCATCCTGGACGGTTACCTCAACGTTGCCGGTGGTGAGGCGCAGTCGGCATCGGTTCTCACTCCGCGCGAACGCGAGATCATCCAACTGCTCGCCGAGGGCAAGACGAACAAAGAAGTGGCCAATTCCCTTGGTATTAGCGTCAAGACGGCGGAGACACACCGAGCCGCAATCATGCGCAAGCTGGAATTGAAGTCCACCGCCGACCTCGTACGCTACGCCGTGCGTAACAACATCATCCAGCCCTGAGCCGGCCACTCGGCTACAGGAAATCCCCGTAGAAATTGCATAGTTCTCCCGATAGCCTTGCGGGCCTCGTGTTCGCTATCGTGCGCGACCATGTCGATCACTGGCGACTCCGCACCCGGGAACAACGGCGATACGCTGCGCTCATACTGGATTTGGGATTCGCCGCCGGTGGCGGCGTTTGACGATCTGGCTTCACTGGCCGCGCGCTTGTGCGACGCGCCGATGGCGTTGATCAGTTTCCTCGACGGCCAACAGCGGTGGTTCACATCGCGGTCGGGATTCAAATTGGCAGCCACGGCCGCCGAGTGGACGTTCCGCGCGAAGACGATGGCCGGCACGAAGGTGCTGGTCGTACCGGACGCGTGGGCCGACGCCCGTTTTGCCGACAACTCACTCGTGACCGGTGACCCTTACGTGCGTTTCTTTGCCGGTGCGCAGCTCACGACGTTTACCGGGCTGACCCTCGGCGTGCTTTGCGTGATGGATCGCATTCCCCGGCAACTGGACGCGAAACATCGGGAGTCCCTCCTGATCGTCTCCCGGCAAGTTACAATGCAGCTCGAATTCCGCCGCGTCGTCGAGGAGTTGGCCAACACGATCAAGCTGCTCGACGAAACGACCCTCGAGCAAAAGGAGTTGATCAACCAGTACCGCAGAACGCTGTCGGAAATCAAAACGCTCCGTGGCCTGCTGCCCATTTGCTCCGCCTGCAAGAAAATCCGCAACGCCCGGGGAGACTGGACCCGGCTGGAGGAATACATTCGCGAGCATTCGCACGCCGATTTCACCCACGGCCTCTGCCCGGACTGCGTGACGCACGTATCGAGCCCGGCGGTCGGCCACGAGCCGCCAGCACAGGGTTTATCTCACGAAACGAGCGCCAGATGATGTTTTGGCGCTTTCGGGCCTCGGTAGTTTCCCCTAGCTAGAATACATGATTCACCCGATTTGCACCGGGCACCGTCACGCCTATCCTCAACGCGTTCTAAGACCAATTGTGACGGGAAGACGCTGTTGAGGGGACGGGCGGCGCGGCGAGCGTCGCTATTAAGAAGGCAACGCCAGTTTCTCTGTCACTACAATCCAAGAAAGGCTATCAACATATGAGTATGGTAAAAGAGTTCAAAGAGTTCGCGATGCGCGGCAATGTCGTCGACCTCGCGGTCGGTGTCATTATCGGCGGCGCGTTCGGCAAAGTGGTTAGTTCAGTGGTCAACGACATCATCATGCCGCCGGTTGGCAAATTGATGGGCAACGTCAACTTTAGCGACTTGTTCGTCAACCTCGACAGCAGCAAAGGCCCGTTTCCGTCCCTCGCGGCTGCGAAGGCAGCGGGCGCCGCAGTGATGAGCTACGGTGTATTTATCAACACAATGATCGATTTCATCATCGTCGCCTTGTGCATCTTCATGCTCATCAAAGGCATGAACTCGATGAAGAAGAAGGAAGCGCCAGCGCCGGCTCTCGCGCCCAGCACCAAGAATTGCGAGTACTGCCTGTCGGCCATCCCGATCAAGGCCACGCGCTGCCCGCACTGCACTTCGCAGGTCAAGTAACTCAACGAAAGGAAATGCCATGAAACAAATACTGTGCATCGCCGTTGCCGGTCTGATGTTAGTCGGTTGCGGTAAGAACGAAGAGCCCGCTCCCGCGGCACCGGCCGCCGAGATGCCAAAGGTAGTGGAGCCGGCCCAACCGGCCGAACCCACCGCCGCCGCCCCCGCACCGAGCGTGGCGCAGCAAGCCACCGGCAAGTACGCCGGTCTCCTCAATGCCTTCCAGGGTGCCGACGCCAGCACGATGGCGACGGTCCAAAAGGCCGTTGGCGCGTTGCAAGGCGGCAAGTGGAGCGAAGCAATGCCGGCGCTGCAGCAGTTGCTCGCTGGCAACCTGACGGGCGGACAGAAGCAGGCCGTGCAGGACACAATGGCTGACGCCCAGAAGGAAGCGGCCAGCAGCGCAGCCAGCCAGGCCACAGAAGATGCGTCGAAGTCGGTCGAAGACCTGAAGAAGTCACTGCCGTTTGGCAAATGACGTGAAATGAACCCAAGAAACCAACCCAAAGGAATCACAATGAAGAAACAACTATTGTTAACCCTTGCGACCGTCGCCCTCGCAGCGTCCACAACGCTGTGGACAGGCTGCGCGAGCTGGGGCCAGCACGACGAACAAACCTACACCTCCGGCACCGAGGCCAGCCGCACGGAAGTCCCGCGTTACCAGCAGACGACACCGGCACCCAGAGCCGAAGCTCCGAAGCCGATGGCCAGGCCCGAAGTCGCATCGAGCGAGTTCACGCTCAAGAGCGACCTGCTCCAAGTCACCAAGCGCGTACCGGCCAGAGCGACACTCGGCTCCACGATTGAAGCCGATGTGACGATCGTTGCGATCGCCTCCTGCGCCAACGTCGTCGTCACCGACACAATCCCGGCTGGCTCCACCTACGTGAAGAGCGAGCCTCCGGCACAAGTCGACGGCAAGAAGCTGACCTGGAACATCGACACGATGGACAGAGGCCAGACCATCAACGCCAAGATCTGGTATAAAGCCGACAGCGAAGGCAACCTGGTCAATTGCGCCACGATGGCCGCCATCCCGCGCGGCTGTGCCGTCACTCTGGTTGGCATCGCGAAGCTCACGATCACCTGTTCGTTGCCTGCCTCCAGCAAGGTCGGCGATGCGGTCAACAAAGTCATCGAAGTCCGTAACACCGGCACCGCTGTTGCCAACGACGTCGTCATTGCCGACACGCTCCCGAGCGGTCTGAGCGCCACCGGCCCGGTGACGTTCAACATCGGCGACCTCGCCCCCGGCGCAGCCAAGCAGGTGACTGTCACCGCTAGAGCCAACGCCCGCGGCGAGCAACAGAACGTTGCCACGGCAAAGGCGTCGAATACCGACTCAGTCAAGGCTGAGTGCGCCACGCTCGTGCAGCAGCCCGGCCTGAACATCACCAAGTCCGGCACCAAGGAACAGTTCCTCGGCCGCAACGCCAACTATGAGATCGTCGTCTCCAACACCGGCGACACGACCCTCACCGGCGTGGCCGTCACCGACACGGCTCCGGCCGCAACGAGGATCGTCAACGCCAGCGGCGCCAGCGTCTCCGGCAACAGCGCGACCTGGCAGATGAGCGAACTTAAGAGCGGTGAGAAGAAGGCCCTCGAAGTCACGCTCACTAGTGCAACCCCCGGCACACACTGCAACGTGGCCGGCGTCAGAGCCAGCGCCGACAACCTCTCCGGTAGCGCAGAAGCTTGTACGGTGTGGAGGGGCGTCCCCGCCATCCTGCTCGAAACCAGGGATGATCCCGACCCGATTCAGGCTGGCGAAACCGTCTCCTATACGATTCGTGTGACCAACCAAGGCACTGCGGATGATGGCAACGTCAAGATAGTCGCCAAGTTCGGCAAGGAGATCAACCCAGTCAGTGCCGTCGGTGGCACCGTCAGCGACAAGACCGTGACGTTTGCGTCGATTCCGAAGCTCGCGCCCAAGCAGGTCGTGACCTACACGATCACCGCCAAAGGTGCCGCTGCGGGCGACCATCGCCTGAACGTCGAACTGACTTCGGACCTCCTGTCCTCGCCGGTCACGCACGAAGAAAGTACGCACGTATACTAAGCAGCTACAGCGCGCGCAGCCGACTGGCTGAGGGTTGGTAAAACGGGAACCAGTCACTGCGTTCAGTAAGCGCCCGCAGGTTGAGTGCCTTGGAGCACTCGTCTGCGGGCGTTGCGCTTTCGGCTTCCCGCCTTGCGGATTCGCCGCTATCCTGTCGACATGTTCGTCGACAAAGTCAGAATTCACGCCAAGGCCGGTAACGGCGGCAATGGGTGCGTCGCGTTTCGCCGCGAACAGTTCATCGACATGGGCGGCCCCAACGGCGGCAATGGTGGTGACGGCGGCGACATCGTACTTGTCGCCGACAAGAACGTCAGCGATCTCTCCGATTATCATTTCTCACCGCGGCTCGTCGCACCGAACGGTGGACACGGGCGCGGCAAGAACTGCACGGGGCGCACCGGCAAGGCGAAAATCTTCAAGGTGCCGGTCGGCACACAAGTGTTTCGATTGAGCACGCCGGTGCGTCAACTCGGGTACCAGCGCTACCGGCCGGCCGCCGTGTCGGATGAAGTGGATTGGAAGAGCACGAAGATGCTGGGCATTCCGCACCAACCGGGGCGCGCGCGGCAGGCGTTGGCCGTCGCGCAGTCGGGACTGTTGCCGCTGGCGGAGCCTGTCGAGACAGCGTTGCCCGAGCGCGAATTGATCGCCGACCTCGTCGAAGGCGGCCAGCGTTTTGTGTTGGCCAAGGGCGGAAATGCTGGACGCGGCAACACCGCCTTCAAGAGCTCGACCCACCAAGCGCCACGCGAATTTGAATACGGCGAGCCGGGCGAGGAACTTCATGTCGAATTGGAGTTGAAGACGCTGGCGGATGTCGGACTCGTTGGCTATCCGAACGCCGGCAAGTCCACGTTGCTGTCGAAGTTGACGCGGGCGCATCCGAAGATCGCAGCCTACCCGTTCACTACGTTGACGCCAAACGTGGGGCTGACGGACTACGACGACTACGAGCGCATCACGATCGCCGACATTCCCGGCTTGATCGAGGATGCGCATACCGGCCGGGGGCTGGGGCACGATTTCCTCCGGCACATCGAGCGCTGCCGTCTACTGCTCATCCTGCTTGACATGGCCGGCGTGGATGCGCGCAAGCCGTGGGACGATTACCGGCAACTCCTCAGTGAGTTGAAACTCTACAATCCAGAGATCCTCGACAAACCGCGGTTGGTCGTTGCGAACAAGATGGACTTGCCGGCGGCGAAGAAGAATCTCTCGGCGTTCAAGCGCAAACACCGCGTCCGCGTCGCTGAGATTTCGGCACAAGAACAGACCGGGCTCGACAAATTAAAGCTGGCATTGCGCAAGGCGCTGGCCTAGCATTCCTGCCGAGGCAAGGAGGAAGCGATGTCAAGCATGGATGACATCAAGCGTGTAGTTTTGCACGTGGCAGTGGTCGGTGTGGCGGTCGGGCTGCTCTATTTCGTGCGTCCGCCGTGCCCGGTGCATGTGTTGACCGGGTGGAACTGTCCGGGTTGCGGCACCACTCGCGCTCTCCACCAACTCGCGCACGGCCACCTGTGGGCGGCGTTTCGACTGAACCCGCTGACGTTTGTAATGCTGCCGGCGCTCGGACTGTTGTGGCGGACGGCGGGTGCGCGTCCTGCCTGGTTGTGGTCGCTCGTGGTTGTGCTGGTGGTGTTCGGTGTGATGCGCAATTTTCCGGGGCCACCGTTCGCGTTGTTTGCACTTCAACCCTAAACCAAAGTGGAACGTTCGATGAGCAATGGCAAACCTGCTGGTGCGGAGAAAAAAGTCCCCGCCGGTATCCTGGCGATTCTGCTGGGCAGCCTCGGCATCCATAAGTTCTACCTCGGCTACACCGAGGAGGGAGTGATCCAACTCATTCTCGGCAGCATTTTCATTGGCGGCTTGATCGGTCTGATCGAGGGCATCATCTACCTCACGAAGTCCGACGAGGATTTTGCCGCGACCTACGTCACAGGCAAGAAAGGCTGGTTCTAGCACGACCATGTACAAGTTGATTGGAGCAGACAAACGCGAATACGGCCCAGTCACCGCCGATCAACTCCGCCAGTGGATCGCCGAAGGCCGCGTCAACGCGCAGACGCCCGTTCAGCCTGAGGGCAGCACAGAGTGGAAAACCATCGGGGAGTTGCCGGAGTTTTCCGATGCGCTCAGCCAGACGTCGCCGCACGCGGAGGCAACCCCCGAGGAGATCGCCGCACGCGACTACCAAATCGAAATCGGTAGTTGCATCAGCCGCGGGTGGGAGTTGTTGAAGGCCAACATGGGCGTGCTCATCGGTGGCACAACGTTGATCATCCTCGCGCAGATGGCGCTTGGCGTTGTGCCGATCGTGGGCAGCCTGGCCGGTCTGATCGTTGGCGGCGTGCTCAACGGCGGGGTCTATTGGCTCTACCTCCGCACGTTACGCGGTGAATCCGGCGGCGTGGCGGACGCATTTGCCGGGTTCAATCGCGCCTTCGTGAAATTGATGTTAGGCAATGTCGTTGTGGCGTTACTGATCGGACTGCTCGTTGCGCCAGGCGCGGTTTGCATGGCAATCGGCGTCATCGCCCACGCGCACCACAATGCCGCGGGTGTGCCCGGCATTATCGTCGGCACCGGCTTGCTCGTCGCCGCCCTGCCCTTTGCCATCTACCTGTCGATCTGCTGGATTTTCACTCTGCCGCTGATCATCGACAAGCTGCTGGACTTTGGTGCCGCCATGAAACTCAGCCGGCAGATGGTGCGCAAGCATTGGTGGACCATTTTTGGTCTGGTGTTCGTAAACGCACTCGTCGCCGGTGCCGGCATTCTCGCCTGCGGAATCGGTCTGCTGTTCACAGTGCCGATTGCCATCGGCTCGATGGTGGTCGCCTATGAGGAGATTTTTGGAGCACGCCCCTCGCCCGCCGCTTGACCGCGCCGCTGCCCGCAACTTCACCCTAACCAACCTGCTCGCGTTGCCTGGCCTCGGCACGTGGCTGGCCGGTCGCCGGTTCGCGGGGGCAATCCAGATGACACTGGCAGTGACCGGCTTCGTGCTGACTGCGGTGTGGGCCGGTGATTTCTTTCTCACATGGATTCGGACCGGCGAGTTCCCCGGCGATTTCAGCCGCCTGCTGTTCGTCGGTCTCGGCGGCGTGACGCTGTTCGCCACCGGGTGGCTCTCGTCACTAGTCAGCGGCTTGCGATTGCAGCGTGACGCGCGGGCGCACGAGCAGCGCGACCAAATTGAACGCGCCCACCAGTAGCACCAGCGCCCGCATGCCGGTCACGAACGACAGTGACTCCAGTAGCCCGCCCACCAACGCCCCGATGAGGTTCGAGCCGAGCGCTCGCGATTTGTCGGCGCAGCCGGCAAAGGGCCGGATGAAGATCAGACCTGCGAAGAATGCCGGCGCCGTTAGAAACGCACTGGCGACGTCGAGTTTTGTGGCGCCGGTCAGCCTGTTGAAACTGTCCAACGCCACCAAGGCGAGCAGCAAACCCGTGCCCATCCAGCGGATCATTACCAACTCCAAATCACTGCTGTCCGATTAAAAACCCTGTAAACACAGTTGATTTGTGAGGTTGAGCGTTTCGTCAATGGGTGGAGATGGAGCAAAGGCGTGCAAAATGGGCATTTTCTCGAACAACGTCAGGCTCGAAATCTGTAAAATC
>CAZMKD010000238.1:0-26969 GCA_964566575.1 uncultured Verrucomicrobiota bacterium
GATGGCGCGGGCTTTGAGCAACGTCAGCCAGTGATCGAGCCGCGAGGTCGGCCAGCCCCGAAAGCTTTCGGGGCCAGTTGGCGATGACGGCGGAGAGGTTCGCGCCGCAGTAAAGAAGAACCTCGCCCCGTAGTCCAACCAATACGGGCCTTCTGAGCGGATCGCGATGGACGGGTAACAGCGGTTTGGCGACCGCCGGGCGCGTTACATTTCTAGCGCGAACGCGAGAGCTTGCTTGATCTTGACCAGCGTTGCCGCGGGAACGCTGCCAAGTTTGCGCTCGAAACGAATGGGCGGAAGGGAAGCGACACCTTGAACGTTGGCGACGGATTGCTCTGTCAGGAACGGCGGTTTGCCGACATCCACTTCGTATCGGCTGCCGCGATTCTGGGTGGTCAACGGCACGTAGATGACCAAGGCGCGGGGCGCTTGCGGATCGTCGCGGGAAAGAATGAACGCCGGACGCGTCTTGCCGGCCAAGCCAAGGTCGGCGAGCCAGACTTCACCGGGCTTCTGGTTCATCCAGGATGTCCAGAACGTCTTGCTCCGCCTGCCGGGAGCGCAACAAATCCAGCGCGTCGTGGTCGGCCAACTCGATGATCTCCTCGACGCGCCGCTCCACTTCGCGGGCGGTGATTGGCTGCCACTGTTGGAGCTTTTGGTCGAGCTTGTTTGCGATGGCCGTCATGACGTGCCTAGAATACGGCAACTGCTAAGAAAGGTCAACGGCTCGGCTACAGGTGCATGTCATCGAGCGCCGGAAACTTCTGCCGGTAAGCCTGCAACTCTGGTAAGTCCAACTCCGCGCGTACGACCCCTTCGCTCTCCCCAGCATCGGCTAGCACTTCGCCGCGTGGGCTGATGATTTGGGAGTGGCCGGGGTACTCGACGTTGGGATCGCGGCCACAGCGGTTCACGCCGATGACGTAGGCTTGGTTTTCGATGGCGCGGGCTTTGAGCAACGTCAGCCAGTGATCGAGACGCGCCGTCGGCCAATTGGCGATGACGGCGAAAAGGTTCGCGCCTTGTTTCACGCCGGCGCGAAACAATTCCGGGAAGCGAAGATCGTAGCAGACGGTCGGGGCGAGTTTGAATTCACCGCAATCCACCACAACCGGCTCGGTGCCGGGCTCGGCAGTCTCACCGGCGAACTTGAACGGATGCATCTTGGCGTACCGGGCCACTTCCCGGCCTTGCGCGTCGAAGAGCACGGCTTCGTTGTGTAGGGAGGGACGCGGTCCACCGCGTCCATCGGTGGATTCGGCCACGGGGGACCGTGGCCCTCCCGAACGGCGGACAAGACCGGCCAGCAGATCGACCCGGTATTCTTTCGCGATGGCGGCGATGGATTCGCCGGTATCTTCGGCCATTGCAAGGTTCATCGTGAAGCCAGTGGCGAACATTTCCGGCAGAACGACGAGCGTGCCGGGCTTCGGTTGCGTGGCAGAAAGGAGTCGGCGAACCTTGACCAGATTCGCTGCCTTGTCTTCCCAAACGATGTCGAGTTGAAGACCGAGGACGTGCATTCAGACTGTATGGTAGGGCGCGACTGCCGGGCGCGCCAGTTGTTTCTGTCAATGACCGGCGGCGCGCCCGGCGGTCGCGCCCTACCGGAGAACCAAGCGCATGTAGACGTACAACAAGGGCGCGGTGAACAGCAGGCTGTCGATGAGGTCGAGCACGCCGCCGTGGCCCGGCAGCCAGTGGCTGGAGTCTTTCACGCCAGCCTCGCGTTTGATGAGCGATTCGGCCAAATCCCCGATGACCGCAGCAGCACCGAGCAGCAACCCGATCACCACGGCGTGCGTCGCCGTGAGGGACGCCATCTCGCCGGGCATCACCCAACGAGCCAGAAAGGCGCCGCCGACTGCGAACGCAATGCCGCCGGCCGTGCCTTCCCACGTTTTCTGCGGACTGATCCGTGGGATCATCTTGTGCCGGCCAATCGTCGAGCCGGTCAGATAAGCGCCGATGTCGGTGAACTTGGTCACAACGACCAGCAGCATCACGAAGTATTGGCCGTCCGGGTTGGCGAAGTTAATGCGCGTGATGAAATTGCCAAGCCACGCGACGTACAGCAGGCCGAACAATGTCACGGCCATCGTTTCGATGCCCTGCGGGTTGAGCTTCTGCGGGAATTGCCGGATAAACACGCCAAGTGCGAAGATCAGCAGGATGAGAATGTCGAAATCATACGACAAACTCAGCACATCGTGCCGCCGGTAGAAGAACCAGCTTCCCGACACCAGCGCGACCGCGCCGACGACGCCCCAGACTTTGAACGACGGCAACCCTTTCGCCTCGCAGATGCCGTAGAACTCCCACAGCGCGCGCGCGATCACGACGTTGACGAAGATGTATAACGCGGTCGGCGGCAGCCAGAACACCACCGCCAGCATGATGCCCCAGAGCACGATCGAACTGATCAACCGCCACCGAAAGCCTGTGCGGCCTTTGGCCGCTGTTGTAGTGTCGGCTGTCTCAGCCGAATGTTGGGCTGGATGGCTATCGCCTGGGACAGGCGACGCTACACTTCCTCGATTCACTTCTCCTCCCCGTGCACCAGTCCAAAGCGCCGGTGCCGCTTGCCGTAGTCTTCCAACGCCTTGACCAGTTCCGGTTTGCGAAACTCCGGCCAGAGCGTTTCGGTCACATAAATCTCGGCGTAAGAAATTTGCCACAGTAGGAAGTTGCTGACCCGCATCTCGCCGCTCGTGCGAATCAACAGATCGGGATCCGGTATCGCGCGCGTGTACAGGTGTTGCGAAATCACCTTTTCGTCGATGTCCGCCACATCGAGCCGACCGTCTTTCATTTCCCGGGCGATCGCGCGCACGGCATCGACGATCTCGGCCCGGCCGCCGTAACTCAGCGACAGAACCAGTGTGAGCCCGGTGTTCTTGCTCAGAGCCTCGATGGATTTTGCGAGCTGCTTCTGCGCGCTGCCCGGCAGTTCGTGAATCCGGCCGATGGCGGCGAGCCGGACGTTGTTCTTGTTCAGCTCCGGGATCTCCTGCTGCAGATAGAACTCCAGCAGATGCATCAACGCGCTCACCTCGACCTTCGGGCGATTCCAGTTCTCGATGGAAAATGCGTACAACGTCAGGTACTCGATGCCGAGTTCGCCGCTGGCGCGAACGATGGCCCGGACGCTCTCCGCGCCGGCCCGGTGTCCTTCGATGCGTGGCAGCCCGCGCTGCTTCGCCCACCGGCCGTTGCCATCCATAATGATGGCGACATGCCGGGGAATGTTTTTCAGATGTTGCGTCATGGGAAATTCGCCTGTAGCCGCAGCGTGAGCTGCGGCCCGAAGCTCACGCTTCGGCTACAGAAATATCGTTTCCTCTCTCCGCGCGCCGACGCTGACAATGCTGAGTTTCGCGCCGCTTAGTTGCGCGAGCTTGAGCAAATAGACCCGCGCGCGCTTTGGCAGTTGATCGAATCCGTGGCAGTGTCTCGTCGAGGTCATCCAACCGTCGAACTCATGGTAGACCGGCACGCAGCGCTGCAATTCGTCGAGATCGTTCGGCATGGTTTCGTAGACGCGCGAACCGGCTTTGTAGCCGACGCAGACTTTGATTCGTGACACCGCGTCGAGTACATCCAACTTTGTGACAGCGAGTTCGTCAATGCCGTTCAACATCACGGAGTACCGGGTGGCCACCGCGTCAAACCACCCGCAGCGGCGCGGCCGCCCGGTTGTGGCGCCAAATTCGCGGCCGGTCTCGCGTAGTTGCCGTCCTTGCTGGTCGTGTAGCTCGGTGGGAAACGGCCCTTCGCCTACGCGCGTTGTGTAGGCTTTCATCACGCCGACAACGCGGTCGATCCGGTTCGGCGGGACGCCCGTGCCGGTACAAGCACCCCCCGACGTGGCGTTGGAACTGGTGACGAATGGGTACGTACCGAAATCGATGTCGAGCAACGTTCCCTGCGCGCCTTCGAACAGCACATTCTTGCCGTCGCGCACCGCGCGGTTGACCAGCGTGACCGTGTCGGTGATGAAGGGCCGGAGTTTCTGCGCACAGGCGAGGTAATCGCGGTTGATGCCAGCAAAGCTCAGCGGCTTGGCGCCGAACGCCTTGAAGATTTCGTTGTTCTCGCGAACTTTGCGGCGCAGTTTTTCCGAGAACCGTTCCGGCGAACGGAAATCCACGACGCGTAGCCCGGTACGCGCGACCTTGTCGGCGTACGCCGGGCCGATGCCGCGTTTGGTGGTGCCAATCTTGCGTTTGCCCTTTTGCTGCTCCCGGACTTCGTCGAGTAGCCGGTGATACGGGAACACGAGGTGCGCTGTCTCGCTGACGAACAGGTTGCCGTCAATGGCGATGCCGCGTTTGCGGAGGTGCTCGATTTCCTCCCACAACGCCAGCGGATCAACAACCACGCCGTTGCCGATGACGCTGATCTTGCCGGCGTGAAGGATGCCGGATGGGATAAGGTGCAAGACGTATTTGTGTTCGCCGACCTCGACGGTGTGCCCGGCGTTGTTGCCGCCTTGATACCGGACCACGACGTCGGCTTGTTCAGTCAACACGTCGATGATCTTGCCTTTGCCTTCGTCGCCCCACTGTGCGCCCACCAGAACAGTTGTCGCCATAACTGTCCCACGATAGCCGAAGCTCAAACCGGCTGGCAAGAGCACTGTTTCACGTAATCGATGATCGTCCGGTCATCGTCGCGGGCGGCCCAGACGACGCGGAGAAAATCGGTGGGTTGGATGTTGAGCTTCTTGAGGAACGAGCGGTCGCCGCCGCAGCAGTACATCAGTTCGGTCGGCATTTCTCCACGCAACTTCGAACGGGCTTTTAGGATGATGCGTGGCAGCCACGAAAAGCCGGCCAACTCGGCTTCCTTAGCCGGGAAATCGTACACGGAGACCACGCGGCCGGTCCGCTGGCCATGTTGAACGACCAGAAAGTAATCGCGTCTGCTGCGTCACGAGCAACACTGTCTCGAAGGTCGGTTCGTGGCTCGTGACCCAATCCTCGGCGAAATCGTAGACCTCGTGCGCCGAGCAGCCGATGCCGGTCAGGAAATCCAATTCGGACGCGCAGAAAAAGGTAGACGGCTGCCGGTTTCCCGTTCAGTAGGTGTCGACCGCTTTGTCCCAGCACTGACGGAAGCGTTCCGCCCAGTCTTAGTCGCCCATGCGGCAGCTATATCACAGTGGCTAGTGATCGACCGGCCTGAAGGCGTGGGTGAAGACGTAATCGGCCACGCGCCGGCCTTGGGCGATGCCTTCGGTCTTGTCGAAGCGCCAGTGGATGCCGAGGTAAATCCGGCTCTGGCCGTTTTCTTCCTCGGCTTGCGACAGCGATGCGAAACTGCGCGGAATCAGGGGACGGATGTTGCCGCCGTTGTCCCGCGTCACGCCGTTGAACTCGTCGGATACGAAGGTGAAGGCGATGTCGTCGGTCCCGAAAAACGTGCGAAGTGTTTCGAAGAGTGCCCCTCCAAAGCCGGCGTGTCCGGACGGGTAGGCCGGGAACGGCGGGGTGAAATCCGGTCCCTCGAGATTGCTGGCGGGCGCGCCGAGCGGTGAAAAGGCCGGATCGCACACCGTGTCGGGATTGCCATCGCCCAAGCCGGTAGGGCCGAATCCCGCGTCGGCCTCGCGAATGCCGGCAATGGGCCGCCATAATTGGTAGTAGTATTTCGACTCCCAAATCGCGATGCCCACGTCGGCCATCGCGATGTTCGCCAGCGCCAGCAGCCGCGCCATCTCGACCGCGTTCAAACCGCGCTGCGTGGCGAGTTGAACGGCGATTTGGTTGTACAGCCGCGGCGGGGCGCACAAGCTCGGCGTGCCGTCGTACGCCCAGTAAATGCCAATTTCTGTCTGCTCGGCGGTCCGCTCGGTCGGGGTGATGACGCCGTCACCGCCAAGACGTTTCGCTTCGTCGTAAGCCTCGGTGTATTCCGTGCTGGTCATGTCCGGCGGTGGCGGCACCCGGAACTGGTCGAACGATTCCAAGACAAACGGCCGGACCTGCCCCCAGTACGCGCCGAGCGCGATCGGGATCAAGCTGACGGGATCTTGCCGCCACTTGCCGGGGTCGTTGCTGCAAACGAATTCGGTATTCATCAATGGTTCGGGATGCTGCGAGCCATCGTTCGCGCGCTGGGTGAGAATCGCGGCCGCGGCTCGGCGGCCGACGGCGATCCCGCGCGGGACAGCGTGTTTGTTTGGTAATTGAATCTGATTGAGATCCTCGGTGAGCAACCCGTCAATCGTCGCGGCCTGTGCCGGGTACAACGCCACGAGCGTGTCGTGCGCCGCCTGAGCAATGGCGGCGTCCACGGACGTGTACGCGTGAACGCGAGCGATGCCGGTGTAGCTCTCGTATCCGCCAGTAATTGCGTTGATCGCATCGAAGATTGCGATGTGGACGATCGCCATGGCTCGGCTCGCCCGACCGGGGCCAAGTTGCTCGTGAAACACTCGGTTCTCGCCCGGTGCTGGCGGTGTATGGTCGAGTCCGCTGGCGTCGATCGCGACCCGATTCCAATACAGCACGTGTCCCAGAGCATCGGTACCGTGCGGGAGTTTCGGCTGTTTGTACGCCGGAGCTGTCTGGGAGGCCTCGAAACGTGTCCCGTAGGCGTCCCGAAAAGTCGTGGCCGACTCGACAGCGATTCCAACAAACAGGCTGGCGAATGCCAGGAGTACTGCCTTTTGGATGGTTGAGGTAATCATGTTGCTTCCTTCCCGGTACGTACTCTTGCCCATCCTCACTGTGACCCTTATACGCTTAGTAGCTCGTACTGACAACTACAACTGATTGAGCAAGGCTTTCGGTAACAATGAGGTTGATTGGTTAGGAACTTTGCCGTATAAGCGGGGCGCTCTTATGAGACACACCCTGTCCGTTCTAGTCGAAAACAAATTCGGTGTCCTGACGCGCATTTCCGGCTTGTTCAGCGGTCGCGGCTTTAACATCGACACGCTCAACGTCGCGCCAACGCAAGACCAAACGACGTCACGCATGACCATCGTTGTTAAAGGCGACGACACCGTGCTGGAGCAAGTCACCAAGCAACTCAACAAGCTCGTCGACATCATTAAGGTGCAGGATTTTCGCGACGGCGAGTGCGTCGACCGCGAATTGGTGCTGATCAAAGTCGGGGTGGACACGAAAACGCGTCCCGAAGTCATGCAGATTTGCGATATTTTCCGCGCGAAGATCGTGGACGTTGCCCACAAGGCGCTGACCGTCGAGATTACCGGCAACGAATCCAAGGTCGCCGCATTTCTCGAATTGATGGAACCGTTCGGCATCCGCGACATCACGCGCACAGGCAAGGTCGCGATGCCGCGCAAATAAAGGAAGCTATGGCTGCGAAAATCTACCGCGACAAAGACGCAGACCTCAAATACCTCAAAGGCAAAACTTGCGCAGTCATCGGCTACGGCTCGCAAGGCCACGCCCACACGCTCAACCTCAAGGACAGCGGCGTCAAAGTTGTCGTCGGTCTCTACGAGGGCAGCAAGTCCTCGGATGTCGCGAAGAAGCAAGGCGTCGAGGTGATGTCGGTCGCCGAGGCGGCGAAAGCGGCGGACGTCATCATGATCACGATTCCCGACACCCGGCATGGCGAGACGTACCGGCGCGAGATTGCTCCCGGCTTGAAGAAGGGTAAGGCCCTCGCCGTCGCGCACGGATTCTCACTGCACTTCGGACAGGTTGTGCCACCGGACGACGTGGACGTTTTCCTTGTCGCTCCCAAAGGCCCCGGGCACCTCGTTCGGCGAATGTACCTCGAAGGCAAAGGCGTGCCGTCGCTCATGGCCGTCCATCAGAACGCGACCGGCAAGGCCAAGCAGATTGCGCTGGCGTGGGCCAAAGGCATCGGCGCGACGCGCGCGGCGGTGTTCGAAACGACGATTCGCGAGGAAACTGAAACCGACCTCTTTGGTGAACAAGCCGTGCTGTGTGGCGGCATCAGCGAGCTGATGATCGCCGGTTGGGAAACTCTGGTCGAAGCCGGTTACGCGCCTGAGATGGCGTACTTCGAGTGCATCCACGAGATGAAACTAATCGTGGATCTGATTTACGAGGCCGGCATCAGCGGAATGCGCTTCTCCATCAGCGACACTGCCAAGTACGGTGACATCACCCGTGGCCGGCGGATTATCACCGAGCAGACCCGTGCCGAGATGAAGAAGATTCTGGCCGAGATTCAGACCGGCGCGTTCGCCAAGGAATGGATCACCGAAAACCAAGCCGGTCGCCCCGTGTACAATGCGCTTATGAAACGCGGCGCCGACCACCCCATCGAGAAACTCGGCGAACAGATTCGCGCCAATTTCCCGTGGATGCAAAAACGCAAGATCAGCGGCGCCCAAGCAGCCTATTGAGGGTACTCGCTCATAAAAACCATTGGCATCTTTCTCGTCTGCATCATTCTGGCACTCGCCAGCTTCGCGTACGCGCGGCATCACTACATCGACAAACGCAGCGTCGAGGTCACCAATCCGTTCAAGAAATCGCAGTCCACCACATTCTCCTTCAGGCAAGATCTTTTGGACGGCTGGGTGAAGGAAGAATGGGTGTTCGCAATTGCCGTACCGGCGGTGCTGATTGTCGGCGGCCTCGTACTGTCCGCGCGCAAGTGATGCGCAGTTGACGAACGGCGGCGCACCTGCTACATATTTAACGCAATGAATCAGACCCTTGACCTGCTGCTGGCGTTGCTGGCGCTCCGACTCGCGTCGGGGACGGCGGGTTGAGGTCTGCCTAGGATTTCAAGCCCACTCCGACGCGAATGTTGGAGTGGGCTTTTTGTTTTCAGAAAGGAACAGTCATGAGCGACCAAGTATGGATCTTCGACACAACGCTGCGCGACGGCGAGCAGTGCCCCGGCGCGTCAATGAACACGCGCGAGAAACTGGAAGTTGCTCGTCAACTCGCCCGCTTGAAGGTGGACATCATTGAAGCCGGTTTCCCCATCGCCAGCGACGGCGACTTCGAAGCCGTACGTGCCATTGCGAGCGAAATCCAAGGGCCACGCATTGCCGGCCTCGCCCGCTGCGTGGACAAAGACATCGACCGCGCTGCTGAAGCCGTCCAGCCGGCCGGCGACCGCGCTCGCATTCACGTCTTTCTCGCTACCAGCGCGATTCATCGCGAGTTCAAACTCAAGATGGCGCGGGGCGAAATCCTCAAGCGCGCCGTCGAAGGCGTCCAACGCGCCCTCGGCTACTGCAAAGATGTCGAGTTCTCCCCTGAAGACGCCTCGCGCACCGAGCCGGAATTCTTGGCAGAGGTCACGCACGCCGTCATCGAAGCCGGCGCGACAACCGTGAATATCCCGGACACCGTCGGTTACGCTGTCCCGCATCAGTTCGGGGCGTTGATCAAATATCTCTTCGATCACGTAAAGAACATCCGGCAAGCCGTCATCAGCGTCCATTGCCACAATGACCTTGGCCTCGCCGTCGCCAACTCGATTGCCGCCGTCCAAAATGGCGCCCGGCAAGTCGAATGCACTGTCAACGGCATTGGCGAACGCGCCGGCAACGCATCTCTCGAAGAAATCGTCATGGCGTTCAAGACGCGCAAAGACGCCTTCGCCGGTTTCACGACCGGCATCGACACCCGGCAACTCTTCCCGGCCAGCCGTTTGGTTTCACACATGACCGGCATGGTCGTGCAACGCAATAAAGCTATCGTCGGCGACAACGCCTTCGCCCACGAAGCCGGCATCCACCAGCACGGCATGATGCAGCATCGCGAGACCTACGAAATCATGCGCGCCGAAGATGTCGGACGATCGAGTGAATTGACGTGGGGAAAACACATGGGCCATCACGCCGTCGGCAAGAAACTCGAAGAGATGGGCTTCAAACTCAGCGACGATGAGGTGCGCCGCGTCACTGACCAAATCAAAGCGCTCGCCGACAAAAAGAAGCAGGTATTCGACGAAGACGTCCGCGCCATCGTCGAAGGCCAGTTCACAGAAGTGCCGCAAGTCTGGAAACTGGATTACCTCAGCGTGATGACCGGCACAATTCCGACAGCCAGCGTCCGGTTGATCCGCGCCGACAAGAACGAGCCTATCAACGATGCCGGCACCGGCGACGGACCGATTGACGCCATGCTCAAGACCGTTGACCGCATCACCGGCATCAAGGGCGCGTTGATGGACTACAGCGTGTCGAGCGTTTCGCGCGGCAAGGATGCCATCGGCGAAGTAAGCGTCCGCGTCCAATTCGACGGTCGCATCGTCACCGGCAAAGGCGTCTCGACCGACATCATCGAGGCCAGCGCGTTGGCGTACTTGAACGCGTTGAACCGGTATCTCGACGAACAACGGCGCCGCGCCGAAACCGAGAAGCCAACGCTGTGAGGAAATGAAAATGATAAATGAAATGATCGGAATTCGGTCTTGCGGAGGGGGTAAACAGTCTGGTTCAGGGAGAGTACACTCCGCTCCTCCGGTCATCTTGGAATTCCCCTTTCCGAAACTCATCGATGTGTATCGGTCTTGAAGCTAAGCCCGGTTCTTCTGAGACACCAATCGAGCACATCTTGTTTCCGCCGCAGCGTTTGTAATTCATCGTTTAACCGCGTTCTAAGTTCGTCCAGCGTAGCCGGTGCGAAATTCGGCAAGCGATCGAACTTGAGATACAGCCACACCTTGTCCACTGGGTTAAGCTCGGGAGCATACGGGGGAAACGGTTCGACGATCAAATGACCATCATGCTTGAGATACTGCCTGATGAGTCGTGAGCAGTGTATAGGAATTTCATCCCACAAGAGAATAATGGGGCCGGAAATTCGGCGACGAAGCGTGCTCATGAACTGGACAACCGAATCGCTATGGAAATTTGCATTATCCGGTAGCAGGCGGTAATGCGCATTCAGGTGTTTGCGTACTGGGCTAACGGTGATCGCGCCAATTGCTGAGATTCGGCTATGCGGGTCCATAACCTTGATGACGGGACTTTGTCCACGAGGTGCAAACGTTCGACGAATCGTGGGGGAGAGCATGAAACCAGACTCGTCCACAAAAACGAGATACGCTTTCTTTTGCTGGGCATCCTCAAGAATCTGGGGAAGATTTTCCGATTTCCATCGTTCTATTCTGGCTTCGTTACGTTCTCTGAGTTGCTTAATCGGACGCTTCACTGTCCATCCCATATACTGCCTCAGGATAAGCCAAACATGGCAGCGAGAAAATTTGATATTGAAGTGCCTACGAATATCCTCAGCCACTCGTTTGGAGGTCCAAAGATCGTTGTGCCATCCGTGAGCCGTTGCGCCAAGCGAAAGCAGCTTACGGAGGCTTTCAAGCTGATCGTTTGATAGTCTGCGCGGACGACCACTTGGCGCTACGAATTTAAGGCTGCCACCTGCGCGATGTATCCTGCGCCACTTGTAGACAGAAGCTGCCGATACGCCAAGCATGCGGGAGATCAGACTGGCTGACTTGCCTTGTTCGCTTAGTTCCACAGCGCGGCGGCGCTGAAATTCCCGCGCACTCTCTTTTGTGTACATCTACTATCTCCTTTCCATACCTCAAAATATCCACCTCAAAAACATCAGATTCAACATACGGCTAACACCAACGCATCGGATTTGGCCGTCGAGGGCGCAGCCGGGATCACATCTCTATTTTATGGTTTTGTTTGCTTGGTAAACGCGCGGGCCTTGCCGGGCTGGTCACCCTGAACTTCGATCCCGCGAACATTGACCGCGCTACTGCAACAGCCAGCCAACGCTTGTGTCAGCAACTCGAATCAACTAAAATTGCAACGTGAGAACGGTCCAAGAGATCAAAGCCGCCGCATCCCAACTCTCACCACGCGAGCTATTGGAGCTTTCGGAATGGCTAGCCAACTCCGAGGAAGTGCGACGCCTGCGTTTGGAGGAACTGCGGCGCGATTTGGCCGTCGGCGTTGGGCAGGCTGACTGTGGTGAATTGCGCGACAGCGCCGAAGTGTTCCGGAAATTCCGTCCCAATCACTAAATGCGTTGCCGGCTCACTCTGGCGGCTGAACAGGACCTTGCTGATCTCAGCCAGCACGTTGCTCTCGACGATCCTCAAGCAGCCGTGGCCATTCTTGATGTGATCGAGGCGAAATGCTCCCTGCTGGCTCAGTACCCAGAACTGGATCGACCACGAGAGGAGTTACTTCCAAAGTTGCGCAGCTTTCCAGCCAGCAACTACGTCATCTTCTACCGCATTGCCTTGGATGAAATCCAAGTGATCCGCATTTTGCATGGCTCGCGAGACGTGCAAGCCGAGTTTCGCTGACGGACTACTTCACGCCGGCAACTTGAAACCCTTCGGCTTCGAGCAGCGCGCGAATCTTGCCGGGCTGGTCGCCTTGAATTTCGATCTCGTGACCTTTCACAGTGCCGCCGCAGCCATAGGCCTTCTTGAGTTGGGTGGCGAGCGTTTCGATCTTGGCGTGCGTGATCTGCGGGGCAAAATCGTGGACGACGATCACAGTTTTGCCTCCGCGATGTGCGGTCTCGCGGCGGAGCACGACGCGACCGCGCTTCGGTGGCGTTATCGGCAATTCCGGCCCTGCCGGCAAGCCTTTGCTGGATAGCGAGTCGAATGGGTTGCTCACGCGTGCAGGATTTTTGCCAAGGCCGCGACGCGTTTCGGGTCGACCGGGTTGTCGAGCTTGCCCCGCTCCGAGCGGGGCGAGCCGGCGCGCTTGAGCGATGAGCCGACAATCGCGCCGTCGGCCAGCCGCATGAACCTGCGCGCATTATCCACGTTTACGCCGCTGCCGAGCAGTATCTTCGCGCGCGGGCAGGCGCGGCGGACGCGTTCGACATCCTTGATGTCGGCAGCGACTCCGGTGCCGGTGCCCGAGAGGATGAGCGCGTCAGCGAGGCCGCGGTCGAGCGTGTCGTGCGCGGAGTCTTCAATCGCAAAATCGCCCAGCGGCACGGCGTGCTTGACGTGAATATCAGCGTAGAGTTTCACGTCCGGACAGAGGGCTTGCCGGTAGCGAATCGTGTGGTAGGCGTCGCCTTCGATGATGCCTTGGTCGGTGAGCATCGCACCGGTGTGGACGTTGACACGCATGAAACTGCCGCCGCACGCGGCGCAGAGCGCGAGGGCCGAGCGGGCGTCGTTACGCAGGACGTTGAAGCCGATGGGAACTTTGACGGCGGCGCGAATGGCGCGGCCGGCGGCCGTCATGGCGGTAAGTGTCTCGGGTGCAACGGTGGACTTGGTGAACGGTGCGTCGCCGAAGTTTTCGGTGATGATGGCGTCCACACCGCCGCGTTCATAGGCGCGCGCTTCCGCAACGGCGAAATCGATGATGGATTCGAGGTTACCGGCCCAGCGGGGCGAGCCGGGAAGAGGTTTCAGGTGGACAACGCCGATTAGCAGCTTGCTCATGCCGGCGCAGTCTGACTGGAAGTGAGCTGCTTTTCAAGCCACGACGACGCGGCGACCCTGGAACTGGCCTTCGAGGCTGACTTGATGTGTGTTGATCATGTCGGCGACGATGTAGGCTGTGAGACGCTCGTCGTGTGTGAGTTTGTCGACGGTGGCGACCAGTTCCGCGAGGGTGGCGCGGCGACTACGGCAGGGTTTGTGTCCGTTGCGCTTCATGCTTTTTGATTTAGCAGCGACCGTGCCACATGTATAATCCCACCCATGATCGCGGACCTCTACCAGCTCACGATGGCCGCGGCGTATTTCGAGAACGGTCTGACACAGCCCGCTACGTTTGAGTTGTTCGTCCGCGCCCTGCCCCCGCGCAGAGATTTCCTCGTGGTTGCCGGGCTGGAACAGGTGTTCGACTACCTCGATGGCCTGCGGTTCACCGCGGACGAAATTGACTACCTGCGTGGCCAGCCGGTGTTCAAGAACGTCAGCCGGGAGTTCTTTGCATTTCTGAAAGACCTGCGTTTCACCGGTGATGTGTGGGCGATGACGGAAGGCACGATCGCCTTCGCGAATGAACCATTGCTACGCGTCACCGCGCCCATCATCGAAGCCCAACTCGTCGAGACCGCGCTGCTCTCGATCGTCAATCATCAGACGATGATCGCCAGCAAAGCGGCGCGCATCGTTGCCGCCGCCCGCGGCCGGCCGGTCATCGAATTCGGCACGCGTCGGGCGCACGGACCGGAAGCCGGTATTCTCGGCGCACGCGCGGCGTACATCGGCGGCTGCGCCGGCACCTCCAACGTCGAAGCCGGTCGGCGCTTCGGCATCCCGATCTTCGGCACGATGGCGCATTCGTTTGTGATGAGCTTTGATCGCGAGGAAGAGGCGTTCCGTGCGTTTCTGCGAGTCTTCCCGGACACGGTGACGATTCTCGTGGACACGTACGACACGATTGCAGCCGTGAAGAAGCTGACCAAACTCAAGCCTGTTCCCGCCGTGCGGCTCGACAGCGGTGATCTCGTCGCTTTGAGCAAACAGGTCCGCAAGATTCTCGATGACGGCGGCATGACCGGGACAAAGATCTTTGCCAGCGGCGATCTCGATGAAGAACGCATCGCGGAATTGCTCAATGCCGGCGCGCCGATCGACGCGTTCGGCGTCGGCACGCAGCTTTCGACTTCGTACGACGCACCGGCATTGGGCGGCGTGTACAAACTGGTGGATTTTGCCGGCAGCGGTCGAATCAAGCTCAGCGCCGACAAGGCTACCTATCCCGGCGCGAAGCAAGTCTGGCGTCGCGCTGGCGAAGACTTGATCGCCGCCGCGGACGAAACTCCCCCCGGTAAAGACTGGCAACAGTTGCTCGTTCCGGCAAGACGTGAACCGCTCGATGAGATTCGCAAGCGTGTGAACCCCGCTCGAAGCGGGGTGAAAGTGGTAGATTGTCGGGTACGATTCAGCGACCGGCTCGAAGCCGAACGGAGGCGTATCGAAAATGAAGTTCGACAACGCGGCGCTCATCCTGGTTGATATCCAGAACGACTTCTGTCCCGGCGGCGCGCTCGCCGTGCGCGAGGGCGATCAAGTCGTGCCAGTGGCGAACAAGCTGATCCCGAAGTTCCCGGTGGTGGTGGCGACGCAGGACTGGCATCCGGTCGATCATTGTTCGTTCAAGATTTGGCCGCCGCATTGTGTTCAGAATACGCCAGGCGCAGACCTGCATCCGTCGCTCGACAAATCCCGGATCACGTTTTCCGTGCGCAAAGCATTCAAGCGCGAGGCGGACGCTTACTCCGAGTTCAGCGGCGTGGACAAGGCCGGTCGCAGGCTTGACGAGCTTCTTCGCGGTCGCGGCGTGAAGACGTTATACGTTGTTGGTCTCGCGACCGACTACTGCGTGCGGGCGACGGTGCTGGACGGATTGAAGCTCAGCTACGACGTGAACGTCGTCACCGATGGCGTGCGCCCGGTCAATGTGAAACCTGATGACGGCGCGAGGGCGTTGGAAGAGATGGCGGAGGCGGGCGCGACGCTCGTGAATTCGCAGCAAGTGCAATGAACCACCAACGCCGCGTCAGGTGACGCGGCCTACAACGAAGCGGACTTGGCTGGGCTGGTAGGACCGCTGACGTCAGCGGGCCTGGGTTCGGGACCCGGTGCGGTTGCCGGCTTCGCCGGCTTGTCATCGAGCGCCCACAGCCGGCCATCAAAGAATTCCACCACGTAGCCGTCCTGAATCAGCCAATGCAAATCCGCCGCAAGGATGTTTTCATCGACAGGCGCGAGATGCTCAGCGAGCTGTTTGCGCTTGGCGTTCGGATTTGTACGCAGGAATGTGATGATCCGCTGGACCTGCTCGGCGAGATGAGCGATGGACTCGAACCGGTTGAGCTTAGTTGGCGTGACATATGTGATGCCTTTGCCGTGCTTGAAAAAGTGAAAGCCCGCCTTCAAGAGATACGGACGCAATTCGTTGACCGTCTTCAACGGGAATTTATGCTCCTCTTCCCACGATTGCCGGACCAGTTCGAGCAGCCGGCCTTCGAGTTGACGGGAGGCGGGCCCGGCCATCCGCACTTCCGTTGACGCAGAGACCAATGCCGGCAGGTGGCACTCCCGGATGTGTTTTTCCACGTCCATGCGGTCGCTGAGGACCTTCGGCTCAGAGCAGAGCCGGCACGTATACTCGGTCACCGAACTGCGCGACTCGATCCACGCCTTCACCGCCCCTTCGTCCCGGACGGTCTCGATGCTGGCCTTGAACCTTTCAAACGGCATGTGCGCAAGACGCGTCTGATGATGTTTCACCAGCCGAGACTGGTACTCATGGAAGTTGGGCGGTCCGAGCCACTCACCAGTCAGGCCGCAACGGTTGACGAACTGAAAGTTGCCCTTCGGCGGTTCGATCGGCTTCTTCGCCTCCGAGAACAGCTTGTCCGCGCGCCGGCGCAAGGTGAACCGCACCGCATCCTCCTGCGTAAGAAACACGCCTTCTTCGAGCAGCGCCCGGTAGAGTTGACCGTCCTTGCGTGTGAGTTTGATCTCATGACGTTCCGCGCGGTTGAGAATGAGTTTCGCAAGATCGAACAGGGCGTAAGCGCGTGTCGACTGCTTCATGGTCTCGATCATCAGCGCCAGCGCTTTCTCGTCCGGCAGGAATGTCACTTCAACGGCGAGCGGCGGTGGCGGCGCGGGCCTTGGCATCGGTCGGGCCGGCTTCGCGCCGCGATCGCGTCCCCGGTCGGTGTGCCGGCCGGGAGGCTTGGAATCATCGCGCTGGGGTTTTGCCCGGCGCGGGCCGCGGGGGCCATCCCGGTCAAAGTCGCGGTCACGTTTCCGGTCGCGCGTCTCGCCGGGGTGATGGTCGAATGATTTCGCCGGCGCTTTGGCCCACGCCGGCGCCATGTTCAGCTCGTCGAGCGGCAGCGCCGTCGACTCTTGATCTTCTGGATTCACAAGCGTCGGCAGTATAAGTGAAGCGTTGACGGCAATCAACCAAGACAGTAAATTCCGCACGTCGCAGTTTTGCGCTTGGATTGGGGATGTAGCTCAGCTGGGAGAGCGCCTCGTTCGCAACGAGGAGGTCAGGGGTTCGATCCCCCTCATCTCCACCAACTCAAACGCCGCACCACGAGGAAACTCCTTGGCCAACACTTTCTTGCTCCCGCGAGACGACCCGGACGCGTTGCTACGCACCATTGGCAACACGCCGCTGATTCCGCTGCTGCGGGTCGCCGGCGGTCACGTGCGCGTGTTCATCAAGGCGGAATGGTTCAACCCCGGCGGCTCAGTGAAAGACCGCGTCGCCTACCGGATGATCCGCGCCGGCGAAGTCTCCGGCAAGATGACCCCCGATAAGATCATCCTCGACGCCACCAGCGGCAACACCGGTATCGCCTACGCGATGATCGGCGCGCGCCGTGGTTATCAGGTCAAGCTCATGATGCCGGGCAACGCAAGCGCCGAGCGCAAGAAACTGCTCGCGGCCTATGGCGCGGAATTAGTGCTCACTGACCCGGCGCAAGGCAGCGATGGCGCTTATTTCGAGACGCAGAAGCTTTACAAGGAACATCCGGACCTCTATTTCTACCCCGACCAATACGGCAACCCCGAAAACCCACGCGCCCATTACGAAACGACCGCAGTCGAGATCATCGAGCAAACGAAAGGCGAAGTGACGCACTTCATTGCCGGCCTAGGCACCAGCGGCACGATGATGGGCACCGGCCAGCGGCTGCGTGAGTTCAACCCCAACATCAAGATCATCGCGATGCAACCGAGCGGCCCGTTCCACGGTCTGGAAGGCATGAAGCATATGGAAACGGCGCTGCACGTACCGGAAATCTACGACGCACAGTTTGCCGACGAAGTCATCGGCGTGGATACCGAGGACGCGCAGGCAATGGCACTCCGCCTGACGCGCGAAGAAGGTTTGTACGTCGGCGTCAGCTCGGGTGCGGCCGTGTGTGCAGCGTTGAAGGTCAACGGGGATTGCGTGGTCGCGATTGCACCGGATGCCGGCTCGCGGTATCAAAGCGACAAGTTCTGGGAGGCGAAGTGAGTGAGCCGTTTATGGAGTGCGGTGACTTGTCACCGCTTTGCCGTCAACCCGGAGAACGAAAGCGCCGACAAGTCGGCGCACTCCAAATGACATGAGAATCTCCTCTACCCTCCTCTCCCAAATCCACGCTCAGATCGAAGACGGTTACCCCAACGAAGCGTGCGGTGTACTGCTCGGCAAGGATGGCGTCGTCACGGAGGTTGTTGCCGTCGGTAACGAACGCACGAGCCTGCCCCGCAGCAGCGGGGAGAGCGCCCGCAACCGGTATCTCATCGATCCGCTCGCCTACATGAAGATCGAGCGCGACGCCGATAAGCGCGGTCTCCAAGTGCTCGGCATTTATCACTCGCATCCTGATGTGGCGGCGCGTCCGTCGCAGTTTGACCTCGATCACGCATGGCCGAATCTCTCGTACCTCATCGTGTCGGTTTGCAAGGGCTCGCCACGCTCGGAGCGTGGCAAGGCCGTCGAATCGAATTCGTGGCGGCTCCGGGAAGACCGCAGTCAGTTTGACCAAGAGGCCCTGGAAGTAATCGTGCCGGCCTTTGAGCTTGCACTCGAGAGGGCTCAAGAACTGGCTGCAACATTCAAGGCCAACGAAGCTCGGTATCTCTCTCCCGCGTATCAGGAAGCCGAAGTCCGCAAGGATTTCATCGACAAGTTTTTCATCGCCCTCGGCTGGGACGTGAACCACGACAGCCAGACCAATCCCTACGAGCAAGAGGTCAAGGTTGAACCGCCCGTTTCCGCTGCCGGGCAACGTCGCGCCGATTATGCTTTCCATCTCGCCCCGAACTTTCGCGACGTGCGCTTCTTTGTCGAAGCGAAGAAGCCGCACGGCGACATTGCTACGAAGGAAAACTATTTCCAGACGATCCGGTATGGCTGGAATAGCGAGACACCGCTGGCCGTGCTCACGGACTTCGAGCAATTTCACGTGCTGGATTGCCGGTATCGTCCCGATGTCGCAACGGCGTTGAACCGGTATGTCGCCAAGTATCAGTACAGCGACTTCACAGATGCCAAAAAGTTCGCGGAGATTTATTGGCTGTTTTCTCGCGAAGCTGTCGCCGGTAACTCGCTGGAGAAGCGCGCCAACGAACTTCCCAAACCTCGCGGCAAGGCAGTCCAGCGGGGGTTGTTCGCCGGCAGCTATCAAAGCATTGATGAATCGCTCCTGAAAGACCTCGACGAATACCGGACCGCGCTGGCCCACACGTTCAAGAACAAGAATCCCAAGCTCGACAGTGAGACGCTCACGGAACTTGCCCAGCGTACTCTTGACCGACTTGTCTTCCTCCGCTTTCTTGAAGACAAAGGCATCGAAGCGCAACGGGTCGTGGATCGCTTTGGTGAAAGGGGCACGGCGTGGGATGACTTTATCGCGGCCAGCCGACGGCTCGACGGCATCTACAACGGCATCGTTTTCAAGCGCCACGATATTCTCGACAGCGACAGATTCCGCGTGCAGGACGACGCCTTCGCCAACGTCTGCAAGCGTCTCGCCCACGCCAACACGCCGTACGACTTCAACGCCATCCCGATCCACATCCTCGGCTCGATCTACGAGCGCTTTCTCGGCAAGGTCATCGTCGCCACCGACAAGCGCGTCCGCGTCGAGGAGAAGCCCGAAGTTCGCAAGGCCGGTGGCGTGTACTACACGCCCGAGTACATCGTGCGCTACATCGTTGAGAACACCGTTGGCAAACTCATTGCCGGCAAAACGCCGGACCAGATCGCAGAGATGCGCTTTGCCGACATCGCCTGCGGCAGCGGCTCGTTCCTGCTCGGCGTCTTCGACACGCTGCTGAACTACCACGGCCACTACTACAACGACAACCCCGGCAAAGCTCGCAAGGGCGACTGCATCGAGCGCGACGGCAAACTCTACCTGTCGCTCCGCAAGAAACGCGAGATCCTGCTCAACAACATCTACGGCGTGGACATCGACGCTCAAGCCGTCGAAGTCTGCCAGCTTTCGCTTTACCTCAAGTTGCTCAAGGATGAAACCACCGCCAGCGCCCATCAATACCTCTTGGATTTCGAGCAACAAGCCGTGCTGCCGTCGCTCGCCAAGAACATCGTCTGCGGCAACTCGCTCATCGGAAGAGACATTCTGCAAGGCCAGCTCTTTCCGAGCGAGGAAGAGAAAAAACTTAACGCGATGGGCTTTGAAGACGCTTTCCCGCACATCTTTGGACGGGAACCGGGCAAGGTGCGTGAAACGGAGTCCGAGTACAACGTCGCACGCAGCATTGGCCACGAAGGTGGCCGCCGCGTCCATCCTTCTGCACTCATTGAGACGCGCGGCTTCGACGCCATCATCGGCAATCCGCCCTACCGGATGCTACAGCCACACAACACGACAACGAACGTTCTGTCTTACCTGCGCAGTCATTACGTGGCCGCTGAGTTTAAGATCGATTTGTTTCACTTATTCTTACAGCGTGCAGCATCATTGCTGAAAGACGGCGGGCGACTCAGTTACATCGTGCCCACGACGATTCTCAATAACGTGTATGCAGAGAAGCTTCGTGGCTGGTTGATGGACCAATGCTGCATTGAGCAAATGGCTGTGGCGCGTGGGCGCGTCTTCGCTGACGCCGACGTGCACACGTCTGTGTTTGTATTTCGTCGAGAAGCATCGCAGGCCAAGCGAGAAGACCAGGAAGTGTTGACCACCGATCAACTCAGTCCAGAATTCGCGGCAACTCCAGCGTTTCATTCCCGGACGCGACAGGCCACCTTTGTTTCGTTGCCCGGCCGCGTCTGGAACATCTTGGTCAGCGACAAGAATTCCTCGCTGATTCGCCGTCTGACAGCGGAATGCGAACCATTGGAGAAAGTCGCCACGATCAACCGAGGTTTGATTACCGGCGACCGCGACAAATACTTCGCCAAGACCAAAAAGACCACCCAACATGTGCCAATCCTTACCGGCAGTGACGTGCATCGCTATCACACGGCGCGTCCATCTGAATTTGTTCTCTTCAAACGTCCCAAGACCGCCGGTGGCTGCTGGGATGAGGAAGTCCATTTCGCCCCACACAAGCTTGTCGTCCGCCAGATTTGTGAAGAACCAACGGCCAGCATCCTGCGGACTCCGCTGGCGGTCACGGGCAACATCTTTACCGCGCGTGGCGACAGCATCGAGACGGAACTGTATCTGCTCGGCATCATCAATTCGCGGCTGACCGGCTTTTTCTGGCGCACGATGTTTGCAGACTTCAAGACATCCTTTCCTCAAGTGACAATCTTTAGTTTGGCCCAAGTTCCCATCCGTTTGCTCGACCTCTCCGACACCGGCGACAAAGCACGGCGTGACGAGATGGTGACGAACGTGGAGGCGATGCTGGAGGCAAAGAAGCAATTGGCAAAAGCGAAGAGCGACAAGGACAAGACCTACTTCGAAAGCAAGTGTGCCGCCCTCGACCGCCAGATCGACCGGCTCGTCTATGATCTCTACGGCTTAACCGCCGAAGAAATTGCGATTGTTGAAGCGGTTGAAATTCCGGGCTAATCGGCTACACTGGTGCGCATGGCGATTACCGTAACAATTCCAACTGCGCTGCGCCGGTTTGCTGACAACCAAGCCAGCGTCGAGGTGCAGGGCAAGACTATTACCGAAGTGCTCGATAGCCTCACCCGGCAACACGCGCAACTCCGGCAACACCTTTACGACGGCGAAGGCAAGCTCCGTAATTTCGTGCGCGTCTATGTCAACGACGAAGACATCCGCTCCAAAGGCGACGATGCGCCGCTCAACGAAGGCGATGAGATTTCCATCGTACCTTCGATTGCCGGCGGGAATTTGCAGAAGCTCGATCCGGTTATCAAAGATCGCGCGAAGCTGACAAACGAGGAAATCAAACGGTACTCCCGGCATCTCATCTTGCCAGAAGTCGGCGTCGAAGGCCAGGAACGCATCAAGGCTGCAAAAGTATTGCTCATCGGCTCCGGTGGGCTGGGTTCTCCCCTCGCCCTCTATCTGACGGCGGCGGGCGTCGGCA
This sequence comes from uncultured Verrucomicrobiota bacterium, assembly GCA_964566575.1. GTDB lineage: Bacteria > Verrucomicrobiota > Verrucomicrobiia > Palsa-1439 > Palsa-1439 > CAZMKD01. The sequence continues at coordinate 21,940 of CAZMKD010000238.1, forward strand.
CGATCGGCTTGGTGGAATTCGACACCGTTGATTTCAGCAATCTCCAGCGGCAGATCATTCATTTCACCGGTGACGTCGGCAAACCCAAAGTCCAGAGTGCCGGCGAGAAGATGAAGGCCATCAACCCGAACCTGAACTTCATCCCCCACGAAACCAAGATCACTTCCGACAACGCGCTCGAACTCATCAAGGACTACGACATCGTCGTGGACGGCACGGACAATTTTCCGACCCGGTATCTCGTCAACGACGCCTGCGTGATGCTCAAGAAGCCGAACGTCTACGGCTCGATCTTCCGCTTCGAAGGCATGGCCAGCGTGTTCGCGCCGCATCTCGGCGGGCCGTGTTACCGGTGCTGGTATCCCGAACCGCCACCGCCCGGGCTTGTCCCGAGTTGCGCCGAAGGCGGCGTGCTCGGCGTCATCTGCGGTATCATCGGCAACATCCAAGCCAACGAAGCCATCAAACTCATCATCGGCAAAGGCAAACCCCTCATGGGCCGGTTGCTGCGCTTCGACGCGATGGACATGACTTTCCGGGAATACAAGATCCCACGCGACCCCAACTGCCCCGTCTGCGGCAAGAACCCGACGGTCACCAAGCTCATCGACTACCTCGAATTCTGCGGCATCGGTCGCGGCGAGGAAGGCGGCTCGTCCGGTGATTCTATCGTAGACCAAAAAGAAGAAGGCCTCGGCCCCGACGACATCAGCGTCGAACAACTCAAGAAGATGCGCGACGCCAAAGAAGATTTCGTGCTCGTTGACGTCCGCAACCCCGACGAGTTCGAGATCAGCGTCATCGAAGGCTCGGTCAAACTCCCCCTACCGGAGCTACCGCAACGCTTCAAGGAATTGCCCAAGGACAAACTGTTGGCTGTGCACTGCAAGATGGGTGGCCGGAGCGCCCGCGCCGTCAATTTCCTCAAGACCCAAGGCTACACGAAAGTGAAGAATGTGGCCGGTGGAATCAATGCGTGGGCTGAGAGGATTGATCCAAACGTGCCACAGTACTAGAAGGTCAAAGCCGAGTCGGACGAGACGCCGCTGTCGTTTGCGGCAAACGTCGCCGGTGGCATCAACGCCTGGGCCGAGCGGATTGATACGAACGTGCCGCAATACTAGTTGCCAGCTCAAGCTGGGCTGCGAGACACGCGGCCGCACGGCGGCACGCGTGACGTTCTCTTCTATGGAAAGGATCAAAGTTAAGAGTTCCACCGGTACAAGAAACTTCGGTCGCACAGGGCTCGACGCGTTGTATCTGCAGATCGTTGGTCTCGGCAAATGATCTTGCTTTACCCTCAACCAATAAGACAGGAGTTCAAGAATGCTCACCATCATCGATTCGAACGACCAACGCGCTGTGCGCAACAAGGACAACGTCCTCGCTTTCTACGACTTGATGCTGAATCAGCAAAAGCCCGAAGAAGCCTGTGCGAAGTACCTCGACCCGGGCTACATTCAGCACAATCCGATCATTGCTACGGGTGCGGCTGGCCTCGGCGATTTCTTCGCCGCGGTCGTTAAGGGTCGTCCCAAGCTGCATGTGAAGGTCCATCGCATCATCGCATCCGGCGATTACGTCTGGGCGCATGTCAACTTCGTCAATCTCTACAGCGATGACGATAGCGATCTGGGTGTGGCCGGCGTGGACATCTTCCGCCTGAACGCCGAAGGCAAGGTTCTCGAACACTGGGATGCTTTGCAAGTCGTGCCCGATCCTAAGACCGCCGCCAACACGAACGGTATGTTCTGACGCGCAACCGCCTGAACTCTGGAAACCAAGACATGAGCACAAACATCGAACAGAACAAAGCGCTGGTTCGCCGCTTCTTCGCAGCGATCGAGCAAGGCGACTTCGGCGTCTTCGACGACATCGTTGCCGAAGACTACAACGATCATCTGGCGGGACAAAGCCCCGGGCGCGAAACACTCAAACGTTATTTCACGGGGCTTCGTTCCGCATTCGCCGACTTGAAACTGCCGATCACGGCCATCGTGGCGGAAGGTAATCAGGTTGCCGTTCTGAACAGTGTTCGCGGCACTCACAAAGGCGATTTCGGCGCGATCAAGGCTACGGGCAACCAAATCGATGCTCAGGCGTTTCAGCTCTATCGGATCGCCAATGGGCAACTCGCCGAGCACTGGGAGGTCGCCGACTTCATGACGCTCATCCGGCAGCTCCAGGGCTGAGGCGTGGCGACAAGAGGAGGATTTCTGAAGCAGTTGATTCGCATCCATCAAAGTTCCGAAGAGCATTGGGTCGGCAATGGCTTTCCCGTGCGCTCCGTGTTTGGCTACAACGATCTTGGCCGTGAGTTGAGTCCGTTCCTTCTGCTCGACTACGGCGCGCCTCACGAGTTTGCTCCCAGCAACGAGAAGCGTGGCGTCGGCGCGCATCCGCACAAGGGATTTGAAACTGTGACCGTTGTCTACCAAGGCGAGTTCGAGCACCGCGATTCCAGCGGCGGCGGCGGTAAAATCGGTGCGGGCGACGTGCAGTGGATGACGGCCGGGAAAGGCATCGTCCACGAGGAATTTCAATCGCAAGACTTCACACGCAAAGGCGGCACACAGCAAATGGTTCAACTGTGGGTGAACCTGCGTGCGAAGGACAAGAGTGCCCAACCGGGCTACCAGTCATTGCTCAAGACGCAGATTCCAAATATCGCGCTGCCGCAAGACGCCGGCATGGCGCGCATCATCGCCGGGGAATACGGCGGACGGAAAGGCCCGGCGAAAACCTTCACGCCAATTAACTTGTGGGACGTGAACCTCCGTGCCGGCAAGTCAGCAGAACTGCCGTTGCCCAACGGTCACACCACCACGTTTCTCGTGTTGAGCGGCGCAGTCACAGTGAACGGCGAACGCGAAGCCGGCGCAGGCGACTTGGCCATCTTCGTGCGCGACGGCACCGCAATCACGGTCAAGGCAAACACCGACGCGACGCTGCTCGTGATGAGCGGTGAGCCGATCGACGAACCCATCGTCGGCCACGGCCCATTCGTCATGAACAGCAAAGCTGAAATCGAGAAGGCGTTCGAAGATTTCCGACTCGGCCACCTAGGTGCAATTCATTAAAGGTTAACTGGAGCGAACTGTCATGGATACCGACAAACTCAAAGCACTCGCCAAGGACCTGCGCAAACAGCCACCGCCCAGCCCACATGAGAAACTCGGCGGCTACGTCATCGCGGCGCGCTCGCTCGTCAAATGCCGGGCGTTCCTGCTCGGCATGAACGGCGAGTACAACTTCCATCCGTGCGGACTGTCCGCGTTCCTGTGGCAGGTTACCGGCATCACGCCCGACCAGTTCAAGGAGTTCGTTGCGACCGGCGCGAGCGACGACGAAGTGGCGGCGTGGTTGCGCGAGCATTCACAGGTCAAGGACGCGAAGGCGATTATCCGGTGGAATCAGGAGTTGAAGTGCAAACTCATCAGCGAACTGGCAGACGGTTATCTCGAATACTACGAGACGTACATCCCGCAGTTCTGCCCGCATCCGAACAAGGTGCGCTTCTTCTTCGATGTGTACGATGACGAAGAAGGGCGATTATAATGCCGGCCATGCTGATTCATCCGACCGCCGTTATCAGCTCGAAAGCCGAGTTGGATTCGTCCGTCGAAGTCGGGCCGCACGCGATCATCGAGGAGCACGTCAAGATCGGTGCCGGCACGCGGATCTGGGCCAACGTGTATCTGACCGGGCACACGGAGATTGGGCGCGACAATCAGATTCACATGGGCGCGGTGATCGGACACGAGCCGCAGGACTTGAAGTTTGACCGGGCGCGCCGGAGCTACCTGCGCGTTGGCGACCGCAATGTGTTTCGCGAGTATTGCACGGTGCATCGCGGCACGGACACGGAAAGCGCGACGGTGATTGGGAACGACAATTTTCTCATGGCCTCGTCACACGTCGGCCACAACTGCGTGATCGGCCACAACATCATCCTCGCGAACGCCGTCCTGCTGGGCGGCCACGTGCACATCGGTGACCGGGCCTTCGTCGGTGGCGGCGCGGTAATTCACCAGTTCACGCTCGTGGGCCGGTTGGCGATGCTTTCGGGCAACGCACGCGTGTCGATGGATGTGCCGCCGTTCACAATCGAGTCCGAACGCAATCGGGTGCACGCGCTGAATCTCGTCGGACTGCGCCGGGCAAACGTACCGGCTCCGGCCGTCTCGGAACTCAAGAAGTTGTTCCGGTTAGTTTATCTCTCGGGACTGAATGGCACGCAGGCGTTGGCGGAGGCGGCAAAGGATGGCGCGTTCGTGACAGCGGAAGCGCGCGAGTTCATCGAGTTCGTCAAGAACTCGCCGAACGGCATCTGCCCGGCGCCGTCCAAGTAGCGCGTGTTACCGGCGCGTCAATGCCGCACTTGCTGCGCCATCAATGGACGGATTCGCGGCGGGCGCGCCACTTCGGTGTCCCAGAATCGCCACAGAGTCTCGCGCGCCTCTTCCAACTGTGCCTCCGTCAACTTCACCCGCTCGGCCCCGGCGGCGCTGGCCATCGCGACGGAACGCAACACCTTGCCGGTGGGCGTCTCAGTTTTCCAGACCGGCCGCCAGCCGGCCGCGGTTAGCAGCCGCACTTCAAACCATAACAGCAGCACTGCGTTCACCCGTTTCTCGATTCGTCCGAGGGTCTCCACCAATAAATCGAAAATTGCCGCGTTCGCGTCCTCCATTTCGGTCGCTGCTCCGACCAATTCGCTTACGTAGGACGCCGCCGTCAACGTCGTGACCGAGTTCCGCAGCCGGGCATGTGGTCGTTCCAGAAAGCAATCGTTTAGCAGATGCAGATCGCTGCGTTTCGAGCGGAGGAAGAGAATCTCATCGAGATAGAACAAGTCGATCTTCCCACGCAATGAACTCTTCGGTCGCCGCGCGCCTTTGGCCAACGTCTTGAGTTTGCCGAACTCGCGGGTAAACCACGTCACGATCAGGCTGGACTCCGTGACCGGCTGCACGCGCAACACCACTCCTTGTGCACGTTCCGGGTCCATCACCGGCTACTTCGGGAGT
>CAZMKD010000239.1:0-44522 GCA_964566575.1 uncultured Verrucomicrobiota bacterium
AAAAAGCCGCTCTACTTCTGGCGCGACAACGACCGGCTAGTGTTCGCCTCCGAAATCAAAGCGTTGTTGAAACATCCGTGCGTGCCAAAACGCGTGGACCCCGCCGCGCTCTATCACTACCTTTCGCTGTCAGCCACGCCGGCCCCGTTAACGATGTTTGCTGGCATCCAAAAGCTGAGGCCCGCCGAAGGCGTCGTAATCGAACGCGACGGCGGCCTGCGTTCGTTTTCCTACTGGAACCCGTTCGCCGGCCCATCCATCGCGTCCGACGCCACCGAGAGCGAACTGACCGAGCGTTTGCTGGCGCTGTTGAGCAAGAGCATCGAGAAACGGATGATGGCCGACGTGCCGTTCGGCGTGTTCCTCAGCGGCGGCGTGGATTCCAGCACCAACGTCGCCCTGATGAGCCGACTGATGACGCGGCCGGTGGACACGTTCAGCGTCGCGTTGTCTGGTGACGCCGAAAGCGACGAGTTTGCCTACGCCCGGCAGATCGCCCGGCAGTTCGGCTGCAACCATCACGAGATCACCGTCACGCCGGCCATGTTCCTTGAATTCGCCGAGCAAATGCCCTATTTCCAGGACGAACCGCTCGCCGACCCGGTCTGCGTGCCGCTGTACTATGTCTCGAAACTCGCGCGCGAGCACGGCGTCATTGTCGTCCAAGTCGGCGAAGGCAGCGACGAAATCTTCGCCGGCTACGACGGCTACCGCGACGTGCTGCGCCGGCAACGCTGGGCGCAACGCTGGCGCCAGTGGGCACCGGCCACCGTCAAAAGTCTGGCCGTCACCTTGGCCACGAGCCAGTCGGCGGATTTCCTCCGAAGACTGCGCGATGGCGAGGAAATTTTCTGGGGCGCCGCGGTGGCGTTCTATGAGACGGAGAAACGGCAAATGCTCGTCGAAGCGCCGCCGCTCTCCACTTGGAGCCAAATCGCGCCGCACTACGAACGCGCGATGGCCGAAGGTGGCGACATTGATTTTCTCCAGCAGATGATCTACGTCGAACTCAAGCAGCGACTCGCCGAATTGCTGCTGATGCGCGTGGACAAGATGGCAATGGCCACCAGCGTGGAGGCTCGCGTCCCGTTCCTCGACGACCGGCTGGTGGAGTTCGCGATGCAATTACCCAGCAAGTTCAAGGTGCACAACGGCACCGGGAAGTATTTGCTGAAAAAGGCCGTCAGCACGTTCCTGCCCGCCGAAATCGTTCAGCGGCCGAAACGCGGGTTCTGCGGCTCGGCGTTTAACATGTTGCACGGCCCGATCATGGACCGGCTCATCGCCGACGTGCGCGCCAGCCGGTTTCTGGCGGAATGGATTCGTGCCGACGCCGTGGAAAAACTCGCCGCCGACCCGCGCACCAATGCGTTCAAGCTCTGGAACCTCTGGAACCTCGCGCTGTGGCACCGTTGCTGGTTCAAATGAACGCGCTCGAAAAGTTCCGCTACCTCGGCCCGTGGCAGATCACGCGGAAATATCTGTTGAAATTGGAACACGCGCTGAAGTGCCATAAACCGCCGCCGCAGTTGCCGCCCCAAGACCCAGCCCTTGATCTCCAACTCCGATTGCTCGGCCACGATTTCGACCTGCGCGCTCCCCATCGCTGGCACGGCACGTGGCCGTTTCTCTACTCGCACGCCATCCCGCTGGACGCCGGCGACGATGTGAAACTGATCTGGGAACTCAACCGCCTCCAATTCGCGCCGACGCGCCAAATGATCCGCGATTGGATTGCGCAGAACCCGTACGAGTTCGGCATCAACTGGAACAACGCCATGGAAGTCGGCCTCCGTCTCATCGCGTGGATCGAGCAATTCGGCCGGGAGGAATTTGCCGACGCGCTGGCGCAACATGCCCGGTTCATCCGCCACAATCTGTCCAGTGACTGGATTCCGCGCGGCAACCACCTCGTCGCCGAAACCGCAGCGCTTTCGTTTTACGATGGCACACCGCACCCGTGGCTCCGGCTGGCCGCCATCGAGCAATTCTACCCGGACGGCGTCCACCGTGAACAATCCGTCGCCTATCACCATTTCGTCACGCATTTGTTCTCGCTGGCCGGCCTGCCGCAACCGAAGGCGCTCGCGTATCTCGGCGCGATTCGCCAGCCGGACGGTTCGCTACCGAATATCGGCGACAACGACGACGGTCGCGCTTCGACCCGTCCACTGGAATTGCCGGCTGCGCCGAGCGGCTCAGTTGCGTTTCCCGACGCCGGCCACTATGTGATGCGCCACAGCGGCGATTACTGTTTCATCCGGTGCGGCGAGTTTGGGCTGCCGCCAAATTACTCGCACGCGCACGCCGACTTGATGTCGCCGGTTCTTTGGCTCCGCGGCGAGCCGGTGTTCGTGGATCCTGGCACGTTCACCTACAACGGCGACCCCCAACAGCGGCGGTATTTTCGCTCCGCGCGCGCACACAACGCCCTCGTTATGGACGAACAGGATCTTGCGGAGCAAACTGGCACATTTGTGTGGCGCAATCCCGTACACGGAGTCTGCGAGAAGTGGCGCGACAGCGAATTCATTGGCTCCGTCGGAGGTTGGCGGCGGCGCATCCGGTATTCCGACGGCCAGTTTACAATCACTGACACCGTCACCGGCGGATGCCGGCTACGGTGGCGGTTCCATCTGCATCCGAATCTTAAGGTCACCCGTTGCGCCAACGATCATTTCGAGATCGGCGGCAAGTTCAAGCTCACCGCCCCGGGGAGTCTCCGCGTCGGCGAAGGTTGGTTTTCGCCATCGTACAATCGGCGCGCGCGGATCGATGTGTGTGAGATTTCGATGGACGCAGCGTTGCCTGTCACGGCAGAATTCGTCATTAAATGAAGCGCGTCCTGATCGTGTCATACTTCTTTCCGCCCGCCAGCAACATGGGCAGCCACCGCATGGTGCGGTTTGTCCGGCATCTGCGCGCATTCGGCTGGGAGCCGGTCGTGTTGACTTCGACGCTGGAAGGCTGGCCACAAACCGACGCCCGCCTTCTGGAAAAAGTGCCGACGGATATTGAGATGTTTCGGGTCGGCGGCGTCGATCTCACGGCGTTGTGGCAGAAGTTCAAAGGTGGCGGCACACCCACCACGGCGAAGCCGACGACCCAAGGCCACGGGCTGACAACGTTTCTGAACCGGTGGGTGATGATCCCGGATAAGTTTTTTCCTTGGATCGCGCAGGCCGCCCGGGTGGGCGCGCGGGTGAAGGACATCGCCGCGATTTACTCGACCTCGGATCCGCTCAGCGACCATCTTGTCGCGCAACGGATTTCGCGACGGACGGGTGTGCCGTTCGCCGCGGAGTTCCGCGATTTGTGGCTCGGCAATCCGTACTTCGCCCGGGCGCATCCGACGCCCCTGCATCGCGCGTTGCACGCCCGGCTGGAGCGGCGCGTGGTGGCAGGGGCCGCGGCGATTGTGGGACTTAGTCGGGGTATCTCCGAGTACTTCGAGCAGAACTACTCGAAGCCGGTCAACGTGATTTACAATTGCTTCGACCCGGCGGACTACTCCGGCAGAGTCGCGCCGTCAGGAAAATTCTCGGTGCTTTATGCCGGCGCGGTCTACAGTTCGCGTTCGCCGGAACCCTTCTTCGCCGGCTTCGCCCAGTTCGTTAGACAACGTGGGTTGTCGCCGGAACAGGCTGAGATTGTCTGGCTCGGGGATTCGCCCGACTTGGATTTGCGCGGCATGGCGGAGCGCGCGGGCGTGACGGCATTTGTGCAGTTTGTCGGACGAGTGGCCCATGCGGAAGCGCTGCAGCAGATGCGGACTGCAAGTGTGCTGTTGACGATTCAGTCCCCAGAAGACAATATACATGTCCCCGGGAAGCTGTTTGAGTATGTGGGCGCGGGCCGCCCGATACTCGCGTTGGCGCAGCCGTGCGAGCTGGCAGACTTGGTGCGGCGTCACGGACTGGGATGGGTCTGCGAGGCGCAGGCGGACGCTGTGGCTGCCACATTAGAGCAAGTCTTGTCCACGCCGTTTACGACTGCGAGCATTGAGATCGAGCGGTTCAGCACGACGGGGACGACGCAAGTGCTAGCGAGTTTACTAGAGAAGATAGCGGGATAATAATGGCATGAAAATTCTGGGAATCTCAGGGGCCGTACATGATGCGGCAGCGGCGTTGATGGTGGATGGGAACTTGGTCGCGGCAGTGGAAGAAGAACGCTTCAAACGCGTGAAACACATCGGTTTTGCCGGCTACTTCGGTTACGAGACGGGCTTGCCCCACGCGAGCATTGAGTACTGTCTCAAAGCCGGTGGCATCAAGGCGGACGATGTGGACGCAGTTGGCTACTTTTACGATCCGTGGCAGGAGTTCCGGTCGCACCTCGCCTTCCGTCTCGCCCGCGCGCATCACAGCCCGGCCAAGGCCGCGTATCATCTCGTGCAATCGGTCAACCTGCTGAAAGACCACCTGAAGACCGAGCCACTCTTCAACCGCAAGCGCAAGCAGCCGCTGAAGTTTCATTGGCTCAGCCACTATGCAACGCACAACGCCGCTGCCTACTTCTGCTCGCCGTTCGACGACGCACTGATTTTGTCGGTGGACGCGAAGGGCGAACGCGACTCGTGTTGCGTGGCAGTCGGCGAAGGCAACCGGATTCGCGTGCTGGAGACAATTCCCTACCCACATTCGTGGGGCATGTTTTACATGGAGGTCACAAAATACCTCGGCTTCAAGCCCGGCCACGATGAATACAAGGTCATGGGCCTCGCCTCATTCGGCAAGCCAACGTACCTCGAACAGTTCCGGCAGATCGTGCGCACGGAGCCGGACGGTTCGTTCCGGTTTGACCTGAGTTGGTTCGACCCGTCGTTCACGGGCCCGGACATGCTCAGTCAGAAGTTCATCGACGCCTTCGGTCCGCCGCGCGTGCCGAATTCCAACATCGAATCCCGGCACGAAGACATCGCGGCGAGTCTGCAGGAACTACTCGAAGAAAAAATCCTCACCTACCTCAAGGCGCTCCGCGCCCGCACCGGCAAGAAGAACGTCTGCTTGTCCGGCGGTGTCGTCCTGAATTGCGTGATGAACGGCAAAATCCTGGAGAGCGGGATCTTCGACGGCATTTTCATCCCGCCCAATCCCGGCGATGCAGGCTGCGCCGTCGGCGCTGCGCTCTACATTCATCACCAACTCAACGGTGCGCCGCGCAGTTATGTGATGGACCACGCGTTTCTCGGTCCGCAGTACAGCGACAGCGAAATCCTCGCGGCACTCGACAACTCGAAGGTGGATTACCGGAAGATGGACAACCCGGCCAAGGAAGTCGCCCGCCTCATCGCCGACGGCAAGATCGTCGCGTGGTATCAAGGCCGGATGGAATGGGGGCCGCGCGCCCTCGGCAACCGCAGCCTGCTCGCGGATCCGACCCGCGCCGAGATGCGCGACATCGTAAACAAATGGGTCAAGCACCGGGAGGACTTTCGGCCGTTCGCGCCGTCGGTGCTCGAAGAGAAAGCGCCGGAGTATTTCGAGAACATCACCGACAGCCCATACATGCTGTACATCACGCAGGTCAAAGAGGAAAAGAAAAAGAAGGTCCCCGCCATCACGCACGTGGACGGCAGCGCACGTCCCCAAACCGTCAGCAAGAAAACGAATCCGCTCTACTGGCAGGTGATCAAGGAATTTGAGAACATCAGTGGCGTGCCGTGCGTGTTGAACACGTCCTTCAACATCATGGGCGAGCCGATTGTATGTACGCCGTCCCAAGCGATCCGGTGTTTCTACGGTACCGGCATCGATGCACTGGCTCTCGGCAACTATCTGCTGGTCAAGTCGCGGTCGTGACTTTGCGGCCGAATATCCTGATGTTCGGCTACATGCCGCCACCGTTCTTCGGGCCGAGTGTGACGTACCAAGCTCTGCTACGCTCGGAATTCCCACAACGTTTCGACGTGACTTTCGTGGATATTACCGTGGCGGAAAGGATCGCCGACATCGAACGCTTCCGCCCCGGTAAGTTGTTCAAAATGGCCGGCTTCCTTGTGCGCGAGTTCTGGCTGCTGGTGACCCGGCGCTTTGACTTCTGTTTCTGTCCGGTGTCTGTAAATCGGAATGCGTTCATCAAAGATGCCATCCTGCTCGGCCTCGCGCGGCTCTTCGGCGTGCCGACGGTGCTCTATGCGCACGGCAACAACCTGCCGGACTTCCACGCGAAATCTTCGCGACGTGTTCAGCACCTTATCGAGCGCACCTGTCGACGTGCGGCCGGCGCGATCGTACTTGGCGAATCCCTTCGTTTTAATTTTGAGAAGTGGCTGCCGGCAGAAAAGATCTTCGTCGTACCGACCGGCATCGAGCCGGCCGAATCCGTACCAAAGCCTGAACGGCACGACGGGGTGACCGTTCTCTATCTCGGCAACCTCGTGCGTGAAAAGGGTGTGTTCGTGTTGCTCGAAGCCGCGCGCCGTTGCCAGGAGGTGCAGTTCGTTTTTGCCGGCAACTGGTTCCGCACTAACGATGAAGTGGAGGCCAAACAGGTTGCTGGTCGGAATGTCCAGTTCATCGGCCCAGTTACGGGCGCCGCGAAGTGGCAGGCGTTGGCCAACGCCGATATTCTTGCGTTCCCGACGTATTACTACAACGAAACGATGGGGTTGGTTTTACTCGAAGCCATGCAGATGGGTGTGCCGGTCGTAACCACGCGGCGCGCCTCGATCCCCGAGATGGTGCAGGATGGTGTGCATGGGTTGCTGGTCAACGAGCAGGACGCCGCCGATCTGGCCGAAAAGATTCTGCGCCTCGCTGCCGATCCGGCGCTGCGCGCGCGGCTTGGTGCGGCGGGCCGGCAACGGTTCGCGAGTTTTTACACGCACCAACAATATGGGCGACGGATGATCGCGGTGTTCGAGGAACTGTCCCGTGCGTAAGTCGTGGTCATCGGCAGCGTGGCTGGCGCTGTTAGCGGCAGTGCTCGTGTGGTTCTTTCACGAAAGCCTGTTGCAGGGACATTCACTCGTGCCAGCCGACATGCTGCATCAGATTCTCCTGCCGTTTGGCGCGTCGGTCACCAACGTGTCGGTCGCCAACCACTACACGACCGATGCGTTGACGCTCGACTACCCGTGGGGCGTGTTCTGGCAGCAAACGGTGAAGTCAGGGCAGTTGCCGCTGTGGAATCCGTACATCTTCGGCGGCAGTCCGATTCTCGCGGAGAACATGCCTGCGATGTTTAGCCCGTTCAAGTTACTCTACCTCGCGCTATCGGCCGAGCGCGCGTTCACACTCGGAATCATTCTGGAGTTTTTTCTCACGGCCCTTTTCATGTTTGCATTTCTCCGTGAACTGGGGCGATCTCGCTGTGCCGCGTTCATCGGGAGTTGTGCGTGGGGGTTGAATAGCGGCTTCATCATGTGGTATTGGCGCGCGCCACCCGCCTTTTGCCTGGCACCGCTGGTGTTGCTGCTGGTCGAACGAGCCGTGAAGCGAAACGCGTGGGGATACGCGGCAGGCGCCGGGGCGGTGATGGGCGTGGCGGTGCTGAGCGGCAATGTGCAAGCCGCGACGCATCTTGGATTTCTTGTCGCCGCGTGGTGGGCTAGGCACGTCCTCGAGTCGAAGATCCTGTGGCGACCGGCGGTTCTGTGCTTTGTTGTCGCCGTCGCAATCTCGGCCGTTCAGTGGCTGCCTACACTCGAATTGATGCGGCTCGACGCCTACAAGAGCATGCATGTGCGCGGAGCATCGACAGGGCTGCGCCATACGTTGTTGGGGCTGCCGGCATTGATCACGTTTGTGTTTCCCGCGTTGACCGGCTCGACGGAATCGTACGATCTGTTGAGGCTGGCCGGAGCTTCGCGGAACGATTTTACAGGCTACATCGGCATCATACCATTCGCCCTAGCGATACTCGCCGTTCGCGAGCGGCGGTCTCGATGGCTGGCGTGGATCATCATCGCGGTGGTCGTCATCGTTCTGTTCACGCCGCTGGTCAAATACGTTTATCACCGGGTTTTTATCGTGGCGGTCTTTGTCGGCTGCGTGCTGGCGGCGGAAGGGGCGGACGTCTGGTTGGCCCGGCCACGCCTGTTCCGGGGCCTGTTGATCCTTGGCGCATTGGTCGCGGCCGGCGTACTCACGATCCAAATCGTTGTCGCCGTGAAGCACGATGTGCTCGTTGCAGCGGCGCACGGCGTGATTGATGGCAAGGTGGTCGGTCATTCGTTTCCATACAAGACGGCATGGTTTCATCAACGCGTGCTGGCGTTTCTGGACCACTACCGAATCACGAACGTCGAGTTCTGGCTGCCGCTGGGATGTCTTGCCTGTCTGACCGTGATCGTTCGCCGACGCGTTGGTCAGACCATTGCGTGTTGCGCGCTGGTAGGACTGACGGTTGTGGATCTCACCGTGCTGGGCCGACGACTTTTGCCTCAGATCGACCTGGCACGATACCCGTTGTCGCCGCCTCATCCCACGTTGGCGCCGATGGAGAACGATACCGGACTGTTTCGCGTCTACGTTGCCGGCGCGAACAACATTTACACTCATCGACCCAACTGGTTGATGACCCGCGGCATCGCCGACTTGTCCGGAAACGCTTCGCTGGTGCCACCGGGATTGGAGTGGCTGCTGCGTCAAGCGCCGAGCTCCAGCGCCTCCAATCTCGTGCTTGATTTGGGGAACGTGAAATACGTGTTCCTCGAAGGCGCCGAGCAGCGATCAGTGAATCATTTCGAATTGCTCGCAGAAGCCGACGGTCTACGCGTCTATCGCAACCGGCATTGCCTGCCGCGTGCGATGTTCGTACCGCATGCGAAAGTGGTCAATGACCACGCCCAATTGTTGACGCAAATGTTTTCCGTCGGGTTCGACCCGCGCGAAGTCGTCTATCTGGAAGAGTCACCGCCGCTGTCTTCGTTGTCCGCAGAGACGAACGGCACCGCCGAGGTCACCACCTATTCACCACTTCGTGTGATCGTGGGAGTCAATTGCTCGCAGCCGGGCTTGCTGCTGCTTACCGACACGTATTACCCCGGCTGGTCAGCGACGGTGGACGGCAAGCCGACGCGGCTCTATCGTGCGGACGGGGTTTTTCGCGCAGTCGTCGTACCGTCTGGCGAGCACCTGGTGGAGTTTCGCTTTCGTCCACGGTCGTTTGTGGCGGGAGCAACCATCAGCGTGGTGACCTTGCTTGCGCTGGTGGCTGCAGGAAGTTGGCGCAGCATCGCGCGGCTTAGGTCATTAGGATCAATTCCCCCGTAAACCGACACCGCTAATCCGTCGCGACTGTCAAATGCCGAAACCCATTCCTCATCGCACTACGGCCTGTGCTAGAATCCGAGCATGACCGACCGACGCCTCACCACTGTGGCGCGCGTGACTATCACACGGCAAGCACCGGCATACGAGGCGGCGCTGGTCCGGCAATCTGTCGCGCAACTCGGCATTGACTGGCGCGCGTTGATTCGCCCCGGCGACCGTGTCGTGCTCAAACCGAATCTCATCCGTGAATCCCACACCCACCGACCGGACGAATGGGAGCAAATCATCACCCACGGCAGCGTTATCGCCGCGGTCACCGAGCAAGTCGCCGCCGCACTCGATGGTCGCGGCACAATCACGATTGCCGACGCGCCGCAGACTGACAGCGACTTCGCCGCGATTGGCGAGCGCGTTGGCATCCCGGCGCTGTGCGAGAATCTTGCCGTCGAAGTAATCGACCTGCGACGGGAAGCGTGGCGCACCAAGAACGGCGTCATTGTCGAGCGCCGAAAACTGCCGGAAGACCCACGCGGCTACACACTCGTCAATCTTGCCGAGAAAAGTTGGTTTCACGGTAAAACCGGCAAGTTCTACGGCGCGGACTACGACACGAAGTTCACGGCCAATCATCACTCGCACGGCAAGCACGAGTATCTGCTCTCGCGCAGCGTGATGGACGCTGATGTGTTCATCAACCTGCCCAAACTCAAGACGCACAAGAAAGTCGGCATCACCGTCAGCCTCAAGAACCTTGTCGGCATCAACGGCGACAAGAATTACCTCCCGCACTTCTGCATCGGCACGCCCGACGAAGGTGGCGACGAATTTCCTTCGAGCGATGCGAAGACCAAGGTGCAGTCGAAGCTTATCTCCGCGTTCAAGTCCGCCGCCAAGCGCACCGGCAAGGCGACGCAATGGTGGGGCCCAGCCGCGAAGAAAATTGGCTCGAAAGTGTTCGGCGATTCGACAGCCGTCGTGCGCTCCGGCAACTGGCACGGCAATGACACGACGTGGCGCATGGTGCTCGATCTAAACCGCGCTCTGTTCGAGTTCGACGGCGGGGGTAAGCCACGGTCGAAGCCGCTCCGGTATCTCTCGATCGTGGACGGCATCGTTGCCGGCGAGGGCAACGGCCCGATGGAAGCCGACGCGAAACCGTGCGGAGTCTTGCTGGCTGGCACAAACCCGGCCGCGGTGGATTTTGTATGCGCGCAGCTCATGGGGTTCGACTGGCAAAAGCTGCCGATGATCCGGGAAGGCTTGCGCCAGTTTGGGTTGTCGCCCGCCGACATCGTTGCGGACATCGGCGAACCATTTCACTTCAAACCCCACTTCGGCTGGAAGGGTCACATTGAAGCGCGGTAAGGGCATCTACGATTCATTGCCGGTCTGGGCTCAAACGGTTGCCGTCAACGTCGCTAGCGCGCGCAACTTCAAGGCAAAGTACGGTGGCGTCTTTCAGGGCTGGCTCGAAGACCTCGCACACAACGAGCGCAAATCACGAGACGAAATGTTGCACCAGCAACAGGTCGCCATCCGACATCTGCTCGAATACGCGGTCGAACACGTGCCGGCATACAAGGGTCGTTCGCCGGAAAACTTAAGCGAGTGGCCGATCCTGGAAAGAGCCACAATCGCCGCGCACCCTGAGACGTTTCTCTCCGACGAATTCAATCCGCGTGATCTGATGGAACTTCACACCAGCGGCACGACCGGCACACCGCTGGCCGTACGCTTCTCAAAGGAGTATCACCAAATCGAAATGGCTTTCCGCTGGCGGCACAAGGCTTGGGCCGGCGTGCCGTTCCTCAGCTCGAGCGCATACGTGTCCGGTCACCCCGTCGTACCGCCGAACCAAACGAAGCCGCCGTTCTGGCGTTGGGACCGGTGTGAGAA
Organism: uncultured Verrucomicrobiota bacterium; assembly: GCA_964566575.1. Classification (GTDB taxonomy): domain Bacteria; phylum Verrucomicrobiota; class Verrucomicrobiia; order Palsa-1439; family Palsa-1439; genus CAZMKD01. The sequence goes on from CAZMKD010000239.1 coordinate 11,118, forward strand.
ACGGCTGCTCTGCTCGTCGTATCACCTCACGCCAGAAAACCTGCCGGCGTACGTCGCGGCCTTTGAGAAATACCGGCCCGACTTCATCCACGGTTATCCTTCGTCGCTGTACCTGCTCGGCGGCTACTCGCCAAAGGCCGTCTTCACTGCCAGCGAAACGCTCCTCGACTTTCAGCGCGCCGCCATCGAACGCGCGTTCGGCGCGAAGGTTTTCAACTGGTACGGCAACACCGAGATGACCTGCAACATCGTCGAGTGCGCCGCCGGCAACCTGCATTACCGGACCGACTACGGCGTGCTCGAACTCTTGGACGATGGCACGATGATCGTCACCGGCCTCAACAACCGCGCCATGCCGCTGATCCGTTACAAGGTCGGCGACCGAGCGGTCGCGAAGGCTGGCATGTGTTCGTGCGGCTGCGCGTTTCCGTTGATCGAACGCATCGAAGGCCGTGTCGAAGACTACGTGCGCACACCCGATGGCCGCTTCATTGGCCGACTCGATCATCTGTTCAAAGACGCGAAACACGTCCGCGAAGCGCAGATTGTGCAGACGCGACTCGATGAGATCGTGTTGCGCATCGTCAAGGAGGATGGATTTGAGGAGCAGCCGGTACTCGCCGAAGCGCATCAGCGGCTTGGTGACTCGATGAAGATTCGGTTTGAGTATGTGAATGCCATTGAGCGCACCGCGGCCGGCAAGTTCCGCTTTATTGTTTCCCAACTGCCGCGCGAACAACTAGAATTACCGCGCCGATGAAACAACTGGTCCAAGATTTCAAGACCGGCGAGATCAAACTCGTCGACGTGCCCCCGCCGGCCCTCTGCACGGGCTGCGTGCTCGTGCGTAATGCGTTCTCGCTCGTCAGCGCCGGCACCGAGCGCTCGACCGTCGAGATGGCGCAAGCGTCGATGCTCGGCAAGGCGCGCAAACGTCCCGACCTAGTCAAGCAAGTGCTCGACACCGTCAAACGCGAAGGCATTGTCGCCACGGTGAACAAAGTTCGTTCCCGGCTTGATCAGTGGAAGGAACTCGGCTACTCGACGGCCGGCACCATCATCGAAGTCGGCGAAGGCGTGACCGGCTTCGCCGTCGGCGACTGCGTGGCGTGCGCCGGGCAGGATTACGCGAGCCATGCCGAGATCGTTTGCATCCCGCAAAATCTTTGCGCGAAGATACCGCAAGGCGTCGCGTTCGAGCACGCCGCGTTCACGACACTCGGCGCGATTGCGCTGCAAGGCGTCCGGCAAGCGGATGTGCGCCTCGGCGAAACTGTCGCCGTCATCGGGCTTGGGCTGGTCGGCCAATTGACGGTCCAACTGCTGAAAGCCGCCGGCTGTGCCGTGCTCGGCGTGGACATCAACGAGGCGGCCTGCGAACTCGCGCGCAAGTGCGGTTGCGACGCCGTCGCGGTCAATAACGTGGAGCGCGCGGCCGCACGGCTCACGAATGATTTCGGCGTGGACGCAGCGATCATCACCGCCTCGACGGACTCCAACGAGCCGCTGGCGCTGGCCGGGCGCATCGCACGCGAACGCGGTCGTGTCGTGCTTGTCGGTGTTGTCGGCATGGAGATTCCGCGCGACATCTATTACCGGAAGGAACTCGACTTCCGCCTCAGCCGCAGCTACGGCCCGGGCCGGTACGACCCGCTGTACGAAGAGAAGGGAATCGATTACCCCATCGGCTACGTTCGCTGGACTGAGCAGCGCAACATGGAGGCGTTTCTGCAGTCGCGCGTGAACGTCGCCGCACTGATCACGCACACGTTTCCCATCGGCGATGCGCCCAAGGCGTACGCATTGATTACCGGCAAAACCGGCCAGCGATTTGTCGGCGTGCTGCTAAAGTACAGTGAGAGCGTCGGAGCGTCCGAGTGTCCGAGCGTGTCACGCCCCCACGCTCCCACACTTCCACGCTCCACAGTCTGCCTCGGCGTCATCGGGGCCGGCAACTACGCGCAGGGGGTCTTGCTGCCGCAGTTTAGGGCGAATGCGGACGTGACGCTGCACACGGTCTGCACCGCGACCGGTGTGAACGCAAAAAAGACGCAGGAGAAGTTTGGCTTTGCCGGTTGCACAACCGATTGGCAGCAAGTCATCGGCGACAAATCAATTAACGCCGTTCTCATCGCCACCCGACACGACATGCATGCGAAAATCACCGCCGCCGCGTTACGCGCCGGCAAGACCGTGTTCTGCGAGAAACCGCTCTGCCTTCGGGAAGAAGAACTCGACGAGATTCTCAAAGCCAGCAACACACGCTTGATGGTCGGGTTCAATCGCCGGTTCGCGCCGTTCGCGAAACCGCTGACCGGACCGTTGGTGATGCGATACCGGGTCAGCGTGACGCCACTGCCGAAGGAACACTGGATCAACGACCCCGAAATTGGCGGCGGCCGCGTGCTGGGCGAAGTTTGCCACTTCGTGGACTTTCTGCATTTCATGGCGCGGTCGCGGCCGGTCTCGGTGTTCGCGCAAGGATTTGGAGCCGAGAACGTGCAAGTTTCGATTCGGTTCGCCGACGGTTCGGTGGGTGCGATAGATTATTTCAGTGTCGCTGACGCATCGCTCAGCAAGGAACACTTTGAAATCTTCGGCGGCGGCAAGCATGTCATCGCCGATGATTTCCGCGACAAAGGTCAGGCGGAAGAAGTCCGGCAATTCATCGCCGCGGTGAAATCCGGCAAGGACATGCCGATTGCCTTCGACGACATCATTGCCAGCACGCGGGCGACGTTTGCGATTCTCAAGTCCCTGCGCACCGGCCAACCCGTCCAACTGTGAAGGGCGTTTGGGCGGCAAAAGATGAGGGAAGATTATGTCATTGCTTGGTGAAGAAGTCGTTGAGGAGTGGCTGAACCGAAACGGCTACTTTACAATCCGCGGGATCAAGATTGGCGTTGATGAAATCGACATCCTGGCAATCCGGCCGTTGCCCGACGGTCGGCATGAGTGCCGCCATGTGGAGGTCCAAGTCTCCATCAATCCGATTTCCTACATCACAAAGGTCCCCGCGGCCATCCGCAAACAGACTGGCATCGGCGCTCACAATGCGAAGATGAGAGACACGGCGCAACTGACGCAGGGCGTGCGTGAATGGGTCGAGGCCAAGTTCAACCAACCCCGGAAGGTGGAGTTGCGAAATCGCCTTTGTTCCGGTTCGTGGACGAGAGAACTCGTGGTTGGGACGGTGAAACACGAAGAGGAGATTTCACTGTTGAAGGAAGCTGGCGTCACAATCCATCGCCTGAAGGACATTCTTTCAGAAATGACGGAGAAACCGGGGGTCGTGAAATCAGCGGCAGGGGCTGATCTCTATGACCTCATGCTCCTGAGGGAGTAGGAAGCCCGAACGACCAGGAATGGCACGACGCTCTGAAAAGGACCGAATAGCTGCAACCGGGCATTTCCGGTGGCTTCAGCCGGCATCTGCTTTCGACTTTGCCCGGTGTTGGTAGGGCCCGGTCTGCGTTGGTATTGAGCCGCGGACGCCGAGCGGGTAGACTGCCGGCGTATGCAGGATGTCTGGCAAAAGCTTCACAACTTCTGCGCCGCAAGTGAATGGCGTGGCTACGATCCTTACGACGGGTTGAACTCGCCGCTGGCGAAGGTTCTTCCCGGCAAGAAAGCCCGGCAGGCGTGGACACAGTTGCACCGGCGGAGTCCGGTCAACCTGCGGCCACTCGTCGGCATCAAACCGACACTGAACCCGAAGGCGCTGGCGTTGTTCGCATTGGGTGGCGGCGATCCGAAACTCCTGAGATTGCTCGAATCGATGCGGAATCCGGACGGTGGTTGGGGGTATCCGTTTGATTGGCAGTCGCGGGCGTTCTTCGCACCGCGCGGGACATCGAATCTGATTTGCACGGCGTTTGCTGCGAAGGCGCTGAAATGCGACGTGACCGGATTCATTGAAAAGCATCTGCTGCGCGACGGCTACATCACGTACATTGCCGGCAGCGACACGCAGGTGCACAACGTCAACATGATCGGCGCGGCGCTCACTGGGCGGCAGGATTGCATGGAGTTTTCGGTAAGACGACAGCGGCCGGATGGTTCGTGGTGGTACGGCGAGGCGGAGAACCAACATTGGATCGACAACTTTCATACCGGTTACAATCTCGTGGCACTGTGCGAATCCAGCACGTTCCCGGAGGCGGCGCGACGAGGATTCGAATACTGGGACCGGACGTTTTGGACGCCAGAGTTTGCGCCACGGTATTATCACAACCGGAGCCACCCGTTCGACGCCCATTGCAGTGCGCAAGGCATACTGACGTATTTGGCGTTCGGTGAGATCGGGAAAGCCAAGGCGGTTGCACGCTGGGTGATCGCAAACCTGTGGGACGATAGAGGTTTTTTCTGGTATCAACGCGGGCGCTGGTTTACCAATCGCATCTGCTACATGCGGTGGGCGCAAGCGTGGATGTATTGCGCGCTCGCGAAACTGATCAAAGCCAATGAAACTGCGCATCGTTAACGTTGTCGGGGCTCGCCCGAACTTCATGAAAATCGCGCCATTGATGGCGGAATACCGGAAGCACTCCGACCGCCTCGAGCCGGTGCTGGTCCATACCGGGCAGCATTACGACGACAACATGTCGAAGCTATTCTTCGATCAGTTGCAGTTACCGAAACCCGATTTGTACCTCGGCATCGGCTCCGGTTCGCACGCCGAACAGACGGGCAAAATCATGGTTGAGATGGAGCGCCTGCTCCAAGCCCAAGCGGCCGACTTGGTCGTGGTGGTCGGCGATGTGAACTCGACGATGGCCGCTACGATTGTCGCCGCCAAGCTCTGTATTCCGGTTGCCCATGTTGAGGCGGGGCTGCGCAGCAACGACCGTACAATGCCGGAAGAGGTCAACCGTCTCGTAACCGACGCGCTGAGCGACTACTGTTTCACCACCAGCCAGGATGCCGACGAGAATCTCCTACGTGAAGGCGTACCGGCCCAGAAGATCTTCTTTGTTGGGAACGTCATGATCGACACACTACTAAGGCTGAAAGAAGTGGCCTTGAAATCCGACATTCGACAGCAACTGGGGCTTGGCGGCAGGTTTGGTTTCGTTACCCTCCACCGACCGAGCAATGTGGACTCGAAGGAGGTGTTGGCCGAGATTCTGGCGTCGTTAGACGTTATCCAGAAAGAATTGCCGTTGGTGTTCCCTGTGCATCCGCGCACGGCCAGCCGGATAAAGGAATTTGGCCTTTCATCAAATCTCCGGCTAACAGGGCCACTCGGTTACCTCGACTCTCTCTGCCTGATGAGCAATTCGACGCTGGTTTTGACTGATTCGGGTGGTGTGCAGGAAGAAACGACTGTGCTCGGCGTGCCATGCCTCACGATTCGCAACAATACCGAGCGACCGGTCACCGTGACTGAAGGGACGAATACGCTGGTCGGCACCAGTCACGCCCGGATCGTAGCCGAGGCGCGCAACATTCTTGGCGGGAACGGCAAACGAGGTCGGGTCCCAAAATTCTGGGATGGCCAAGCTGCTCAAAGGATTGTCCAATGTCTTCTGGAACACCCGCCGCAAGGGTAAGTCTTTTCGGGGTGCCGATCGACAATCTGACTCTGGCAGAGACTGTTGACCGGATCGAGGAGTTGATTCGCCGCGGGCCGACGCATCAGCACGTCGTAGTCAACGTGGACAAAATTGTCAAACTTCAACGCGACCCAAAGCTGCGCGAGGCAATCCTCGGGTGCGATTTGATCAACGCCGACGGCCAGCCGGTGGTCTGGGCATCCCGGCTTTTGGGCCGCCCCCTAAAGGAGCGTGTGACCGGGATTGATTTGTTTGTCGCGCTCATTGACCGTTGCGCTGCACGCGGTTTTCGGCCCTATTTACTGGGCGCGCGGCAAGAGGTGGTAGAGAAGGTCGCGGAATCGCTGACGGCTCGGGTACAACTTGCCGGCTGGCGGAATGGTTATTGGACTGAGGCCGAGGAGTCGGAGGTAGTGGCGAAGATTCGTCAAGCTCGGCCGGATATCTTGTTCGTGGCGATGAGTTCGCCGAAAAAGGAACTCTTCCTCAGACGATGGAAAGCCGAACTGCAAGTACCGTTCGTCATGGGAGTGGGCGGAACATTCGATGTAGTGGCGGGCGTTGTTCGACGCGCCCCGCAGTGGATGCAGCAATGCGGCATGGAATGGCTATATAGACTGGCGCAAGAGCCGCGACGGATGTGGCGGCGATACTTGGTAGAAGACATGGCCTTTTTTGTCCTGCTGGCACGGGAATGGTGGACTTCGCGGTCGCGGTAAGATTACCGCTTGCGTTTTCTGAGGTTTCGTCGAGAATGCACGCACTTTTGGGGACTATTAATTGTGGCTGAGACAACCAAGCAAGACGTTGAATTCCTAGGACAATTCGAGCCGGATGTCTTCTGGCAGCAGCACGGCAAGAAGATTATTGCTGCAATTGCCTGCGTTGTGCTCATCGGCGTGGTCATGTTCTACCGGCAGCGCATGGCCGCCGAGCAGGAAGAACTTGCTGCGACTAGGCTTGCCCAAGCGAATGACCCCGCTACACTCCGGCAACTGGCCGCAGAATACCGCGGAAAGGAACTGGCGGCGCAAGCTCTCTTGCGGCTTGCCGGAGCCGAATCTCAAGCCGGTCACCTGAAGGAAGCGGGCGAGGCGTACCAGCAGTTTCTCGCCGAGTTTCCCCACCATTCCTTGGCGGATTCAGCACAACTTGGGCTGGCAACGTTGCAGGAGTCCCAAGGCAGCTTTGAACTTGCGAAAAGCCAATACCAGCAACTGGCTTCGACACGTCCGGGCAGTTACACCGCGATCCCGGCCCGCCTTGGGGCGGCGCGCTGTGCTGAGGAACTCGGACAGGTCAAGGAAGCCCGACAACTCTACGAAGAACTTCGGCCTGTAATTCGCGGCTCTCCTTGGGAAACCGAGGTCACGCTTCGGTACATGGTCTTGAGCCGACAGCCCGGCACCAGTACCGATTCGACGAACTCCACAGCACCTCCGTCAACGCCAGCCAGCCTTCTGCCGCAGCCATAATCTGCTGTAGAAGAATGGATTTTCGCAGAGAAACAAGGCGATTTTCGTGCTTGACAGTTTTTACCAAGGAACCGATACTCCGCCGCAACTCGAAAGAGTTATGCCGATTGGGGGTGGGATAGGAGATTTCCCCAGCACGGCAAGGCGTTGGTTTCGGCTGATGGGAAAGGAGGTGTACCTAGACTTCGCATCGTCGAATCCCCGCTCGGTGGCAGTGATGGCGTATTTTGTTCCGTCGTCGTCCAGCACGGTCTGGCGACGAGGCTAGATCTGGGAGGCCACGAAAGCCGCCAGATGTGAGAAGTACTGCAGGTCGTACTGGACAAGAAACCAAACAAAGGAGGACACAGTGAAGAAACAATGGCTAGTGGTTGCGCTGGTTGCCGCATTTGGACTGGCTGTCAACACATTTGCTGACGTGCAGAATATCCGCCTCAGCGGTGACATCCGCATCCGCGGGTATTATCTGGCGAACGTGGGTGGCGACATCGTGGAAGACCAGATCGAGGGAGCCGATTCCTTCATCTCTCAACGCACGCGTGTCACCGTGGAAGCCGACCTCGAAGACCACGTGCTCGTCGTCGTGACCCTGAAGGCTGAAGGCCTCTGGGGACAGGACAACGACGCCGGCGATAGCTCGGGTGCCGGCACAGGCCAGAACGGCAACGGCAACGACGCGGTCAACCGCCGCTGGGAAGTCGGCGTGACCGAGGCGTACCTGCAACTCAACGAGTTGTTCTATATGCCGGCCACGCTAAAGATCGGTCGCCAGTACTTGCACTACGGGCGCGGGCTGATCTTCAGCAGCGTCGACCAAGAGTACAACTTCGACGCCAGCCGCTTGGTGCTCGATTACTACCCGCTGACCGTGGACCTGCTCTACGCGGCGTTGGTGGAGAACTCAGTGTTTGGGGCGCCGTCAATCACACACCCCAACGACGTGCACTTGCTGTTCGCCAACCTGCGCTACGAGATGACCGACTCGATGCTCAAAGACATTGAGTTTTACGCTGGCTACACCGTCAACAGCCGTCCCATCTCCAGCTCCCGGCGCGTGCCGCCGACGGGCGGGAGCGTGCCGGACGTCGCCAGCGGAGCCTCCCCGTTCCTCGTCGGCGTGCGCGGCGACGTGAACGTCACCGAAGGCCTCCAGAGCTGGTTCGAGGCGGCGTACGAGTTCGGCCCCGACGGCGCTCCGACGGGCGAAGACATCAGCGCCTGGCTGCTCAACTGCGGCGCGCGCCTCACAATGAAGGACGCGTCGATGACCCCGACGTTCAACGCCAACTATACGTACGCCTCAGGCGGCGGCCACGACGGCGGCAAGGCCTTCCGTCCCTGGTTCAACTACGTGGAAGGCAACAACGGCTACCTGTTCGCGCCCCTGCTGTCCAACGTCCAGATCTTCAATCTGGGCGCGTCGATCAAGCCCTATGAAAACACCACCTTCTCGTTGCAGGGATACTATTACCTGCTCGCGGACAAGGGTTCGGGCGGCGGCATTGGTCTGCGGAGCGACCCGAACGTCGACTTCGGCGGCCTTGGCTTCTCGCCCAACGGCGCGAGCCGCGAGCTCGGCTGGGAAATCGATACGATCCTTGGCTACGACTACAGCAAGGACGTCCGTGTGCAACTGGTGTATGCGATGTTTATCCCCGAGAACGACTTCAACGTCTTCCCGTCGGATATGGTTGCCCACCTGGTGCGTGGCGAAGTCAACGTCAAGTTCTAACCTCGTTTAGAACGCAACACGAAAAGCCCCTCGGGAATCCGAGGGGCTTTTCTCTTATGCAAGACCCCGACGAACTCTTCGACATCGTCGACGCCCACGACTGCGTCACCGGCCACGCCACCCGCCGGCAAGTCCATACCCGGCGGCTGCGTCATCGCGCCGTTCATGTCTTGCTGTTCGACCCAGCCGGTCGCCTCTTCGTCCAGAAACGCGCGGCCACCAAAGACACCTTTCCCGGCCACCGCGATTCCAGCGCGTCCGGTCATCTGAACAGCGGCGAAGACTACGATGCTTGCGCCGTCCGCGAACTCTGTGAGGAATTAGGACTGGAAATCGCCCGCCGACATCTGCACCGGCATTTCAAACTCCCGGCCAGTCAGGAGACCGGCTGGGAGTTTGTGTGCGTTTACAGCATCCACGGGGATTACCGGCCGAAAATCAATCTCGACGAGATCGAGTCCGGCGAATTCCTCACCCGCGACCGCGTCGAAGTCCTCGCCAACTGCGCGCCAGCCTTTCACCGCATCGTGCGTGAGTTCCGCGCCCGTGGATTGTTTCCGTTGCAAAGCCTGTAAAAATTACATATACAAGCAATGTCATGCCTACCGTGGAATTCCTGGATGCCGGCAAGAAAATCGAGTGCGGGCAATACGCCAACCTCCGCAAAGTCGCGCTGCTGCACGGCGTCGAAGTGTACCGAGGGATCGATCAAATTGCCAACTGCCGTGGCAACGGCTTGTGCGGCACGTGCGTGATGGAGATTGTCGAGGGACTGGAGAACCTCTCCCCGAAGAATCTTCGCGAGCAGAAGAATTTCAAACTCCGCGGCAAGCCCGAGAACTACCGGCTCAGTTGCCAATGCCAGGTGATGGGCGATGTCGTGTGCATCACGGCGCTCGCGATGGACACGAAACCGGTGGCTGCCACTCAGCCTTGACACACACTGCGGGATCATGAAGCCGGCCAACCAGCTCACTGAGATCACACGGGCACTTTTCGGTTGGTCCAGCTTTCATACTCAATGGAAAGTCGATTTCAACAGTTACGCGCTCAAGACCCCCGAGGGTGTGGTGTTCATCGACCCGGTCCAACCCGACCCTGATCTCGCCAATAAACTTGAGGCGCTCGGCGAGCCACTCGCCGTTATCCTCACCAACGCGCACCATGACCGGGCAGCCGACTGGTTTCGGAAACGGTATAGCGTGCAGATTTACGCGCACGAAAAGGCCCAGTCGGATTGCGACACCAAGATTGATATGCTGGCCGTCAGCGGCGAGATACTGCCGGGCAAACTCAAGACTATCTTCCTAGCGGGCGTCACGACGAGCGAGATGGCGCTGTTCACCAAACAGGCCGGTGGGATTCTCTTCATCGGAGATGCCTTGTTGAACCCGGCCGGCGCGAGGCTGCAACTGTTGGCCGATCATTTCATTGAGGACAAGAAGCAAGCCCGCGAATCATTGCGCAAACTTGTAGAATACAACTTCAAGATCGCCACCTTCGCCCACAGCGATCCGATCGTCAAGAACGCGAAAAAAACGATTACCGGCTTCCTAAAGAAGCCGAAACGCTGATTTCGGCCGCCAGACCGAAATTCGTCCGTACCAATTCCCGAACCCGTGCTAGTTCTTGGCTCGTCAGATCCGGCGTTTCGCAAGCTCCGGCAAATTCGACGAGCTGTTGCTCGGTATAGATGTTCGGCAGAACCGAGCCAATGCTCGGCTCGGCTAGAATGAATTGGATCGCGGCTTGCGCGATCGTTCGGTTACCGGTCAGAAACGCCAATTGTTCGACTTTCTTCAGCCCGTCGAGCAACCACGCTTTGCGCCCAGCATCATCTTTCACCCGGAAGCTGCGATGGTCATCCTTGCTGAAAACCGTCGTCTCCGAGTACGCGCCTTCGAGCAGACCGGAACTGTGTGGCACACGCGTGATCACGCAGACGGGATGTTGCCGCGCCACCGGAAAGATGCGCTCGCCAAGCATCTGCTCGAGAAGATTGTAGATAATCTGCACGTGCGCGCCGCGTTCCTGAATCGCCGCAATGCCTTCGTCGACCTGTCGTCGGTCGATGGCCGGGCCGAGGGCAACGCCAAAGCCCCGGATTTTGCCGGCATCACGCAACTCATGCAAGGTCGTGAACAGATCGTCATTCCGGATATCGCCAATCCGCGGGTTGTGCAATTGGTAAAAATCGATCCGGTCGGTCTTAAGCCGCTGAAGGCTTCGTTCGCAAGCCATGCGGATGAACTCTGGCGACCAATCGTGGGGACGCTCGCGTTGTCCGGGTTGAACGCCGGGATGATTGTAAAAATCGTAGCCGAACTTGGTGGCGATGACGATCTGGTCGCGCGTCGCTCCCGGGAAGGCGCGTTCCAACAGTACCTCACCCTTACCGTCGCCGTACACGTCGGCGGTGTCGAAGAAGTTGATACCTAACTCCACCGCCCGGCGCAACAGCCGTACGCCAGTATCGTAGTCCTCGTCCGGCACGCCCCACATTTTCGTGCCGACGGTCCAGACCCCGAAACCGACCTCGGAGATTCTTAGCGACGTGCCTTGGAGCAGGCGGTGCTTCATTGGGCCGGTGGGACGATCGTTGGGGCCGGTCGATTGGTGGCCGGTGGCGGCGGTTGCATCATGGCTTGAAACGCCTGCGCCCAAGTCGTGTCTGGTGTGACCGCCTTCGGAATGTTGCCCCAGAAACCGTTGAAGAGCTGGCCGACCGGCGGGTGATAATACCACGTCTCACCGGTGATCGTGTCCAGCAACACCACCGTCGTGCCGCGCTCGCCTTCGGAGGCTGTGGCAATTTGATAACGGCCGATGGGTGGCGAAGCCGGCGGGGCCGAGGGAGGCACTTGTTGCGAGCACGAGGTCACCACAACTGCCAGAACCAAGCCGCTCGCACTCCACGGGCTGAGTAAATTCTTCATCACGGGATGCAAGTTTGTAACAGCCGCCGCTTCCGGCTGTCAAGTCGGACGATTTGTGGATGGACAGTCCGGTGCAAATACGCTACATATCACCGCAGCATGCGGGTGAGTTCCGACATCGCGTTCAAAGAATGGGCTGTGGTCGTCGACGCACTCGGCTGCGGCGAGCAAGTTCTCATCCTTCGCAAAGGCGGCATTCGCGAACAGCGCGGCGAGTTTCACGTTGACCACCATTCCTTCTGGCTGTTTCCTACCCAGCACCACGAAGCCGAGCGTTCAATCATTGCCTCCAAGCGTCCGGCTCTGCGGCAACTGGCGATAGGTGCAGCGCGCGACGTCGTGGACGTAGAATTTTACGCCGTCGTCGACACGGTGTTGCACATTATCGACCCAGCATTGCTGGCGCAACTGCAAGGCCGTCACGTCTGGGCTGAACACGTGTTGCAACAACGCTTTCAGTTCGGCCGTGAGCCGGGCTTGCACGCGCTTGTGGTCCGTGTCCATCAATTGCCGCGTCCGGAACGGTTGCCCCTGCGCGACAGCTACGCTGGCTGCAAGAGCTGGGTGCAATTCGAACGCCCCATCGCCGGCGATGTCACGCCGGTGGTTGGCGACGCCGAGTTCACACGGCAACGGAATGAAGTCGGCGAACTGGTATCCGACCATGCCTGCACTCACTCATAAACGACCGGACGGAACAGAGCGACATCTCGAAATCGGCAGCAAGCCATTGATCATCGGTCGCCTGTCGGAATCCGAAATCCAAGTGCGTGACGCCTTTATCTCCCGTGTTCACGCCGGCATTGGTTACGCCAACAGTGCCTACACGCTGAAGGACCTCGGCTCAACCAACGGCACGTACCGCAATGGCGCACGCGTCTTCGAGTGCAACCTCTCATCCGGCGACAAGATCCAAGTCGGAAACACCACGCTCGTTTTCGAAATTGATACCACCGCTGGCGCAGGCATTCTCCGCCAGGTCCCCACGATGTCAACCGTGCCACGTTCTAGCATCGCCCTCAGCGCCCCGGCCACCGCGCCTCCGCCGGGCGAGAAGGTGCTGACCGTCCCTGTGAAATCCTCCGGGCAACAGCCACCGCTCTCCGGACCGGCAAAAGGCTGACTCGCTAGAGAGGGCAGATTGAACGCACCCATCCTCGCCAGCCTGCTCCTCGGGCTTCTTCTCGCGTCGAGCGCAATAGCGTTCGCAGACGATGCCATCTACCGGTATCCCTTCGCCAAAGGCACGGTCGAGAAATTCGAGTCCGACGTTAAAATTCTCACAGTGGCCACGGCGCTTGGTTCGCTGACCTTAACGGTGACCGACCGTGCGTACTTCTTTCGAGGGAAGGACAAGATCACGGCCAGCAAACTCAAAGTCGGGGACACGGTCAAACTGAACTACTACACCAACGAAGTCGGCAAGGCATTTGTCCGCCGGCTCAAGGTGGAAGTACTCGAGCCCATTGCGGAGCAGCGGCTGCAATGATTACGATCTGGGTCATACTCGCCCTGCTCGGCCTCGTGGGTTGGATGGTCTATCTGTTCAACACTCTGGTCAGCCTCAGCAACCACGCCGACGCCGCGTGGGCGGACATCGACGCCCAGTTGAAACGACGGTACGACCTCGTGCCGAAACTCGTCGAAGTCGTCAAGGGCTACGCCGCGCACGAAAGCAGCCCACTCCAGAAAGTGACCGCGGCACGCGCCGCCGGTCTTGACGCCTACACACCGGCCGAGAAAGCGCAGACCGAACCACCGCTCGCGACCGGCGTGCAGCAGTTGTTTACGCTCGCGGAGGCGTATCCGGCTTTGAAAGCCAACGAAGAGTTTTTGAGTCTCCAGCACACACTCACTGACATTGAGGACTACTTGCAAACCGCACGCCGGCACTACAACGCCGTCGTCCGTGACCTCAACTCCCAAGTGGACTTTTTTCCCAACAATCTCATGGCACCGCTCTTCGCCGTCACGCAGCGTGAGTACTTCCGACTCGACGGCGAGGACGAAACCAAACCCGCTCCGGTCAATTTTGGGGCGAGGTCGTGAGGTGTGTCTTACACCGCACAATGGCAGTCGCGTTGACGGTCGCGGGATCGGATAGCGGCGGAGGCGCCGGCCTCCAAGCAGACCTGAAAACCTTCCACACGCTCGGCGTGTTTGGGACTGTCGCCCTTACTGCCATCACTTGTCAGAACCCCGACCGGGTGAGCGCCGTCCAAGCCGCCCAGCCCGGCATCGTTGCCGGTCAAATCGATCGCGTCTTTGACGCGTTTCGCGTTGGCGCAGCCAAGACCGGCATGCTCCACAACGCCGCGATCATCCGGACAGTCGCCGCCATTTTCCGCCGGCGACGGTTCAAACATCTGGTGGTGGATCCGGTCATGGTCGCCAGCAGCGGGACATTGCTGTTGGAGCGCAGCGCCGTCATTACGCTCAAGCGCGACCTCCTGCCCCTCGCCGCTCTGGTCACGCCAAACGCGCCGGAAGCCGAGGTGTTGTGGCGCCAACCGATCAGATCGTCGGCCAAGCGGCGTGAAGCGGCGCGTGCGTTGGCCGACGAATTTGGCGTGCCGATTCTGATCAAAGGCGGACACGTGCCGGGGATGAAACGCGCCGTGGACGTGTTGTTTGATGGTTCGCGATTCCATGAGTTTAGCGCGCCACGGATCCCACACGTTAAGACTCACGGCACTGGCTGCGCGTTCTCGGCGGCGATCACCGCGCACCTCGCGAGGGGGCACGGACTGGTGGAATCCGTCGGACGCGCGAAGATTTTCGTCACTCAGGCGATTCGCGACGCAGTTCGGATTGGACAATTCCACGTGCTGAAACTATGAAACGCCCGCTCACGGGGCTGGTGGTTGTCTATGCCTCGGGGATTTGGCTTGGTTCGGTCGTTCACTGGCCATTACCGGCTCTGGGTTGGATTGTCGGCATTTGCCTCGTCGCGTTCTTCGCGCTCTGCCGGACCCGCTATTCGCTTGCCGCCTTGCTGGTGGCCGGTTTGGCCAGCGGCATGCTTGCGTACCGGTGGAGCACCACCAACCTCAGCCCGAATCATGTCGCGCACCTTCTGGACCGCCGCGATCAGAACATTGCTCTGCGCGGGATCATCGTCAGTGATCCCGGTTACCGCCAGGCCGAAGGCGCGGATGCCGAGCCGACCGGCGACCGTCACAGTTTCAAGTTGGAACTGGAGGCATTGAACACACATGGCCTGTGGCGGGTGGCGAGCGGGCGCGTGTTGGTATTCATCAGCGTCACCCGCGAGCAAGAACCGCTGCACTACGGCGACCGGATCGAGTGCACAGCCATCTTGCGTGTGCCGCAACCCGCGCGCAACCCCGGCACGTTCGATTGGAGTCGCTGGCTGGCGCGGCAGCACATCTCGTTCACCACCACGATTCGCAAGACAGACAGTTGCGCGGTTCTGGCAACCGGGTGCGGCAACCGGCTAGTGGCCTTGTCACTCCGGCTGCGAGAACGATTCGAGAAGGCGCTGCGCGTCGGATTGGAGGGCGAACCGCAATTGGCCGGTGTGCTGGCCGGCATGATCATCGGGGAACGGACGGAAATTCCGCCGCAAACCTACGCCGATTTCCAACGGACCGGTGTCTTCCACATTTTCTCGGTGTCGGGTTTGAACGTCACGCTGGTGGCGATCGTGGTGATGGTCGTGCTGCGCCTGGCGCGGGTGCCGTCCCGCTGGCGCGGGCTATTGGCGATCCCGTTGTTGGTTCTCTACGTTTTTGCCACCGGTAGCCGGCCGGGCGCGATGCGGACTTTGGTGATGGCCGGTGTGGTACTGGTGGGTTGGGCGGTGGTGCGACCGAGCGACATCTTGAACAGCTTGGCGGCGGCGGCATTGGTCATTCTGGTCTACGATCCTCTGCAGTTGTTCGACGGCGGTTTCATCCTCTCGTTCGCGGCCGTCTTGTCGCTGATCTTATTGACCCCGCCAATCGAGCGCTGCCTTGGGTGGTGGTGCGCTCCCGACCCGCTCGTGCCACGACCTCTGGCGGGGCGCTGGTGGCGGGCGCCGGCATTTTGGTTCGTGCGCGACGTGAGCGGGTCCATCGCGGCGTGGATCGGAATGCTGCCGTTGATGGCGTTATACTTCAATCTGTTCAGCCCGGTCAGCATCCTGGCAAATGTGGCGGTGATCCCGCTGCTCGGATTGATTACCGCGCTGGGAATGCTCGCCATGCCGGCCTATGCGGCTTGGCCGTGGCTGGCGTTGACATTCAACAATGCCAACTTCTTTCTGCTGACCGTCATGATCCGCGCGGTCGAATGGCTCAGCCACATTCCGTGGGGGCATCAGTTTGTTCAAGCACAACCGACGTGGTGGGTGGTCGTTTACTATGGGCTGCTGGCATTGCTCTTGATCAAACGCCTGTCCTGGGCGCGCAGGTTGGCCGCGAGTTTCGCCGTGATTCTCGCTAGTTGTGTGGTGCAGTTGCTCACGTCCTGGCCTAAAGAGACTGTGGAAATCACCGCGCTCGATCTGCATGATGGGATGGCGGTGTTTGTGAACACCCCCGGCCAGAATCACGACTGGTTGCTCGACGGGGGCGGCGATTGGAGCGGCGGACGCGTCATCGTGCCGTATTTGCGCGGACAGGGTGTGGACCGGCTGGACACGATCGTGCTCACGCGGGGCGACAAAGCCCACGCCGTTGGACTGAGCAACGTCGTGGAGAATATCCGGACTGTCCGCGCCGTGCACAGCGCTACCGGATCGCGGTCGAAGTTTTTCTGGGACTGGCTTGAACTGATGCGCCAACGCCGCCTGCAGATTCTGACAACCCGGGAAGGCGACGACTGGCCGGTAAACGGTGACCTCCATTTGCGCGTGCTCAATCCCCCACGCGAATCGCCCTACACACGCAGCGACGACAACGCAATTGTCTTGCTGTTGGAGTTCGGGTCGAACCGGGTCTTGTTCACATCGGACGCGGGCGCAAGCGTCGAGCGCCGGCTCCTGGAGAATCACACGGACGTGCGGGCAGAAGTGATCATTAAGGGCCGGCACAGCGAGGAAATGTCGTGCACCCATGAGTTCCTTGACGCGGTGCGTCCGGAGGTTGTGGTGCAATCTGTTAGTTCCCGGCCAAGTGACCGGTATCTCCAGCCGGATTTGCGCGACCGGCTGCGCCAACGTGGCCTTAGGTATTATCGGACCGACGAGACGGGCGCGGTCATCCTCCGCCTCACACGGACCGGCTATTCGATCCGCACTTGGAATCCGCAATAGTCTTGGCCATACTGCCGCGTGATGAGCGAGCTGCCGTTGATTGCGGTAACCGGCGCGACCGGCTTTGTCGGCCGGGAAGTCGTGAAACATGCGCGTGTCGCCGGCTTTCCGGTCCGCGCCATTGTGCGCGATCCGAAACCGGCCGCGCAGTGGGCGGAGCAGAATGGCGTTGAACTGTTTCACGGCAATGTGATTTACGAACCGTCGCTGGCAGACGCGTTTGTCGGCGTGAAATGCGCCATCCATCTGGTTGGCATCATCCACGCACGGAAGGAAAATACGTTCGAGCGCACACACACCCAAGCGACGCGCAACGTGCTGGATGCAGCGAAGAAGGCCGGTGTGAAGCGTTACCTGCACATGAGCGCGCTCGGCACCCGGGCCGACGGTCGCAGCCGATATCACCAGACGAAATGGGCGGCGGAAGAATTGGTGCGCAAGAGCGGCTTGGCGTGGACGATTTTCCGGCCGTCGGTAATTTATGGCCGCAGTGACATCTCCATCAACGTCTTATCCAAACTTATCCGGCGGGCGCCGTTCGTACCGGTACTGGGCCACGGCAACTCGAAGATTCAGCCGGTCTCCGTGGAGAACGTCGCGAAATGCTTTGTCGCTGCCATCCGCCACGACGACGCCGTCGGCAAGACGTATGATCTGTGCGGGCCGGTCGCGTTTACCTGGAATGAGTTGTACGACAAGCTGCTGGCATTTTATGGACTGCGCAAGCCGAAGCTGCACCTACCCTTGCCGGTCGCGCGGGTGCAGGCCGCGGTGTTCGAGAGGGTGCTGGCCAATCCCCCGTTCAATCGCGACCAGCTCATCATGACCGAGGAGGACAACGTCGGCGACCCGAAGCCAGCGGAGCGGGACTTTATGTTGACGCAAGAATCCCTCGATCAAGGCCTCGCGCGGTATCTCGACCGGCGTGGCTAGGAAGCAAAACGAGGAACCCGTTACCGGATTCCTCGTTTGTTGAATGACCAGTCGCCGGAAACTACTCGGCCTTTGTTTCCGCGGGCTTTGTTTCCTCGGCCTGCTTTTCCTTCTTCGGCTTAGTATCGGCATGTTGGAGCTTGCTCGCGACATTTTTGCCACCGTCTTCGGTGAAAGTGACGGTAACCTTGTCGCCTACTTTAAGATCGCTCAACTCACCGGCTTCCTTGCCGGGCACCACGACCTTCAGTTTTTCCCCGGCGGAAAACACCTTCTCCTCGTCCTTCTTCTTCACCGTCACGGACGTGCCATCGATCTTGGTGATCTTGCCCGTATACTCGTGCTTCTTGGGTTTCTCAGGCTTCGTCTCGTCTTCGGCGCGCACCGGCAGCGCAACGGACAGCATCACAGCCACCGCAGCACTAGCCAACAGGAACTTCTTCATGGTCTCCTCCTGAATCGGTTTGGGGTTAATCGTTCGCCTATCCAGCCATGTATGAAACTTTCTGCGTCCCGTCAACAACGAAAGCGCCCCAAAGAGATCGCCGGTCGACGGGACTCTCCCTTGCGGGTTCTCGGGGAATTCAGCGAAGGGGGAACTGGAGGGGCTGACCGGTGTCTCAAGCCAAGTCCGCGGCCTTGACCAACGTTTACCACGTTTCACGTGGCCTTGCGCAGCGCCGTCAACACGCGAGTCAAGGATACCGGCTGACCATTGGCGGGCCAAGGCTGGCCGTCCATCCGCACCCGGAACTGACGGCGGGAGAACGGTACGCGCACCAGCGCGATCTTCAACGTCTTCTGACGGCGACAATCCTTGACCGAAATCCGCATCTCTGCTTTCATGAACCCAGTCTAATGAAACGACTTAGAAATGTCACCCGTGCACACAGTGGCATCTAATTCATGATAGCCTTTTGAGAATGACTACGACTGGATATAGGCGACTCGTTATTGCCTTGTCGGTCATCAGCGTCGTTTTGCTTGCCGCGACCTGCAAGTTTTTCTGGGACTGGGCTTCCCTTCATGTCCGAGTTGCTTTCGCCAGTGAGCAGACAGAGATTTTCGAGGAGCAGCGTCACAGTGCGCTTACGGCTGATCCGCTCGGGGCGGCGTTGGAGCTTGAGTACATTGTCGGTTACTATCCCAGCGGCACGAAGCAGATTGCCGGTTCACGGCTTGACCAGATAGTCGAGCGCCAGCGTAGACGGGCTGCGATGGATATTATTGCCTACCTGCGAGCCAAGACCGGCGAGGATTTGGGAGACGACCCTCAAAAGTGGATTCAGAAGTATGCCAAGCACTGAGGCTATCAATGCGGGAGACTGTGTGAAAACTGACGCTTGAAAGCTGGCGTTTCGTTTTGCTTTGGGACTGTTTTCATTGATTTGAGCTTTTCATCATCGTCAACTCGGTTGCTGTCACTTAGTTCACCGCGGCCATCAGTCGCGGCACTCCCACCAGGTTGATCACGCGTTTCAGATTGTAGGCCAGCACCGTCAGGCTCATTTCGGCGCGCACTTTCTCCAAGACGCGCAGCAGGAAGTAGCCGGCATCCATCCCGCGTTTGATCGTGCCAAACGGATGTTCGGCCAGGGCCTTGCGTCGCTTCATCGTCTCGGGCTGCGCGGCGACTCGCTGTTGCATTTGGTCCAACAACCCTGCGTGTTCCCTGCGGCTGAGGCGTCGGGCTTCTTGGTTGCGCGTGCAGCGCGCTTTCAACGCGCACGCGCGGCAGGCGCTCAGCGCGGCGCGGTAGTAGCGAATCGCGCGCCCCAGTTCGAAGCTGCTGGACCGACGGGTGAGTTCTTGACCAGCGGGACAGCGGTAGCAGTCCTGGCCGGCGTCGTAGCGGAAGCGTTCGTTGCACGCCAATGCTGGCGCAAAGCGCGTTTCGAAGTAGATGACGTTGTCGCGAGCACGGTCTTCGCAGAGTTTGTTGGCGATGCGTTTCTGCGTCTTCGCAAGAGGTAGGATGGGGTCGAAGACTTAAAAACGCTTGAGAAAGTCCGTGAGACTCCCGCAATCGCGATCCACCTGGATGTACCGCGCGAGCTGCCGGGGATCGTAGCTCGGCAACGCGACGCCGAGTTCGTCGCCGAGTTCCGCGATGGTCGGCACACGGATCGCGCCGTCGAGGTGCAGGTGCAGGTCAATCTTCGGGAACGCTTGGAGATTCATTTCTGGAATGGCAAGCCGAGCGCTTTTGGTGGTCGCGACCGGCCGACGAACCCTGCCAGCACGAGCACTGTCACGAGGTACGGCAGAATCTGGATGAACTGCACCGGAATCGATCCGACACCTTGCAGTCGAATCTGGACCGCGTCGGAGAATCCGAAGAGCAGACACGCGAGTGCGGTTGGGATCGGTTTCCATTTCCCGAAGATGAGCGCCGCCAGCGCCATGAAGCCGCGCCCCGCCGTCATGTTGCGCGAGAACGATGACGACAGAAAGATCGAAAGCGTCGCGCCGCCCATGCCGGCCAGTGCGCCGCTGACCAACACCGCGATCCATCGCACGCGATGGACGCGCACGCCTGCAGCGTCGAGCGCCTCAGGATTTTCACCGGCAAAACTCACCCACAACCCGGTCGGCGTATATCTCATCCAAAGCCAGCAAGCGACAACGAGCACCCAACTAAGATAAAGTGGCGCGGATCGAAACCGCTCACCGATGGGAATGGCCGGCGTCGAGCCGGTTACGTCGTATAGGATTTTGCAGAGAAACGGAGTCAGTCCCATCGCTAGCATGTTGATCGCGGTGCCGGCGACGATTTGATCGGCACGCAATCGAATCACAAACAATCCATATATCGCCGCGAGCGCGATACCGGCCATCATACCGGCGGCCGCGCCGAACCACGGCGAGTGACCCACCAGCGTGCCCACGGCTGCGCCGAACGCACCAATCAGCATCATGCCCTCGAGCGCGATGTTGATCACACCCGAGCGTTCCGCGAACATTCCGCCGAGCGCCGCGAAGATCAGCGGCGTCGACACGCGCAGCATCGAGGCGAAGAGCTGGGCTGTCATGCTTCACCTCGCCGTTTCATCCAACTCCACAGCCCTTCCGCCGACACCGACAAGATAATCAGCGCCTGTAAAATCAACGACACCTCGCGCGTCACGTGTTCCGTCTCAAGATCCAAGTCCGCCGCGCCCTTGTGCAACGCGCCGAAGAGTAGTGCCGCCGCGACGACGCCCGCCGGCTGATTGCGGCCGAGCAGTGCGACCGCGATGCCGATGAAACCGTACTCCGGCGAGAAACCCAGCTTGAACTTTCCGGCATTGCCGAGCACTTCACCCACACCGACAATCCCGGCCAGTCCGCCGGCCAGCGCCATCGCGAAGATGCGAATCCTGCCGGCATCGATGCCAGCGGCACGCGCGGCGGATTCGTTCTGCCCGACCGCGCGCATCTCGAAACCGATGACCGTTCGCCAGAGAAGAATCCAAACCAAAACCGCCACGACCAACGCCAGTGGCAGGGCCGTGCTCACCGGCGCGCCGCCGAAGATTTCGAACTGATGAATGTGATAACCCGTGCCGATGGGCCGCGTTTCTGGATTTTGCGTGGCCGGGTTCTTGAGCCAGTAGAGCGTCACGTAACTGGCCAACCCGGCCGCGATGAAGTTGAGCATGATGGTGTTGATGACTTCGTGGCTGCCGCGTCGGGCGCGGAGCCAACCGGGAATCGCGCCCCAACAGGTCCCGGCCAGCAACGCCGCCGTTGCTGCCAGGAGCGGCGCGACCGGCCAGGGCAAACCCGACCAGACCGCGCCGACCACGCCGGCCGCGAGCGCGCCGAGCGTGAGCTGGCCTTCCGCGCCGATGTTAAACATCCCGGCCTGAAACGCGACCGCGACCGACAGCCCGGCAAAGATGAGCGGCGTCGTGTAAAATAACGTCATGCCGAAATCGTAGCTCGACCCGAAAGCGCTCTTGCCCATGATTCGCAGGACGTGCCACGGACTCTCGCCGGCAAACCACGTGAACGCGAGTCCGACCGCCAGGCCGACCATGACGGCGAGGAGCGGTTGCAGGAATCTCCTCATGACCCGGCCATCTTCAATCCCAGTTCGTGCTCCGAAACTTCGCCGCGCTGAAACTCTGCGACAAGGCGGCCTTCATACATCACCAAAATCCGGTCGGACAACGTCAGAATTTCGTCGAGCTCGAACGAGACGAGCAGCACGCCCGCGCCGCTGTCGCGCGCGCGGACGATGCGCTGGTGAATAAACTCAATCGCGCCGACATCGACGCCGCGCGTCGGTTGCGCCGCGATCAAGAGTTGCGGCTGGCGTTGAAACTCGCGGGCGACGATAAGTTTCTGCTGGTTGCCACCGGAAAGTTTGCCAGCCGGGATCATCAACTCGCGCGGGCGCACGTCGTATTCCTCGACGGCCAGCGTCGCCGCTTCCTGCAAACTTCCCGACCGGAGAAAGCCGGCGCGACTGAACGCAGAGCTTCGGTGTAAACCGAGCAGAAAATTCTCGCTGAGCGGACGCTCGAGCAACAGCCCTTCGTGTTGCCGGTCCTCGGGAATGAGCGCCACACCGAGATCGCGAATCTTCGCCGCCGGCCACGAGGTCACGTCTTTGTCCAAGATTCTCACAGTGCCGGCAGTTCGGCTTTGACGGTGAAGTATCGCCTGCAAAAGCTCGGATTGCCCGTTGCCTTCGACGCCGGCAATGCCGACGATCTCGCCGCGCTTCACGGAGAAACTCACGCCCGAAAGCTTCTTGTGTCCACCGGTCAAGCCGGTCACTTCGAGCGCCGATTCCGGCTGCGGATGTCCGGGCGGCACCACGATGTTCAGCACCACTTTGCGACCCACCATGAGGTTTGCGAGTTCGCTGGGATTGGTTTCGGCGGTCGGCATCTCGCCGGTCACCCTGCCGGCACGGAGGACCGTGACGTGGTCGGTGAACGCCATGACTTCTTTGAGTTTGTGCGTGATGAGCAGGATTGTCTTGCCTTCGTCGCGCAACATCTTCAGGTGCTGGAAAAGCACGGTCGTTTCCTGCGGCGTCAGTACTGCGGTCGGTTCGTCGAGAATTAGAATCACCGCGTCGCGGTAGAGCAACTTCAGAATCTCGACGCGTTGCTGAGCGCCGACGGGCAGTTGCTCGATCGGCTGGTTCAAATCCACCGGCAGCTCGTATTGCCGGGCCAATGCTTCGAGGTGCGTACGGGCTTTCTTGCGTTCGATCACGCCGAATCGCACCGGCTCCGCGCCGAGCAGAATGTTGTCGAGCGCGGAATGCCGCCCGGCCAGCATGAAGTGCTGATGCACCATGCCGATGCCGGCCGCGATCGCGTCGGCGGGCGAAGTCCAGACGCGTTTCTTGCCGTGAACGAGAATCTCACCGGCGTCGGGCGGAAAGATGCCGTAGAGCATCTTCATCGCGGTGGACTTGCCGGCGCCGTTTTCGCCGATGACGCCGTGAATCGTGCCGGGGTTGACTTGGAGATTCACTCCCGCGTTGGCAAGCACGTTGCCGAACTGCTTGGTCAGTCCGCGCAATTCGACGGCAGCGGTTGTCTCGGCCGGCATTACTTGTTGAGTTTGTAGTAGTCGGGAACGACGATTTTACCGGCGATGATTTCGGCTTTCAACTCGTCGGCACGTTTGCGGACAGACTCAGTGAGGATCTTCTCGTTGTACTGGTCGACGGAGTAATCGACGCCTTTGTCGGCAAGGCCGAACCGCTTGAGGCCACCGGTGAACTGACCGGCTTGCGCGTCTTGGATAACGGTGAAGACGGCGAGGTCGACGCGCTTGAGCATGCTGGTGAGGATCAGGCCGGGCTTGGTCCAATCTTGGTTGGAGTCGACACCGACGGCGAACTTCTTGCGGTCCTCCGCGGCGTCGAACACGCCGAGACCGGAGGCACCGGCGGCGGCGAAGATGATGTCGACGCCGGCATCGTACTGCGCGAGGGCGAGTTCTTTGCCTTTGGGCGGATTGTTCCACGCCTCGCTGGTGACGCCGCAGTAATTGGCAAGCACGATGATTTGTGGGTTGATCTTCTTTGCGCCGGCCTCGTAACCCATCGCGAACCGGCGAATGAGCGGCACGTCCATGCCGCCGACGAAACCGACCTTGCCGGTCTTGCTGGACAGCGCGGCGATGGCGCCAATGAGATACGCGCCTTCATGTTCCTCGAACATCAGCGACCGGACGTTCGGCGCGTCGACTTGCGAGTCGACGAGGGCGAAATGTTTCTTGGGGAATTGCGCGGCGACTTTTTGGATCGCTTCCTTCTGCGCGAAGCCGATGCCGATGATGAGGTCGAAATCCTTTTGCGCAAACGAACGCATCAGCGGCTCGAACGCGTTGTCGTCGGTGGCTTCGACGTATTTGAGGTAGATGCCGAGTTTGTTCTTGGCTTCCAGCGCGCCCTGGTAGGCGGAGGCGTTGAACGATTTGTCATCCTTGCCGCCGCGGTCGAGGACGAGGCCGACTTTGAATTCGGCGCGAGCGATGGACGGGAGGAGGACAAGTGCCAGAGCCGGGAGGAACCTTCGCATGGGCTTCCTTTTAAGCGGAAAACGCAGCCCGGTCAAGTTTGGCGGTCAACTAACTTGCCGGGCGAGGCAATTCTGGCTACAAGTGTCGCAACAACCGTTTCGGAGGCTTCCATGAATGTATGGCGCTACGTTGTTGTTACGTCCCTATTGGCGATGGCCGTTTGGGCCGACGTCGCCCCACCGGCCAAACCCACGAATGCCGGCTTCGAGAAGATGAAGACGCTCGTCGGCGATTGGAAGGGCAAGACGGCGGAGGGGAACAACATCACGGTGACGTACCGGCTGGTCGCGGCCGGTTCGGCGATTGAGGAGCACCTCAGTTTTGCCGACATGATCACGATGTATCACGTCGACGGCAAGAACTTGATGCTTGCGCATTATTGCGCCGCCGGTAACCAGCCGCGCATGAAGGCCGCGCCGTTCAAGGACGACGACAAGACGCTGGCGTTTGTGTTCTTCGACGCGACGAACCTGCCGGACAAGAAAGCGATGCACATGCACAACGCGACGTTCACATTCGTCGATGCCGATCATCTCGTCGCCGAGTGGACGCATTACGACGGCGGTAAAGATGCCGGCAAAGTCGTGATGACGTTGGAGCGCGTGAAGAGCTAGGCGGGCGTGGCGGCTGGCTGGGCGGTACTGCCTTTCAGCCAGTTCCAAATGGCTTTCAGGCCTTTGAGCAAGCCGACGTCCCGGACATCGCGGATGGCGTAGATTTGGGCGACTTGCTCTTCGTGTTTCCGGTAACGCGGCGGCAGGGCCATCAGCACTTTGGTTTTCTCGCCTTCCACCATCGAAATCTCCGGGAAGAACAAGCCGCGGCCCACGTAGTACTCGCCCTTCGGCAAGTTGACCGCGCGCGGTGGCAGAAACAGCCACGGCCGGTAGTCGAACTTCAGGCTGCCATCCTCGGTCTTCGACAATTTCCCGTACGTGCGGATGGGCGTCTTCTCGATCTTGCGGGCGGTGAACATCCAGTTCGCATTCGGCGCCGGCTGGAAACGCTTGTGCCGGCGCAGCAGGAAATCGCGCGTGAACACCGAACCGAACACCATGAGCCGGAACGACCAGCCCGCGATGAAATAACAAATCACAATGATGATCAGCGACAAAAGCGCGGCGTACTGCGGCTTGATGAACGTCAGCGCCGTCAGAAAACCGATGACGGCCGTGCGCATGCTCTTCAACGCCGCATCCACCGCGCCCCACGGGCTGACCAGGATGAGCACATTCACGACGTGCCCGACCAACCACACCAAGACGAAGCAAGTAATAGCCAGCGGGATGGTCAGGATGTTGAGCAGCGGCGCAAAACTCACCCCGAGAATCCCGGCCTGCATCACGTGCGGGTCGACGGAAGTCGTCACGGTCGAATGAAAAATCGTTGCGATCATCGGCACGACCGCGCCTGCCGCGACCAGCCCGCTCACCTTGCTCTCGACCGTCTCGAGCACGTCCAACGGCTTCTTCCATCCCGGCGGCAACGCCGCGCCTGCCGCGTCCTTGAGCGCCACCGCGCCGACCAGCAGCAGCGCCGGCAACCAGAACTTCACCTGCGCATACCAAGGCAGTTGGTCCTTCTTGTCTTCGTCGCAAGTGAAATAGTCGTACGCCCCGACCGCGCCGACGCCGAGCATCGGCGAGATGGCGATGCCGGTGATCTTCGTTAGCGCCACGGCGGCCGCGATGCCGGACTTCTCAGTCACCGGCGGCTTGGCGACCTCGGTCGCCGCGTAAACGAGAGTGCCACACAATCCCAGCGCGAGCAGGACAAGCAGACAACGTTTCATGCGGGTATCCTAGCGCAAGCCCGTCGAAATTGGTAGTCTCCAGGTGTGGACATCAAGGGTCTCTACCGCGAAGAACTCGTCGCCCGGTACCAACCCGCTTACCGGGCCGATCAGATTCTGCAATGGGTCTACGAGAAACAGGCCGGCAGCTTCGACGAGATGACCAACTTACCGGCGGCGTCCCGCCAGAAACTCGCCGCTGAGTTCGAGCTGAACGCCGTCCGCGCTCTCAAGACGCGAAGCGCCACCGACACGACCGAGAAGTTCCTCTTTCAACTCCGCGATCACTCGTTGATTGAGACCGTCCTCATCCCGGCAACTCCAGGTCTCACAACCAAAAGTGACCGGCACACTGTCTGTGTTTCCACGCAAGTCGGCTGCGCCTACGGCTGCAAGTTTTGCGCGTCCGGCCTCGAAGGCGTCAAACGAAACCTCACCGCCGCCGAAATCGTCGATCAGGTACTGCACGTTCAGAAGCTCAGCGGCGAGCGCGTCAGCAACATCGTCGTCATGGGCATGGGCGAACCCCTCGCCAATTACGACAATCTGCTGCGCGCCCTGCGCATCATCAACGCGCCCTGGGCGCTCGGCATCGGCGCGCGCAAGATCACCGTCTCCACCGTCGGCCTCGTCCCGCGCATCAAACAGTTGGCCGACGACCCGATGCAGATTCGGCTGGCTGTCTCGTTGCATGGTGCGACGGACGACGTGCGCGAGAAGATCATGCCGGTCAACAAGAAGCACCCGCTCAAGGAACTGCTGGCCGCCTGCGATTATTATTGCAACACGAAGAAGCGGATGATGACCTTCGAATACATTCTCATCGAGGATGTCAACGACACACTCGACCAAGCCCAGAAGCTCGGCGCGATCGCGCGCCGGTTGCGCGCGAAAGTGAACCTCATCCCGTACAACCCGGTCGACGGCCTTCCGTGGAGACGGCCCGGTCGGGACCGCTGCAAAATGTTCCAACACACACTGAAGTCGCACGGCATTGTCTCCACGCTCCGCATGGAAAAAGGCCTGGACATCAGCGCAGCCTGCGGCCAGTTGCGCCTGCAACACGAAGCATCGGTGCAACCTCCTACCACACCGACGGGCGGCATGTTGCGCCCCAACCCGAAGATGAAGTTGGATAAGCTGATCGCCGAGCGAAAGGCGAAGTGGTCACAATAAGCCAATGGCTGCACCCTTTGAGTTTTTCGAACACACGGCCGATATCGGCGTGCGGGTGAGCGGCGCGACGTTGCCGGATCTGTTCGGCAACGCGGCTCGCGCGATGTACGAAGCGCTCGGGGAAATGAAAACTGCCGACCGCAGTCTGCCGAAGGCTGTCGAACTGCGAGCGGAGAAACTGGAGGATTTGTTGCACGATTGGCTTGCGGAACTTCTGTTTGAAGTCGAAGTCAATCACATGCTCTATGACGTCATCGAGATTGCCAGCGTCGCGTCCGGCAAGCTGACGGCTTCGCTGAGAGGCGGCGCGATTGACTTCACCCGGTCGCAGACGAACGAGGAGATCAAGGCGATTACCTACCACCAATTGCGCGTCGAGCAACTTGCCGATAACTCGTGGCGGGCGACCGTGATTTTTGACGTTTGATTTTTGGGTGGCGGTCTGTTTGAGTCGCCACCATGTTTCGACCAAAGATTCTGGATTCGCTGCGCGGATACAACCGGGCGACGTTCCTCGCTGATCTCGCGGCGGGCGTAACCGTGGGTGTCGTGGCGCTGCCGTTGGCGATTGGGTTTGCC
Source organism: uncultured Verrucomicrobiota bacterium (assembly GCA_964566575.1). Taxonomy (GTDB): domain Bacteria; phylum Verrucomicrobiota; class Verrucomicrobiia; order Palsa-1439; family Palsa-1439; genus CAZMKD01. The sequence continues at coordinate 39,090 of CAZMKD010000239.1, forward strand.
ATCGCCTCGGGAGTTGAGCCCGCACGCGGATTGTGGACGGCGATCGTTGCCGGTTTCTTGATCTCGACCCTCGGCGGAAGTCTCGTGCAGATCGGCGGACCGACGGGCGCATTTGTGCCGATCCTGTTCGGGATCGTAGCCAAGTACGGGTACGACGGGCTGGTGGTGGCGACCGTCATGGCCGGGGGGATGCTCGTGGTGATGGGCGCACTCAAGCTCGGCAACCTGATCAAGTTCATCCCGTACCCGGTTACGTCCGGTTTCACGAGCGGGATCGCCGTGATCATTTTTGTCGGCCAACTGAAGGAGTTTCTCGGACTGAGCGCGAAGATGCCAGCGCACACGCCGGATCAAGTGGCAACCATCGTGAGCAATTTCACACAAACGCAACTACCGGCGTTGGGGTTGGGACTGCTGGCGCTAGCGATCTTGATTCTTTGGCCGAAAGCGTGGCGGCGAGTGCCGGCCTCGATAGTGGCGGTGATGGTGACCACGGTGCTCGTGGTTGCGTTTCAAATCGACGTGCCGACCATCGGCTCGAAGTTCGGCGGCATCCCGCGTGGCTTGCCGAGCATTTCCCTGCCGAAGCTCAACTTCTTGCAGGTACAGGACTTGATGATTCCGGCGCTGACGATTGCGATGTTAGGCGCGATCGAGTCGTTGTTGTCCGCGATCGTGGCCGACGGCATCATCGAATCCCGGCATGATTCGAATCAGGAACTCATCGGACAGGGCTTGGCTAACATTGCATGTCCGTTTTTTGGTGGCATCTCGGCGACCGGGGCGATTGCCCGCACAGCGACAAATATCCGCAGCGGCGCGAAAACGCCGATGGCCGGAATCATTCACGCCCTCACGCTGCTGGTGATCGTGTTGGCCGCGGCACCGCTGGCAAAGTTCATTCCATTAACGGCGTTGAGCGCAGTGCTGTTGGTCGTGGCGTACCGGATGGGTGAGTGGGAGAACTTCCTCGAACTATGGCGTGGACCGAAAAGCGATTTCGGCGTTCTGGTGGTGACATTCGCGCTGACTGTCATCTTCGATCTGACGATTGCAGTCGGCGTGGGATTGACGATGGCCGGCGCTTTGTTCGTGCGACGGATGGAAGAGATCACACACATCCGGCTGGTCACACCCGAAAGCGATATGGAAGTGGGTGGCGGCTCGATCCGCGGCAAGGAAGTGCCCGACGGCGTCCTCGTCTACCGGATCGAGGGGCCGTTCTTCTTTGGCGCGGCGGAGAAGCTGGAGACGGCATTGGACCGGTATTCAACGGTGCCGCGCGTTGTGATTTTCCGGATGCGTGCCGTGCCGGCCATCGACGCGACTGGGTTGCACGCGTTGGAGATCATGCTTGATAAGTTTCAACGGAAACATACGCGCTTGATTCTGAGTGGCGTCCAACCGCAGCCGATGAAGGTACTCTACAATGCCGGCTTCGTGGACAAGATCGGGTTGGACAACATTTGCGCCAACATTGATGTTGCCCTTGGACGTGCCCGGCAGCTTGTCGAGTATGGGACGTAACGATATCCTCGCCGTCGCGATTTTTGCTCTGAGCTACGCGCCGATCAAGGAGCGACGACTCAAAGTGTTGCCGCTCAAGAGGCCGGCAGCATGGCGTTGCTCGGCGCGGTGTTGATGGACTTGACGAAATCCGAATTGGACCTACGAATGGCCTTGTAAGGCTAGCATGCGGAAATAATTCCAAGAGTACACAAAGAGCAATGCCAATCTGACCGTAACCATGAAATCGTAACGACCGGATCTAGTCCGGTCAAACCGTCAGCCGCTCGTTTTTTCCTCGCCAACATCACCACCGACCGATACAACCTCTCCGCGAATGTCTTCGACCCACGAACATCACCAAACCCTCAGAACTTTACTCTCCCAACGCAAGTGGGACGATGCCCAAGCGTTCTGGCTGGATCTGGCGGAAACTCTCCAAGACCAACCAGAGTTCCTACTCATTCTGATCAAAGAGGTTGCGGACGCCGGTCAAAGCCGTATGGCGGGCGAATTGGCCTCGTTGCTCTCGCCCACTCTCCGCTCGGCCGGTAAGAACCACGAATGGCTCTACGCGCTGAAGCTACAAGCCAATGTCGCTCCCATCGATAAGGTCATCCGCGCAGAGTTGATCGAAGCCTACCGGCAGATTTACAAGGATGACCAACGGTTGAAACCCATTCTTGCCGTTGCCGAGCTCGATCAACCTCGCACTCCATTGCCCACGGCGACTGCGCGCGCCGACACGTTGCTCGCGCTCGGTGTCGGCAGCTACTGCCAACACAAGAGTTGGGGTGTGGGTCGCGTCAAGACCTTCGATGCTACCCTCAACCGCGTCGTCCTCACCTTCCCTCACAATCCAGAGCATCCGATGCAGCTCAATTACGCCGCCGACAGCCTTTTGCCGTTGAGCGCGGACCACATCGAAGTGCGCAAACAAACCGACCCTGCCGGCCTCAAGCAACTAGCCGGTAGTGACGCGGTCGCCCTCATACGCGCCGTCCTGCTCGGTTGCAACCATACGGCGAGTGCGGACCGAATTGAAGCTGTGCTCTCCGGTTCGGTCATCCCGGCCGGCGAGTGGAAACGGTGGTGGGAGGGCGCGAAAAAACTGTTGAAGCGGGACGCGCACTTCGAAGTCCCGGCCAAGAAGACCGAACCGATCGTTCTCCGTGGCGCCCCGGTCTCGCAACAAGACGACCTTCTTGAGAATTTCCGTGTCGCCCCGAGCCTCGCACAGCGCACGGATGTGGCCCGGCAGTTCCTCAAGATTGCGGGGGACATCGCCGATGCAGAACTACTGCTGCAGGAATTTCAAGACGGCTTGCTCGACTCGCTCCAAAAGATCCGGGCAGACCGTCATGCCGATCGGCTCGAAGCGGTGTTCGTGCTCGAAGAATTGCGGGCGCGCCAGAAAATTCCGACTGAATCCGGCACTCCACTGCTGGTTGAGATGCTGTCTGGGATCAAGAACCTGCCGGCAACGCTCGACGAATTGAGCGCCGTCTCGCAAAAACGCGCTGTCGCCACGCTCAAAGCATCCGCGCCGGACCGGCTGCTTCGGTGCATCAACGAACTCCCCGCCAAAGTGCTGGAGGACATTTCCGATTTGTTGAACCAGGCCGGCGATCGCATCGTCCAACTCGTCCGCAACCAGGCCGCCAGCCCCGACTTGCTGCTCTGGCTCGGCCGCAACATCAACTCCTCCGATTGGCTGCAACCACTGCAAACACCGGTTCTGCTTCAGACAATCCTGGCCGCGCTGGAGAACGGTTCCGCGAAGGATACCCGGCGACTCCGCGACATGCTCTTCGATGTGGAAACGCTGCTGGTGGATCTGCTCGCCAATGCCGACACCGACGTCGTGCGCGATGTCGCCCGCCAGATTCTGGCTAGTCCGGGTCTCGAAGAACTCGACCGGCGGTCGCTCATGGCGCGCGTCGTCAAAGAGTTTCCGTTCGTGGCCGAGTTTCTCATCACCAAGACAGTCCGCGAGCAACCGCTCATCGTCTCCTGGGCCAGCCTCCACAAGCGCCGGGCCGAACTCGACGAGATTGTTAAGAAAAGGATCCCCGAAAACTCCAAAGAGATCGGCGTCGCCCGCAGCTATGGCGACCTCCGCGAAAACTTCGAGTTCAAAGCCGCCAAGGACACGCAAAAAGTCCTCATGCGCCGCCGCGCCGAGTTGGAGATTCTGCTCTCCCGCGCCCAAGCCACAGACTTTGCCGACGCCAAAGCCGACGTCGTCAGCATCGGCACGACTGTCGTCGTCACCGATCTCACCAGCAATCAAACACAGACCTATCATGTCCTCGGCGCGTGGGACAGCGACCCGGGCCGCGGCATTATCAGCTACCCGGCCGCCCTCGCCCAAGCGTTGTTCAACAAGAAAGTCGGCGACATCGTCGAAGCCAGCGGCGAAACTGGCCAGCTCCAATACCGCATCGACCGCATCGAGAAAGTCTCCGCCAAGATTTTGCAGGTGCTGTGACTCATTTGAGGCAAACGTGCCAAAGAAGCATCTTTATCTGTCGCGTCGTTAGTGAACAATCTTGGAGTGTATGGCTTCCCAATTACGCTCGGTAGGCATCACGAAAAGACACTTCCCCTCGCTCCGCCCTTCCCATACCGCGCCAACATCACGCTTCTCCGTGGCGTCGAGGCCATCCCAACGATCCTTGCCCTTGTATTCGACAACAAGCCGACGACCATCGTGAAGCAGACAGATGAAATCGGGGTAGAAGTAATCCGTTGAAGTTTGCAACCGAAATGAGTTCGGTCTTTTGGCGAGATTGCGCACCCAGTATTTAACTTCGGGTAGTCCATCGAGAAACTGCGCGCACTCGAGTTCCTCGCCGCTCGACTTCAATTCACCGGGTTTACCGAAATAGTGTTTCTTGAACTCAAACCCACCTTCGTACCATGCTGACGGGTCGTAAATGATCTTCGAGAAATCCAGCGCCTTCTGTTCGCTCACAACCAGCCCGGCACTGAGCAACTCTTTGAACGCTGCTTTGTGTTCCGCTTGCCGATGCTTGTTGATATTCTCGGCAACGGCGTCGCGAAGACGGTGACGATCCAACACAAGCGCGCTGATGTCCGGCAACCCGCGACTCGTCATCAATCCTTGAATCACTTTGCGCAGAAACACCGCCGACTCTGCCGCCGTGATGTCACCATGCTCGATGTGCTGGTCAAGCCACTGAATCAAATCCTCGTCCGTCCAATTCTGCTCGCTCGCGACAGCCCAAACCTGCTGATGCAACTTGCCGACGAAATCTTCTGGGCCGGTCTCGTGTACTTCTCCGGCCTTCACCTTGCCGGTATCGTCCACGTCAATTGAACCGAGTTTGCCGGTCGGGCGCTTGCTAGAAAACAGCGTCTCGCTGATCGTGGCGTCTTTCTCCGATAGCTTCCAATCCCGTTCCAACAAATCCGTCCTGCCGAATTCCCAAAGCAAAGTCCCTTGCCGCAGCGACAACAGCGGCACGACGAAACTCTCCTGCTTCTCGTAGCCGGTCGCCGGACGCGGCTTCCCGGCACCGAACGTCTCGGCAATCGCCGCGACTTCCTTCACGACCGCTGCGGCTTTCTCGCGCGCGGCATCCGTGCGCAGACAGGCGTAAAGCGTTTCCTTCTCATCTTCCGTCAATGGCGCGAGAACCTTCACTTCGCCACTGGTCGCGTCGAACGACACCTTGCCCATCAATGCCGGCGCGTTGGCCTTCACAAGTGCAGCGTCCAAATCCTTCTTCGGGTCAACCTTGAGCGTTCGCGGCTGACTGCCCAGCGCCAAGCTCGGCGACGACGCAGGAATGACGATCTCCTCAGCCTCTGCGCGTGTGAAGCCGTTAGCCTCCAACGCCTGCTGGAATTCCGCCAGCACGCTCGACAACGAATCCGAGACCGAAAACACATACGCATGGT
>CAZMKD010000240.1:0-11701 GCA_964566575.1 uncultured Verrucomicrobiota bacterium
AAACTGTCCTCGCTTGATCGGAAGATGCTGGTTGTGCATCCCCAGTTTCAACCACAAATCCGGACAAACCGGAATCTTTTTCTGCATCAAATACTTACAACAATTCCTCCCTCACCCTATCTTCACGGCATTGCCCCTAGCCCAAAGGGTTCAAACGGAGCTGCTCTTGGTGGGGCGCGCCGAGTCGTTCGTCCCGCTGTTGCGCGTTGGGTTCTGACGCTCGCTGACCCGCCAACCTTGTTTTGTGCGCGGACTTTGACTTGCCGGCGGCTTGCTTTTGGGCGGTCGGCTGCTAGGATACCGCGCCATGTCGAAACAGCCACAGACCAAACGCGACTTCGTCGCCGAGCACGTGCGCGGGATTCCGCGCTCGGGCATTCGTGACTTTTTCGACATCGTTCAGTCAATGGACAACGTCATCTCGCTCGGCATCGGTGAGCCCGGCTTCGTAACACCATGGCACATCCGCGAAGCGACCATCTACGCCCTCGAACACGGCAAGACCGGTTACACTTCCAATTTCGGATTGTTGAAACTCCGCCGCGCCATCAGCCGTTATGTCACCGAACACTTCCACGTCGAGTATGACCCGAATCTTGAAATCCTTGTGACCGTCGGCGTCAGCGAAGCGCTCGACGTTGCGTTGCGCGCCATCATCAATCCTAGTGACGAGGTCTTATATCATGAACCGTGTTACGTCTCGTATCACCCGAGCGTGACTCTCGCCCACGGCGTCGCCAAAGCGATTCGGACCCGACCGGAAGATAATTTCGCCCTGCGCGCCGAGGACATCGCTGCCGCGATTGGCCCGCGCACCAAGGCGATCATGCTCAACTTCCCGACCAACCCGACCGGCGCCACTCTCACCGGCGAGGAAATCGAAAAGATCGCGCGCGTCTGCATCGACAATGACCTGCTCGTACTCACGGACGAGATTTACAGCGAGCTGACTTTTTCAGGCACGCATCATTCTATCGTAGCTGTGCCCGGCATGAAGGAGCGGACGATGTTCCTGCATGGGTTCTCGAAGGCGTTTGCGATGACCGGCTTTCGTATCGGCTACGCCTGCGCGCCGCCGGTATTGATCGAAGCAATGGTGCGTGTGCACCAGTATTCGATGCTCTGTGCCTCGATCATCGCGCAGGAAGCTGCGACCGAAGCGCTGGAACATGGCCGGGACGATATGGAGATGATGCGCGAGCAATACAAGCTGCGCCGCAACTTCATCGTCAAATCCTTCAACGAGATGGGACTGAAGTGTCATTTGCCGGTCGGCTCGTTTTACTCGTTCCCATCCATCGCCAGCACCGGACTCAGTTCGCGCGAGTTTGCGGTGCAACTGCTCGAACAGCAGCGTGTCGCCGTCGTGCCCGGCAATGCTTTCGGCGCCGGCGGCGAAGGTTACGTGCGCGCGAGCTTTTGTTCGACGATGCCGGACATCGAAAAAGCCGTCGAACGCATGGGAAAATTCGTACGGTCATGAGCGACGCCCGGCAACTCAACATCGGCATCATCGGCGCCGGCATCGTCGGCGGCGGCGTGGTCAGGAATCTGTCCCGCAACGCCGACCTCATCGCCGAACGCCTCGGCTTGCGCCTGAACCTGAAGTGGGTCTGCGACAAGGATGAATCGAAATTCAAAGGATTGCCCGCCGGCAAGGTCGTATTCACCGGCGACGTCCAACACGTGCTCGGCGACACGGACGTTCACGCCATCGTCGAACTCGTCGGCGGGACCGGGTTTGCGAAGCAAGTGATCCTCGACGCGCTCAACCGCGGCAAGGTCGTCGTCACCGCCAACAAAGCGTTGCTCGCACATCACGGCGAGGAAATCTTTGCGGCCGCGGCGAAGAATCGCACCAACATTTTCTACGAAGCCAGCGTCTGCGGCGGCATCCCGATCATCAAGGCGCTCCGGGAAGGCTTCGTTGCAAACCAATTCCCGTTTATCTACGGCATCGTCAACGGCACCTGCAATTACATCCTGACCCGCATGACCGCCGAAGGAAAAGACTTCGCCGAAGCACTCGCCGAAGCGCAGAAGCTCGGTTACGCGGAAGCCGATCCCGGTCTTGATGTGGACGGCGGCGACTCAGCGCACAAAGCCACGATTCTCGCCTCTCTTGCGCACGGGTTTTGGACTGGCTTTGAGAACACCTACGTCGAAGGCATCCGGCACGTCTCACAATTCGACATCCAGATCGCCCGCGAACTCGGCTACCAGATCAAACTGCTCGCGATTATCAAGGAACACGACGGCATCGAAGTCCGCGTCCACCCCACGCTCATACCGGCCACGCACGTTCTCGCGAGTGTGGGCGGCGTCTTCAACGGAGTCGTCGTGCGCGGCGATGTCGTCGGCGACACGATGTTCTACGGCCGCGGTGCCGGCGCGGACGCGACTTCGAGCGCGGTCATTGCCGATCTCGCGGACGCGGCGTTGAACTACAAGTTTGGCAGCATTCAACGCATGCCGGCGTTCGTGTCGCACAAGTTGAATGCCCGGGTGCGCACCATCGACGAGGTGGAATCCCGGTATTACCTGCGCCTCACCGTCGAAGACCGGTCGGGCGTCATCGCGAAAGTCTCGAAGGTCCTCGGCGACTCAGACATCAGCATCGCCTCGGTCTTGCAGCGTGAAGCGCCGGAAACGCATTCGCCCGGTCACGTTCCGTTGATCATGATGCTTCACACCGCGCGCGACCGCGCCGTGCGCGACGCGGTGGCCCAAATCGACGGGCTGCTGGTGGTCAAGGACAAGACTGTCGTGATTCGCGTGGAGAGCTTCGAATGAGGCGCGCCGCGCTGCCGGCATTTGCGTTGGGGGTCGCGCTCGCGTCGGGTGCGAACGCCGCCCCGATTCAGATCGTCGTCAACGGTCGCGAGATCGAAACCAGCGTCATCGAAACCAACGGCGCGATCTACGTGCCGATCGACACGCTCTCCAAAGCCCTAGGCGTCACTCTCAGCATCAAGACCAACGAGCCTCCACCGCCAGCGCCTGCGCCCGTGGCGGCTGCTCCTGCGGCTACCCCGCCAGCCGTTGCCTCTCCGCTGATGACGACTGTGTTGCTGTCCGTTCCCTCGCGTCCGGTCGCTGTGCCATCGATCACGGGCAAGCTCACTTATCATCTCAATCTGTTCGAAACCTCAGCACCGGATCCCGGCGCGCGAGTGTGGCTCGTCAATGAAGGCGATGTCGCGACACTCACCGCAACCACGGGAGGAACGGCGGACGAACCGATCTCACAGCGCGCCGTCGGCTGGGACGTGAAGCTGACCGGCCAATATCAATTCCCACATCGAGTCGCGGATGGTCATGGCGAATTCGCCTTCGAAGACGTCGCGCCCGGCGCGTACCTGCTGATTTTCCAGAGCGTGCGCGCCAACGGACTGGCCGCGCGCGACCGGCAAGGCAAGATGCGCTCCAAGAAAGTCGTCGTCCACCCCGGCGAGACCGTGGAGGCATCACTCAACTTCGGCGTTACTGCCTACAAGGATTGACCGGCATGGCTTGGCGCGGCGTCATCGAACAATACCGGAAGTTCCTTCCCGTCACGGAGAAGACGCCGGTCATCACCCTTCACGAAGGCGGCACGCCGCTCATCCGCGCGCGCAACCTCGAACGCCACATCGGCGGCGGCTTCGAAATCTGGTTGAAGTACGAAGGCCTCAACCCGACCGCCTCTTTCAAAGATCGAGGCATGACCGTTGCCGTCTCGCTGGCCGTCGAACGCGGCGCAAAGGCCATCATCTGCGCCAGCACCGGCAACACCTCCAGTTCCGCCGCCGCCTACGCCGCACGGGCCGGCATTAAGTGCGTGGTCATCTTACCGAACGGCGCGATTGCGAAGGGCAAACTCGCCCAAGCCATGATGTACGGCGCAACGGTGATCGCCGTGCGCGGCAATTTCGACGACGCGCTGAACATCGTCCGCGAGATCGGCGAGCAGACCGACATCCAGATTGTCAACTCCATCAATCCTGACCGGATCGAAGGTCAGAAGACCGCCGCGTTCGAGATTTGCGACGCGCTCGGCCGTGCGCCGGATTATCACGTCTTACCAGTGGGCAACGCCGGCAACATCACCGCGTACTGGAAGGGCTACGTCGAATACGCGCAAAGCTTGCCCCGCTCCGAGCGGGGGCTGCCGAAGATGGTTGGCTTCCAAGCCGAAGGCGCCGCACCCATCGTCCGCGGGCATCCTGTCGAGAAACCAGAGACCGTGGCGAGTGCCATCCGCATCGGTAACCCCGCGAGCTGGAAAGCCGCGCTTGAAGCGCGCGATGATTCCGGCGGCTTCATCGACATGGTCAGCGACCAAGAGATTCTCGCCGCCTACAAACTCGTGGCCGGCAAGGAAGGCGTTTTCGTCGAACCTGCCTGCGGCGCGGCGGTTGCCGGGCTGATCAAGAACGCGAGGGGTGGCTACTTCACGAAAGGCTCAGTCGTCGCCGTCACCCTGACCGGCCATGGCCTCAAAGACCCTGACAACGCGATGGCCAACGCGACAGCACCGGTTTCTTGTCAGGCAAACACGGAAGCAGTATTGAAAGTAATCGGAGTGTAAATGGCACTGATCGTTCAGAAATATGGCGGCACATCGGTCGGCAATCCGGAGCGCATCCGCAATGTCGCGCGGCGCGTGCTGGCGACGCAACAGGCCGGCAATCAAGTGGTCGCTGTCGTGTCGGCGATGAGCGGCGTGACCGACAACCTGATCAAGCTCGCGAAGGAAGTTCATCCCGAGCCGAGTGAACGCGAGATGGACATGTTGCTCGCGACAGGCGAACAGACAACGATCGCATTGTTGGCGATGGCGTTGCAGGGACTCGGCGCAAAGGCGGTGTCGTTGACTGGTGCGCAAGCCGGTATCGTCACCGACGGCTTGCACACAAAAGCGAAGATCGCGAACATCACACCCAAGCGTGTGCACGAGTTTCTCGACGATGGCAACATCGTGACCATTGCCGGTTTTCAAGGCACAACGCCGGACGGCCAGATCACAACGCTCGGCCGGGGCGGCAGCGACCTGACCGCCATCGCCATCGCGGCGGCAATCAAGGCGGACGTCTGCCAGATTTACACAGATGTGGACGGCGTCTACACGAGCGACCCGCGCGTCGTTCCGAATGCGTCGAAGATCGAGGAGATCAGCTACGACGAGATGCTCGAACTCGCCGCACTCGGTTCGAAGGTGATGCAGGCGCGGTCGGTCGAGTTTGCGAAGAAGTTCAGTGTCGTGTTCGAAGTTCGAAGCAGTTTCAACAACAACCCCGGGACTATTGTGAAAGAAGAAACAGCGAAGATGGAAGATGTCGTCATCCGCGGTGTGGCGGTAGACAAGAATCAGGCGAAAGTCACCATTGCCGGCGTGCCCGATAAGCCCGGTGTGGCCGCGAAAGTGTTCAAAACCATCGCCGACGCCAATATCAATATCGATGTCATTGTGCAGAACGTGAGCGAGAAGGGCTATACGGACATTTCGTTCACGGTAGCGTCCAACGAAGCGGCCAAGGCAGCGAAGACGCTTCAGCCCATCGTCAAGGACATTGGCGCGCGCGACGCCGCGTCCACCACCGACATTGCCAAGCTGTCGGTGGTTGGCATTGGGATGCGCTCGCATCCCGGGGTCGCGGCCAAGATGTTCGACACGCTGGCTCACACGGGCATCAACATCGACATGATCTCGACCAGCGAGATCAAGATCAGCGTCATTATCGCGCTGAAAGACGCCGATAAAGCCGCGCGCGCCGTGCACGACGCGTTTGGCCTCGGCAAGTGATAGCCGAAGGCTGTCATCCTGAGCGAAGCGAAGGATCTCGCTTTTGAATTATCTGCTCATCATCGCCGCTGGTTTTGGCGCTGGATTCGTGAACGCGATTGCGGGCGGCGGCACACTGCTGACGTTTCCCGCGCTGCTCTACAGCGGCCTGCCGGGGATGGATTCGATCAGAGCCAACGCCACCAGCACTGCCGCCATCTGGCCGGGGTCGCTGATGAGTTCGTGGACGTACCGGCGCCAATTGCGCGACCATCGCCAGCGAGTGTGGATGCTCGCGCTGCCCTCGTTACTCGGCGGAATGGCGGGCGCCGCGCTGTTGCTCCACACGCCCGAGAAACTGTTTCGCTTCATCGTCCCCTACCTCATCCTACTTGCGTGCGGTCTGTTGATGGCGCAGGAGCCGATCGGGCGCTGGATGACCGCGCGTACAGCGGCGCACCCGCGCAAACACGCCGTCGCGCTGTGGCTCACGCAATTTGTCATTGCGGTGTACGGCGGCTACTTCGGCGCAGGCATCGGCATCCTGATGCTCGCGGCGATGGCCATCTTTCTGCCCGAAGACTTGCAGGCGGCCAATGCGATGAAAAACTTCTTCGCCGTCCTCATCAACGGCATCGCTGCCGTTTACTTCATTGTCGCCGGCGCCGCTGTCCTCAAAGTTTCCGCGGTGATGGTCGGCGCGGCGATCCTCGGTGGGTTTGTCGGGGCACGCACGGCGCAGCGGCTGTCCCCACACCTGTTTCGTGCCGCCGTCGTGCTGTTCGGCGTTATTGTAGCAATCCATTTGCTGACGCAGTCGTGAAACTCGTTGACTTTCAGCGTGCGAAGAACAATTCTTTGAATCGAAAGGAAACTCCACGATGCAAATGAACCGAATCATGAGAGTCACGATAGTCGCGACATTCCTGCTGGCGGTCACGATTCCCTGCCATGCCGCGTTTCTGGACGGCACGACCTGCAAAATCAAACTCACCCCCGATCCGGCAACGGCGGCCAAGGGCGAGAAAGCGTTCGACGACACGGTGAAATTCGCCGATGGCAAATTCTCTTCCGCAGCCTTGCTCTCTAAGGGATTCAAACCCGGACCTTACCGAGGCGAAAAGGAAGAGAAGGAAGCCGAGTTCGAAGCCGAGCAGACGAGCGACACCGATGGCGTAATCAACTGGCAGGGCGAGATCCGGGGCAAGAAGGTAACCGGCCGGCTACGGTGGAAAACGAAGGACGGCAGGTTCCTCGCGTTCGACTTCGAAGGCGGTACGGAGTAATTACGGCACGAGACGGATGCGGTAGAAGTGAGACGGCTGGTTGGTCGCCCCGCCTGTGGCCAGATAGTTTGTGGTGGCGTCCCCGCTACCAGGAATGAGAATGTTGGAGCTGATGTCGAAGTAGCTGCCACCCGCACTGAGCGCGTCCTGCACCGCGTTGGTTCTCCCGCCTGCGGTCGCCCAGTTGACGCGTACATTGTTGCTCTCGATTGTCACCGCCTGAATTCGAAACGCGGACGCGCCGTTGGTGGGATTAGTGCCCGTAAGGTATTCCTGTTGGTTGGACAGGCCATCGCCGTCGGGGTCGCCGGTGGGGTTGTTGGTGGTGCCGAAGTATTGAACCATCCAACTCTCGAACGCCGTCAGCGATGCGATGTAATTCGACTGAATATTGGTGCTCACTCCCGCGGGGCCGCTGGCGACGAGTGTCACGCTGTATGTCCCGACCGCGTAAACGTGGCCGACGACGTTTGTGGTGACGTTGGTCGTACTGCCGTCGCCAAAATTCCAAAACCGATTGGTGACACTGCCGCCGGTCGAGGTATCGGTGAACGTCACGCTCAACGGTGCGGCGCCGCTGGCGGGCATGGCGGTAAAGCTGGCCACCGGCGGTTGCGCGCCGAGCAGCGCGTTGTAAACGGTTGTGAAATTGTCGGCGACGACAGCCTTGCTAATTAAGACGCCGTCGCTTACAGGCGATGGAAAGAACAACTGTTGGATCGTGAAGCCCCCCACCGATAGCGGGGGCTCAAGGCCAGCGCCGAGGGTATGCGTGTTATAGGGTGTCTGTGAAGCGAGATCGCTGCGGGTCGGATTCACATAGACTGTCATGTTGCTCCCGCTTACAGAAGTCTGGACAATCACACGGTGCTGAGTGCCGGTACTCAGGACGGTACCGGAGGTCCAGAAATCTAAGCCCGTGTACTTGATGCGGACCATGAACACGAAATTAGATTGGCCGCCGTCGCCGCGCTTCGCCGTCAGCCGGTAGTAGGCGTTGGTTTCGGGGCCAACGGTGGCATCGTTGCTGGTGTATAGCGCGGCGAAGGCTTGTGGGCTTGTGGTCGTGCTTATTGGCGTCTGGGTCACCGTCAGGCTCATGCCGTAGAACACGGTGATGTTGGTCTGCGTGAAATTCTTGTAGGCATCCTGGTTGTCGGTTGCCTGCCCGTAGGGAATCGCGACCACGCCGTTGGTTACCTGAAGCGGCAGGCTGGAGGAGCCGGGCACTTGCGTCCAGTTGCTTTGGCCGACGAGGTTGCCGGTGGCGAACGTACTGAAGTCGTCGTAGAAGCCGAAGGTGGTGACGTAGAGGTTGACCGAGCGTGTGGTGTTGCCGATGCCGTTGGTGGTGTTCGTGAATGTGACGGTGTCCGAATAGCTGTTCGCTGCGAGGCTGTTGGCGTTGGTGTTGATGGATGCAGTTACTGTCGTGCTCGCGCCGGGAGCGAGGTTGCCACTGGTGGCCGAAAGATCGAGCCAGTTCGCCGCTTTGCCAACCACCCAGCTCAGTGCATTGCTGCCGGTGTTACTGAGCGTGTAATTCTGGCTGACCGGATTGAACGAGCCGCCCGGCGGTCCGGCAGAATCGAAGCCTGACGAGGGTGTGACCGCCAGCGTCGGCAGCGGGAAGACGATCAATCTGACCAAGCGCGAGGTTAGCGAGCCGCTGCTTAAGTTCCGGAACACCACGAAGTCCGCATAGCTGCCAGCGTCCAGAGAGTTGGCCTCGTTATTGATCGAGACGGTGATATTCGTGCTGTTGCCGGTCGCCAGCAGTCCGTTGGTGGGCGAGACATCGAGCCAGATCGCGCTCTTGGTGACACCCCAACTGGCTGAAGTCGCATTGGTGTTGCTCAGAGTGTAAACCTGATTGCTCGGAGTGAACGGTCCGCCGGGGTTGCCGCTGCTGGTCAACCCGCCGGCCGGGGTGAGCGGAAGATCGAACGAGCCCGGCGTGATGAAGACGTAATGTTGCTCCCCATTGTCGTCGGTCGAACTGCCGGCGGCAGTAGCGGAAGAAACGTCGAAATAGTACACGGTGCTGGCGACCAGACCGGTCAGGGTTACTGAGTGGGACGTGACGCTGTCGCCGACGCTCACCACGTTGGTAACGTTTAACGGGGTCAATCCATAAATCGCGCGGCTGTCTGACGCCACATCTGTCGTCCACAGAATAGTCGCGGCCGTCCCGGTGACGTTTGTCGCCTGCACATTGCTAATGATCGGCACCGTGGCCGCTCCCGCATTGGTAATCCATAAAGTAACCAGTTCGATGGGACGCGCGAAGGCGTCGCTCTGACTCGCGCCCAGTGCGGCGACCCGGTTGGACACCACCAGCATGTCGGTGCGGGTCAATGCGTTGATGGTCAGTGTCTGGTTCGAGAACAAACCCGCTGCCGCCGTCGCTGCGAGCGTGTTGGTGACGATGCGGCAGCGCACGGTAATGTTGGGCACCAAGTTGGTCAGCAAATAGGGGCGAAACCAAAAATACGAACTGACAGAGTCATTCGTCTGAGCGGACAACGTCACGCCGTCATATTGCACATAGTTTGGACTTGGAGCTGGGGAATTGATCGTCACACGGTTGTTATCAGCCAGCACCGTGGTCGTTATCGTATCTGACCCGTCAAAGACGCCGATCAACGTGCTGGTCATCTTCGCCGCACCATCGGAGACGTTGGTCACATTGGGACGATAGTTGGTGTCCAACACGAATGTGCTCGTGTTGGTGTTCCACGTCAGCAGTTCGGTCATCGGATGAAGCTCGTAATGCCGCTCGCTCGAGTGCTCCGTGTAAAAGCGAAAAATGCCACGCGTCTTGGAGTGCACCACGCTCGCGTCCTTCAGGTGGGTCAGTTGGGCGGACGTAACGTTGACAACCTCGGCGACGATGGGCGAACTGCCGGTGTTGCCGCCGTTCTTGCCCGTGCCTGATGCATCAATCGCCATATTAACGTGAATATCGCCATCACCCGCGATGTTGTTATTCGGAAAGATATACTCCCAAGTATTCGTGCCGAACGCAGGATATTGATTCGTGACTAGAGAGGAAATCTGGACACTGTCGGCTTCCCACAAGCCCGCCATTTGCGCGATTTCGGACCGCGTATTCGTGAAGACGGTGGCGTGCGCGATGTGTGCTGGAATCAGCAGCAAGGCACCCGCTAAAATGCGTCTTGGCATTCTCACATTGTTTTTCCCATGAACGGCTACGGCTTCCAAAACCATACAGGATACCGCAAGCTGTACAAATAGCTAGACAAAAACGAGAGGTCGCGTTGGTGCGAAATCCACCTACGCTGCTTACGGCACGAGGCGGACGCGGTAATAGCGAGCATTACTGTTGCCGACGGTGCCGACGTCGAGGTAGTTGGTCGTCGTGCCAACCGTGTTGGTGACGACGAACAAGGTGTCGAAATTGTTAATATAGTTGCCCCCACCGCCAGCGACCTTCTCGAGTGCGTTGGTCTTGCCGATGCCGGTCATCCACGTAACGAGAATGTTGGTGTTATCTTGCCGCGCAACGGCTGTGATCCGGAACGCCGAGGCGCTGTTGGTCGGGTCGGTCCCCGCTTGGAACTCCTCCAAATTGGTCAAGCCATCGCCGTCGGAGTCGGTGCCGGCATCGTTCGGGTTGAACGGGTCGAGATCGGACGCGTTCGGGATTCCGTCGCCGTCGGCGTCAAAGCCGGCCGTCAAGTTGATGCTGCCGATGATCAACGAGCCGCCGGTTCGGATCAACCGGGCACACGCGTTGGTGACGTAGAGCAGGTCCGCCTGCAGCGAGCCGCCGTTGACGGTGAGCGTGCCGCCGCGCACGTCGAGCACGGCATTGACGGCCGAGTTGGTCACGGCCAGCGTCCCGGCATTGACATTGACGATGGCTGTGGAATCGCAGGCGTAGCGGCCCACGGTGAGGTTACTTGACACCGTGGAACTGCCGCCCGCCACCGTCAACGTGCCCTGCGAACCGGTGTTGGCGCCGACGACCGCATTGGTTGCCAGCCAGGTCCCGTTGGACACGGTCATCTGGCCGACGCCGAAGCGGCCGATGTTCATCGCGGTGGTGTTCGTCGTCACCAAACGTCCACCGGTCAGCCAGAGCGTTCCTGTATTTGACGAGCCAATGTGCAGCTCCGTGGAAATCGAGTTGGTGCCGCCCGCGATCGTGAACGTGCCGATGTTCGATGATGCGATTAGCACGCGGCGAAATTGCACGGCTCCGTTGCTCATCGTCATCTGTCCGACGCCGGAAAGGCCGATGAGTTGGTTGGAGTTGGTGGCCAACAGCGTTCCGCCCGTCATCCAGACCGCGCCAGTGCTGCCGCCGCTTTCACCGACATCAAAGCCATCCGGGGCGGTCAGCGTCCCGCCAGCCACGGTCAGCGTGCCCACCCCGGACCCGACATTTCCCACGATGGTAGCAGACGTGTTGACTGTGCCATTGGACAGCGTCATCTGGCCAATGCCCTGAGTGCCGAGGAAAATGGTGGAGCCGGGATTGGTCATATTGATCGTACTAGGAGTTTGTCGGACTTGGAAGAGAGATTTTTCATAAGTTGTTCATTATCAAGAGTCGCATTTTTCGTGGGCAAGAATAGTCAGGTTGATAATCAACGGCTTACATCAAAGTCCGACAGGCTGCTAG
>CAZMKD010000241.1:0-2492 GCA_964566575.1 uncultured Verrucomicrobiota bacterium
CGGATGCCAGCCTTTTCGGCGATGGCGGCGAGCGTCTGCTCACATTCTTCCTGAGACTTGCCGTGGACCATCGTGAAAATGTTATACGGCCAATCCGGATACGACGGCCGCCGGTAACAGTGGCTCACGGCGCGAAACGTCGCCATCAGTTCACCGATCCGGTCGATCTCGCTTTCCAGCACAGCCCACACGCCCATCGCGTTGGCGCTGAAACCGGCCTCGCGATGATGGAGCACCGCGGCAAACCGGCGCATCCGGCCAGACTCGAGGAATTGCCGGTGCATCGCCTGAAGTTCCGGCAATCGGATTGGGCTGTCGGCAAATGGCGTCTCCGTCACCGGCAAGTCGCGTTGCATGAAGCGGACGAACTCGATGTCACGCGGCGTGAGCGCAGTGTCGGCGGTGCGATTCTTCTCCGTGTACATCGGCGAGTCCGACTCGATACCAAAATCAAACTTCACTCCGATTTTGAAAAGCTTCAGCGTCGGGAGCGGCCGGGTGGACTCTGCCTCGGATTCGCGGTGCAGGAACTCGACGGTTTTCTCCAAGCCGAGCTTGCTCAGCGGCGAGACGGCGATGGTGTACCAGAGGTTGAAGGTGTGGTCACGCAGGTAATTGTGGCTGACGCCGGGATGTTGGCTGATGATCGCGGCGGCTTCATCGGCTCTGGCCGGTTGGATGCGCGCGGCGACGAGGCTGGAGGCGTAGCCGAGGCTGCGGGTGTCGAAGATGGCGCTGATTTGCCGGATGATTTTGTCAGCTTTGAGTTGCCGGATGCTCTTGATCACTTCAGCCTCGGGAAAACCGAACGCCGCAAACGGGCGCTCGACGACAGGGATGTCGGTCTGCAAGAGTGTCAGAAGTTCGGCGTCGTTCACGGTTTTTGTGTAGCACGCGCCTGACACCTTGTCAGGTGGAAAGCCGGGCACTGACAGATTGACGCAATCGGCGTGAAGGTGTGCACTCCAGAAATTGTTTCGCGCGAGCGAGTTGCGCCGGCTATACTGACCGTGGCACGAGCACTGCAAACAATCGAGCGGGAAAGTGAGCGCAACCGCACCGAAACAACCGTCCGTCTTTCTGAATTGGGTCAGCTTGATCGGCATCGTGCTGGCGGCGTGTGCGTTGTTTGCGGTGCTGTTTCTGGTTGCGATGGATTTGCTGCGCGGGTCGGAGAACCCCTACATGGGAATCCTGACCTACATCGTCGCCCCCACGTTCCTGACGATCGGGCTGCTGCTGATTGGCGGCGGCGCGTTGTGGGAGCGGCGGCGCCGGCATCGCCTGGCACCGGGCGAAGTGCCCCGGTATCTGCGGATTGATTTCAACATCCCGCATCACCGCAATGTCTTTCTCTCGGTCACCATCGTCACGGCCATTTTCCTTCTGATGACGGCGTTCGGGAGTTATCAGACGTATCACTTCACCGAGTCCGTGCAATTCTGTGGACTGACCTGTCACGGCGTGATGCAACCGGAGTACACCGCCTACCAAAACTCGCCCCACGCCCGCGTCGCTTGCGCGCAATGTCACATCGGCGAAGGCGCGGGCTGGTTCGTGAAATCAAAATTGTCCGGCAGCTATCAAGTCTACGCGACGCTCGCCAACAAATATCCGCGGCCGATTCCAACGCCGATCTCCAATCTGCGCCCGGCGCAGGAGACGTGCGAGCAATGCCATTGGCCGCAGAAGTTCTTCGGCAACGCCGAGCGCGTGAACCGGCATTTCATGGCCGACGAGACCAACACGCCGTGGACGATCAGCCTGTTGATGAAAGTCGGCGGTGGCGACCCGACCCACGGCCCGGTCGGCGGCATCCACTGGCACATGAACGTCGGCAATAAAGTCGAGTACATCGCCAGCGATCACGAGCGGCAGAAGATCCCGTGGGTGCGCATCACCGACAAGGCCGGCAAGACGACCGTGTTCGAGTCCGAAGACGAGAAACTGAAGCCTGAGCAGATTGCTGCCGCGACACCGCGCCAGGTGGACTGCGTCGACTGCCATAACCGGCCCGCGCACAACTACAACCCTCCCTCGCGCTCCGTCAACGTCGCCATGAGTACCGGCCGCATCAGCACGAACATCCCGAACATCAAGAAACTCGCCGTCGAGGCGCTCACGGCCGACTACGCGACGACCGACGAAGCAATGCGGAAGATCGCCGAAAAGGTGCCAGCCGCCGCCGTTGCGGAAGTGCAGAAGATTTACCGGCAAAATTTCTTCCCGGAAATGAAAGTCAACTGGCGCGCCTACCCGAACAACATCGGCCACACGATTTTTCCCGGTTGTTACCGGTGTCACGACGGCAAACACAAGAGCGCCGACGGCAAGGCGATCACCCACGACTGCAATGCGTGCCACACGATCATTGCCCAAGGCCACGGCGAGAAACTGTCGACAATCAGTGCAAAGGGTTTAGAGTTCGAACACCCCGTGGACATCGCCGAGATGTGGAAGGAAATGAACTGCGCGGAATGTCATACCGGCGG
>CAZMKD010000242.1:0-9143 GCA_964566575.1 uncultured Verrucomicrobiota bacterium
CGGCGGGTCAATGCTCGGAACGGCGGCCACGTGCGCCGCGATCTCCCTTTCCAAGAACGAAGCGACATTGGTGACGAATTGCTCGGTGGGGATTAATTCCGCCGACGCGACAGTGGACACGATTGCCGCGAAGGGAATTGCTATTAAGAAACGAAAAAGGTTTGTGAAACAACCCATGTTCAATGATAGTGGGTTTTCCAGCCGTGAGAATCAAGTTGTGTTTTGCGCACAAGCTTAATGGCCGTCGCTGGCGAAATGGCGTTCAGGCACTCGTTAGAATAACGAAAGGAAGTGATCGCATGATCCCTTTGAGCAGATTTGAAGTGGACAAAGGCAATCTTCATGGACTCACGAGGTTTGTCCGAGGAACGATCTACCTGGTGGCTTTGACGCTGGCGCTGGTCTCCGGCAACGTCTCCGCGGGAAATCGCGTGACGTTGAACTTCAACCCGGATTGGAAATTCGTTAAGGCCGATCCGACCGGCGCGGCGGCACCCGGCTTCAACGACCATGACTGGGCGATTGTCTCCGCTCCTCACACCTACAACGACACGGATACCTTCGACGATTGGTCCCTGCTCGGCCACCGCGGCGAGCAGAACCAGTGGGGCGGGCGGACTTGGTACCGCAAAACGTTCATCGTGCCGGAATCGTTCAAGGGCAAGAAGGTCTACATTGAATTCGAAGCGGTGCGTCAGGTCGCCGAGGTCTACCTCAACGATCAACTCCTGGGGGTGAGCAAGACTGGCTTTGCCCCGTTCGGATTTGACCTGACTCCCCATCTGCGTTTCGGCTCCACCAATGTCCTCGCTGTAATGTGCGACAACCTCTTCCTGAAGGATCCGGTGGTTCCGGTTGAGAATAAGGAACCGGCCAAACCCGCGACGCCAGGAGCCGGCCGGGATTTGAACATTGCTCCCGCTCCAGGCGCGCATCTGATTGCACTCTCCGCAAAAGTGAACGCGACCATCCCTGAGGAGGTGGATCAGATTCAAGCCGACCAGATTCCGTGGAACAATCCGCACTGGCATCCGGCGCACGGCGGCATCTATCGCAATGTGCGCCTCTACGTGGTCGATCCACTCCACATTTCGTTGCCGCTTTACAGTTTCCTCCAGACAGTCGGCCCGTACGTCTACGCCACCGAGATCTCGGACAAATCGGCCAAGGTGAATCTGGAAGTACCGATCGAAAACGGACGCAAGGATGGAGCCAAGGTGGAGTTGGTCGCCGAAGTTCTCGACCGCAATGGCAAACCCGTGCTGACTATGAAACGGGAGGGGACGATCGCGGCCGGTGCGAGCGTCGAATTTACGGTCTCCGGCACCATTGGAAATCCTCAGCTTTGGGAGCCGGACAATCCGTATCTTTACCGCGTCGTTTGCGCGCTCCGCGTCAACGGCGAGGCTGTGGACACATGCGAGGTTCCATTAGGCATCCGCACGGTTCGCTGGGAGGCGAACACTGGGTTCTATATCAACGGCCATCATCTCAAGCTCCACGGCTGGGGACAGAAGCCGACTGATGAATGGCCGGGCCTAGGCGCCGCACAGCCGGACTGGGTGCACTTCTACACTCTGGAGTTGATGAAACAAGCGGGTGGCAATTTCGTTCGTTGGGGCCATTGCCTCGGCGGACCGGCGCAAATCCAAGCCGGCGACCGGTTGGGCATCATTGCTGAGCAGCCGGGAGTGGACGGGGAGTCCGACACCCGCGGCGCCGCTTGGAAAATTCGTGTCGCGACTTTTCGCGACACCATCATCTACTTCCGCAATCATCCCTCCATCCTGATCTGGGAGGGAGGCAATCAAAAAGTCACCCATGACCACGCAAAAGAGCTTCGCGCCGTTCTGGACAAGTATGATCCACACGGCGGTCGTGCGTACGCGCATCGTCGCCCCGATCAGATCACCGCGGAGTTCATGAATGTGAACATCGGCACCGAGGGTGGGTGGGAAATCAAGCGCTTGCCGGTCGTCGAGGGGGAATACGATCGCGAAGAATCCCCGCGCCGCGTGTGGGATGATTTTTCACCACCCAATTTCGGTTACCCAGAAGCAAAAGGGCAAACGTACGATCTCACCTCGGAGCAGTTTGCCGTGGGACAGATTGCTCACTACGTAAAGAAACTCGGTATGCCGGAGCACAGTGGCGGCGCAAATTGGATCTTCTCGGATTCCACCAGTGGCGGTCGCGTCGCCACCGAGGTCGCCCGCGCCAGCGGCGAAGTGGACGGGGTTCGACTGCCGAAGGAAGCTTACTACGTTTGCCGAACAATGTTCCGCGCGGATCCGCAGGTACATATCATTGGCCACTGGTCTTATCCGGCAGGAACGAAGAAGAATGTTTATGTTGCTTCGAACGGCCAGGACGTGGAGTTGTTCCTGAACGACAAATCGCTGGGGCACGGAACAGTTTCGGACGGTTACCTCTTCACGTTTCCAAACATCGCGTGGGAGCCCGGCGAGATCAAAGCGGTTGCCTATGTCGATGGCAAACCTGTGGCGACGCAGGCGAAGCACACCATTGGCCCCCCGGTCGCGCTGCGTCTCACGCCGATCACCGGCCCTGGCGGTTTGCATGCCGATGGTTCGGACATTGCTCTGATTGATGTCGAAGCCGTGGACGCAAACGGCGCGCGTTGCCCGACGTTTCAGAAGCGCGTCGATTTCGCAATCAAGGGTCCGGGCATTTGGCGCGGCGGCTACAACAGCGGGAAGATTCAATCCATCAACAATCTCTTCCTTGATTTGGAAGCCGGTATCAACCGCGTCTCCGTCAGATCCACACGTACGCCCGGCTCGATCACGGTGAGTGCGGAGTGCAATGGTCTCAAGTCCGGTAACGTCACCCTCCAGTCCGTTCCCGTAAATCTGGAGAACGGTTACTCGACGGCGTTGCCCGTGCTGCCGGCAGTCGACCTCTGGAAAGAACGGGGTGTCGAGGACGGAGCCCGCACATTGACGGCTCGGACGCGGCCCTCCAAACCTGTCCCGCCCGGGCGGCTCATCAGGGAGTTTTCTTACTCCGGCCCGACTCCGGCCGTCGGGGTTGCGCAAGACGCGCAAGACGGGAGAAGGATTTACTCAGACAGCGAATACACCTTTGCGCGACTGCCCACCGGCTTGAAGGGTGCGGAATACATTCGAGTTGCCAACGGCGACAAATTGTACAGCGCGGTGGATTTGATAGAGATTGCGGTGAAAGGCGGCACGATCGTGTCTGTAGCGCACGACGATCGACTGGAACGCCCCGGTTGGCTCACCCGCCAATTCAAGGCGACGGACGGGAGTTTGACCATAGATGGACGTTCCATGAAGATCTTCCAGCGTCGTGTAGATCAAGGAGAGAGCCTGACGCTCGGCAGCAACACAGAAGACGTGGCTACCAAGGCCTGCAACATGTACGTCGTATTCGTGAATGCCGCACCGTGAGCATGTGAAATCGGTGCGCCATAAAAATAAGATGGAGCGGGCGATGGGAATCGAAACCATTCCCGCCGTGGCTTTATGCGTGTTTCTGCGCGCGTCAAACGCACAAAGGCGCACCGGAGCCCCTCTCAACTGCTACAGCTTTTCATCGTATGCGAAACTGGTGCTAATGGCAAGCGGTCACTGCTTGGCTGTCACTGTTTTTCTTTATCGCTCGCCTGACGGGCCTTTTCTCGCGGAGTTCGCTTGCGAGGGTCTTAAATCCTCAGTGAGGTCGCGCAGTATGTCGCTTCAGCAGTGCCAAGGAGCGCAATCGGGATTGGTGCGGAACTTCCCATGGAAGACGCCTTGCGGCAGCTTGAGCCGGATGAGGGGAAAACTCTCACGTCCGGTTCTGAGGGCTTTGCCGGATTGTGGTCGGCTTGGAGATCACCGGAAGGCAATGAAGTCCGAACCTATTGCCTCACCACAACAACCCCAAATGAGCTTCTTGCGACAGTCCACGACCGGATGCCGTGCATTTTGGACGCGAAAGATTACGACCTCTGGTTGTCGGAGGGCGAGCAACCAAGCGAGCGGTTGCTACAATGTCTCAAGCCTTACCCAGCAACGGCAATGGAAGGATACCCAGTCGCCACGCTGGTCAATAAACCTCAGAACGATATACCCGATTGTATTAACCCGGTGGGGGCAACATGATCGAAATCTTCTCGAACACAAACGGCGTCCGCGCTTCGGTATACATCCCTCCAGCAGTTGAGCGAATGATCGAGGACCTCGTTTGGAAGCACCAATACCGCGACGATGAGATTCTTGCAGCTTGTCTTGTATTGGGTGCATCCATGTTGTCTGTCGAACTACCCGCATCTCTACTACTCAAGCGCATGAACCCGCCGTATGAGTCGACTCTTCATCCACGTGCGCAGTCGTCAGATCGCGCTGGGGGGAATCAGTCAGAACCCAAACGAGTCGTGGATGAAGCAGGCCGCAAGGAATGTGACCAGCTCCGATGGGCCGCTGGTGGAAGCCCGCTATCTGATTCACGACCGCGACGCCAAGTACACCCGCGCCTTCGACCAGATGCTGGAGGCCGCTGGCACAGCAGCGGTGAAACTGCCTCCGCAATCCCCGAATCTGAATGCGTTTGCGGAACGGTTTGTGAAGTCGCTCAAGACCGAATGCCTGGAACAGTTCGTCCTGTTTGGAGAGGACTCCCTGCGTCATGTGATTCGGGAATACTTGGCGCATTACCACGCCGAGCGGAATCATCAGGGGATCGAGAACGTGATTCCGTTTCCCGACGGCCGGCTGTCAAAGCGGAGAGGGCCGGTGGTGAAAGCGGAGCGGTTGGGTGGGCTGCTGAACTACTACCACCGTCAAGCCGCCTGAGAGTGGCAACCAGGCAATCCTTGTTGGTCGACCGGCTTTCCGCCGTCGTTTCTCCCTGCGGCGGGCCATGCCGCTGTTGAGTTTGCCGGTCTCTCTTGCACAGACTGGATGCTTGAGCAAGCTACGCCGGCGTCCTTCACCACGACCCAGTGGCTGGTAATTCAACGCGGATCAGATGCAGATGAGTTATTTGACCGCACGCGATATCTATGCGCAAGATCAAAGAGATCCTACGACTCAAACACGAACTGGGGCTGTAGCACTCGGTTTGGCAGGATGCGCGATGCCCAACATGCTGTCCCGACGAAACGGGACGCGGAGTCATCCGCATGATCGTCAAAAAACGTAGGCATGGATCTCGCCTTCTTGTTTGGATATGTGCCTTTTCCATAACCGCCGGCTGCGCTCCTCCAATTCGTTATGGATATGTGATCTTGATCCGGTAGAACTTGATTGGTTCTGTTGCGCTCAGATCCGTGATGCTGACTTCGGTGCTGTTGGTTGACGGGCCGGTGTAGCCCAGAAGGTTGGTGTACACATCGCTGACCATGTTGGTTCGATACTCGGGGGTGTACGTCCGTCCACCAGCCCATGGCTTGAACTTCAGCATCTTCTGGCTCGGCTCGCCAGACACCGCTTCGATGCGCAGTACAAACACCGATGCCGAGTTCGTCGGGTCGAGGCCGGCCAAGTACTTGAACAAATTGTTCTGACCGGTGCCGGTCAGGTCGCAGGTGGCGCAAGACATTGCGGCGGTGGTGGTGCCGTCGCCGGCGAAGTACATAGCGCGCCACCAGTTGGGGATGCCGTCGCCCACGGTATCCACGGAGGTGACGACGATGAGGTTGGTTTGGGTGTTGGTGTTCGACCCGCTAGCGCCGCTGACGATCAGGCGCACGGTGTTGGTGCTGGGCAGTTGGTAGGTATGCAGCAGGCTCGTGGCCATCGTGTTGGTAGTTGCGCCGTCGCCGAAACTCCAGAAGCGGTTGGTGAGATCGCCGGTCGAGGTGTCTGTGAAGGTCACAGTCAGTGGGGCACCGCCGTTGGTTGGGGTTGCGTAGAAGCTGGCGGCGAGTGCGGCCGGGGTGTTGGAGGAAATGAGCAGCAGTTGCGGCCGGTAGGCGGGGGTGCCGTGCTCGCGCGAGGCGTAGTTTGCCGTACCCGAACCGCCGACGTTGCTCAACGAAAACAGTTCGAGCGACAACTTGCCGTCGGCCGCCAAGGCGGCCTGCACCTGCGGGGTGATGACGAATTCGACCGGCACATCCGCAGCGGGAATCCAAGTCGCGAACCGTTTGCCGCCACCGGGTTGATTGATCCAGTTGATCGTGCTTTCGCTCCAATTGTTGTTGGTGACGAGTCCGATGCCGTGTTCGTATCCGTTGGTGCCGACGCCGGTGGGCGTGAGCCGGACGCGGGCTTGCACCACGCTCCCCGAGTAGCCCGTGAGATTCCAACGCAAGTAGCCCTGATGCTGGTTGTCTGCCGAGGCGTCGGTCTTGATCACGAACGTATCGTTCGTGCCAAAGTTCAAGTTTGCACTTGTGCCGCCGCGGACGTACGCGTCGGCTTCGGGCAGGATGGAATTGGTGTAAAGCGTCTGGACCGGCGCGACCTGAAATTCGAGCATGGCCCAGTCAATGCCGGCGTCGCCCTGCACGGCGACGTTGAGCTGGCCGTTGGTGAGCAGATTCAATTGGCTGCCCAAGTCCAGCACGCGGACGGTGGTATTGGTGCCGGTGCCGATGGGCAGCCAGCCGAGGCTGGAGAAAGTGAAACTGTTGTTGGTGCTGCCCAGATACATTACGTTGCCTGTGGCGGAGTTGGTCGCGCGCAGCGCGAGCGCAAGCGTGGCCGCAACCACCCGGTCGGTGGCACTGAGCGCGTAATTGAAGGTGAACGGAATCCAGTGATTGTTGGTCACGACGTTGAACGGATCAAGCGGCTGGCCGGAGGCGATGGCGGACACAGCGTTGCTCCACGCCGCATCGAGAGCCACGACATCGCGCGGAATGCCATTGCTGAAACCGTCAATCACCCCCAACCAGTACTCGCGCGTTTGGAGGTTCGGCACCGCAAGCCGGTCTTGCAGTTGCGCGTAGTAAAGGCTGTTGGGAAAGACGTTCGTGTTGCGGGATTCATAAGTGCCCGGAGGTGCGGGATAAGGGATGGCGGCGGTGCTGGCGGGCGGAACCGGCCCGGCCACGTTATTGCCGATGCTGCCGATGAGCCAGTTGCGGGCCGTTGGCGGGCTCTCGACAGTGAATCCGTCAGCGTCGCAATTCCACACCACCTCGTTGGCGCCGGCCCAACCATGGGAGGTCCCACCGTCACCGCGGTTGCGCACGGCCAAGATCCCCTTGCTCACGGTTTCGCCGTTGACGGTCACGTTGTCCCAGATCGCGCCGGTGCCCCAGCGAAAGTGCGGGCCGCATTCGCTGTAGGCGGTATCGCTGAGTCCGTCCACAAACACGTTCGGGCCGGGGGTGAGCGACTGCGTCACGAACTGGTGGCGGTCTTTGCGCGTGTAGCAATTCTGAAACAGGATGTGATGGCAGTCGTTCAGAACGAAGGCGTAACGGCGTGAGCCGGTGACGATGGAGACCGGATCGAGAGAATTGCAGTCGCGCACGGTAATATTCCGAGTGCAGGCCGAACTGGCCGACGCGCCGGCGATGCTCACGCAAGAATAACCAAAATACTGGTCCGTCACATTCCGCACCCACGCATCGGCCACCGCGTTGGAAAGTGCGATAAAAATCCATCCGTGATTCTCGTCCGCGTAGTAAGAATTGGTAGCGCCCGCCGTGTCAGTGACCGAAGGATTAAAGTCCGAAACCCCGCGGATATACTCGATGCCGACATTGGTGATTAGGCCGGACCAGGTGTAGGGGCGTATCGTCCCGCCACCATATCGCTGCTCCAAGGCACAGGCGATCGGGTCATCGAGAGTGATGTTCAAGCCCTCGATACGTGTGATCATCCGGTCATAGTAAATGTCAAACGAGCCGGCAGTCCACGCAGGCGACACTTGGTCCATGCCGATATCATGAATCCAGTTGGTGGTGCTGGGGCGAGAAACCATGACGCGGCCGCCGACAGCCAGGCCGTTGGTGCTGTTCACGTTGAAGCTGCGCGCGCCGACGGGGACGTAGTTGTTGGTAATGGTGCGCGCCGAACTGGAATAGGAAAGCGCGCCGGAGCCTGACACGACGATGAGGGTGTCCGGGGTCGTGCCCGTGTCGCGGAGAATCGTGTTGCTGTTGGTGTCACTACCATCGCCCACGCCCCGCAAGACGACGCCGCTGGCATTGATGGTAATGGAACCGGCAATCTGGTATTCGCCCGCCGACAGCAGCACGGCGCCGCGGAAGCCATTCGCATCAGGCGGCAGAGCGGCCACGTAGTTGATCGCACCCTGGATGCTCGCACCGTCATCGCCGGCCACTGGCGCGAGGTTAGTTTTCACAGTCACATTCGGGATCGCCACCGTGCCACCCTTGTAACCGGCCCCGGAGTAGTCGAGCACGCGATTGCCCAGCGCATCCGGCTGGCGGATCATCCGCCCACTCGGACCAGGGAAAGCCCAGGAGCTGTTATTGGTCGCGGCGTGAGCAGCCGGTTCCGCTCCCACCAAAGACAGCCACCCGGCCAACAGGACGAAAGCCGGTTGTCCAAGTTTCCCAAAAACAAAATGTCTCATAAATACTGGCGCCAATCTAACCGGACCCGCTTTCCTGAGCCACGTGAATATTAGTCTGTGAGTTGTTCACTTGTATCACTGCTTTTGCCGTTGTTCAACCCCAGCAGAGGGAGGGCGCTGAAACGACCCGGAAAACCCCGTACGGGCAATTGAATTGATTCTTCGAAACCGAGGTCTCCCACAGTTGCTGTGGTTCCCGGCCACTCACCCGCCCGCGCTCAGGCGGGTTTGACGCGTCCGAGTTCTGACGGAGCTGAACTACTTGCTGAAAGCGCAATGGCGACGTGCCGTCTTTATCCGTCAGCGAACCATCGAGCTTGGAATAATTCACCGGCGATTGGCCGGTCACCACAGCTTGGTAATTCGGGAGGGTCTGGTCTCGCACCCCGGTCGCTGACATCGGCGCGAAGGCTCTGGTGATACAGGTGAAACACAACCCGGCGTTCCAGCGGCTCGCGTCCACACACAGGTCATTCCCAAATAGGGCTATGTACGTGACTCCACCAGCCACAACGAGTAGTATTTTTCGCGGTGACAGAAGATTATCCGCGCACGCTGCTGGAATTGGAACAGCGCTTCAGCGACGAAGCGAAGTGCCGGGCTTATCTGTTTGCGCTGCG